>DATIOF010000150.1:0-22006 GCA_035473395.1 Gaiellaceae bacterium
TCGAGGAGGGCTCGCGCGGCCTCGAGATCGGCGGGCGCGACGAGGATCTCGCGCTCGCCGCCCTCCCCGCCGAAGCCCTCGAACGCCGAGTCGGCTTCGTCGGTGGGCCGATACGCGCACTTGATCCCGTTCGCCCGCAGCAGCCCGCAGAAGACTTCCGCTTCGGGCTCGCCGGGCACTTTCGTCACGCGGACGGCGTCCTCCATGCCGCGAGGCTAACTGTTCGACCTACGCGGTGCTGAGCACCTCCTCGTAGTCCGCGATCAGCCGGTAGCCGACGCCCCAGACGTTCAGCACGCAGTCGGCGGCGCCCGCACGCGCGAGCTTGCGGCGCAGGCGCGAGGCGTGCGAGTCGAGCGTGCGCGTCCGGCCGAGTGAGCGGAAGCCCCAGACCTCGCGCAGCAGCTCCTCCTTGGTGAAGACCCGCGTCGGCTGGGTCGCGAGCTTGACCAGCAGCTCGTACTCCTTCGCCGAGAGCGCGACGTTCAGGCCCCGGACGGTCACGCGGCGAGTCGCGCGGTCGATCGCGAGCGGGCCGGCGGCGAGCCGTTCGCGGATCCCCGGCTGGGCCCGGCGCAGGACCGCGTGGATCCTGGCCACCAGCTCCTCGTAGTGGAACGGGCGCGGGACAAAGTCGTCGCAGCCGCGCTCGAAGGCGTGCACCCGGTCGACCGCGTCGGCCCGTGACTCGCCGAGCACGATCACCGGCACGTCGCGGTCCCAAGAGCGGCCCGGCTCGCCTTCGCGCAGGACGCGGCAGACCTCGAGCGCCGGCGCGTCCGGAAGACCGCCGACGAGCACGAGGTCGGGCCGCTCGCGCTCCACCAGCTCCAGGGCCTCGCGTCCGGCGTCCGCACCGAGCACCGCGAAGCCGTCACTCGCCAGGTGCCGCGCGAGGAACTCTCGGGTTCCCGGCTCGGCCTCGGCGAGGAGCAGCGCCTGCGACATGCATCGAAGCTATCCGCTGCTCCGGGTCCGCGCCAGATGTCCTTTTGCGCGGAAGTGCGACGAGCTTTCTACAACCGTCCGGAGCGGAGCACGCCCCAAAGCAACCAGAGCCCGAGGATCGCTGAGAGGACGAACCCGACGAAGGAGAGGAAGTTCACGCCTGCGATTTGCGGCCCCTTCGTCGAGAAGATCCCGATCAGGCTCGAGCCGATCAGGCCGCCGACCGTGACCAGCGCGATCACCAGCCGGTTGAAGGCCACGTCGAGCTTGCGCATGAACTCGTCCAAGCCCTTGTGCACGAAGCCGACCTCGATCTGGCCGTCGCGGAACTCCTCCAGCACGTCGTGCACCTGGTACGGCAGGTCACGCGCGATCCGAGCCAGCTCGAAGCCTTCCGCCTGGGCGCGCTTCAGCACCCGCTTCGGCGTGTACCGGTCGAACATCAGGCCGCGCGCGTACGGCAAGGCGACCTCGAACACGTTGAAGTCCGGGTAGAGCTCGACGCCGACCGAGCCAAGCGTCGCGATCGCCTTGTCGAGCATCACGAAGCGCGTCGGGAGGCGCAGGTTCATCCGGTAGATGAGCTGGAAGGCCTCGCGGATCACCTGCAGCGGGTCGATCTCGGCGAGGCTGGCCCCGTAGTAGCGCGCGTACATCTCGCGCAGCTCGGCGACGAACTCGTCCTCGCGCTCCTTCGGGTAGCGAACGCCGAGCTCGGCCAGCCGGCGTGGCAGGGCCTCGATGCGCTCGCTCGCGGCGTCGATGAAGAGCCGCGTCAGCTTCGACATGTCGTCGTCGGTTAGCTTCCCGACCTGACCGAAGTCGACGAGCCCGATGTGCTCGGCGTCGCCGATCACGAAGATGTTCGCCGGGTGCGGGTCGCCGTGGAAGAAGCCGTGCCGGAAGATCATCGTCATCCAGGTCTCGGCCATCAGGTAGGCCAGGCGGCGGCGCTCCTCCATCTCCCAGGCGTCGAGCGGCAGGTCGGCGAGCTGGACCCCCTCGATCAGCTCGAGCGTCAGGACGCGCGTGCGCGTGTAGCTCCAGTAGACGCGCGGGATCTGCACGTGCGGGTGCCCGGAGAAGCGGTGGTGGAAGGCCTCGGCGTTGCGGGCCTCGAGGCGGTAGTCGAGCTCCTGGCGGATCGAACGCGCGAACTCGTCGACGAGCTGGCGCGGGTCGATGAACTCGAGCGCCCGCACCCGCTCCCTGATCAGGCGGCCAGCCTGGTAGAGGAGCGCCAGGTCGGCCTCGATCTGTCTCGGCGCGTTCGGGCGCTGCACCTTGACCGCGACACGGTGGCCGTTCGGGAGGGTTGCGCGGTGCACCTGGCCGATCGAGGCGGCGGCGATCGGGGTCGGGTCGAACTCGGTGAAGAGCTGCTCGATGCTCAGCTCGAGGTCTTCGCGGATGACGCGCTCGACGTCCTCGTAGGGGACCGGGCGAACGTCGTCCTGGAGCTTCTGCAGCTCGACCACGATGTCCGGCGGGACGACGTCCGGGCGGGTCGAGAGCAGTTGGCCGAACTTGACGAAGGTTGGGCCGAGCTCGTCGAGCATCTCGCGCAGGTGCCGGCCGCGTTCGGACGGGCTGGTCGCGGCCGTGCCGAGCTTCGGGCGGCCCGGCAGCAGGTCGGTCAGGCGGTGGGTCTCGAAGAAGTAGCCGAAGCCGTGCCTGACCGCGACCTGGGCGATCTCGGAGATCCGGCCGAGGTTCCTGCGGCTGGCCGTGCTCGCCATGCGTTCAGTGTGACACGCGCGCAGGGGCCACCGGACGCCGCGGGGGCCGGTCCGGCCGTCTCCCTCGCGGCGCCTGTCGAGCCAGAATCGCATGAAGCCGCGGGCCCAACCGGGATCTGTGGATAGATCGTCACGCTTTCATGACGCTGGACAGGCCCAGCGGGGACGGTGACCGGGGACAGTCCCCGCCGAAGGGCGCTACGGCTTGGGGTTGATCCCGCTGCGGCGCGCGCCGTCGGGAAGCTCTTCCGGCAGGCCTGCGGCCGAGGCGGCGACGGCCAGGCGCCAGAGGCGGACGATCTCGTCGCCGACGCGCTCGCCTGCTTCGGCGTAGCCCTTCCGGTTGCGCGGGAGGTCGGCGACGCTCAGCGGCTCGCCCCACACGACCGAGCACGTGCGACGGTTCCAGGGCCGCCAGCCGAACGTGTCGACGGCGCACGGAATCACGGGCACGCCCTCCTGCATCGCAATCATCAGCCCACCGGGGTGCAGCGGGCCCGGATGGCCGAAGCGCTGCCGCGTGCCCTCGACGTGCACGCAGACCAGTTTGCCCTCGCGCACGAGCTCGCGAGCGCGACGCACCGCCTCGCGGTCGCCCTCGCCGCGGCGCACGGCGAAGACGCCGAGCCAGCTCAAGACCGACCCGAGCACCGGGATCTCGAACAGCTCGGCCTTGGCCAGGAAGTACAGCGGCCGGGGTGAGAAGGATCCGATCAGCGGATGGTCGATCCCCGAGAAGTGGTTCGCGGCGACTACGCCACCGCCCTCGCGCGGCACCCGCTCGACGCCATAGCCAGCAGCCGGCGCGAGCGTCACCGCCACCCGAGGCGCGATCTTCCGGCCGACCCACCAGCCCGCCTCGACGCTGCCGAGCCGTCGCAGCGGATTCACGGCTCGAGCAGCCGCAGCCGGTGCTCGATCTGGGCGACCCGGAGCTCCAGCTCCTCGAGCTCGACGCGCGTGACGAGCCCGAGCTCGCGGAACAGCGCCGCCAGCCCCACCCCGGTCCGCTCGCCCATCCGGACGCTCTCGCTGCGCCAGCGGCCGACCAGCTCCTCGACGACCGCGTGCGCCTCGTCGCGCCCGATGCCCCCGCGCGCCGACAGCTCGTCGGCGAGCGCGTCCGCCCGCTCGGCGGTCAGCGCCACCGCGCCGACGCCGGCGAGCACGAGCTTCTCGGCCAGGTCGCGCAGCTCAGCGGGAGCGGCCATGGGGCCTCGCGCGTCGCCGCTGCCGGCGGCGCTCGCGCTTCTCCGCGTTGGCTCCCGCCGCGCGCTCGACCGCTCCGACCGGCGAGAGGTCAGGCGCGGGCTCGGCCGCAAGAGCCTCCTCGGAGTCCTCGAGCGCGGCCCGAGCGCCATCGGTGCTCGTCGGCTCCTGGCCGATCCGGCGCGCGTACTCCGGTTCGCGCTCCTTCCAGATCGTCAGCAGCGGGGCGGCGATGAAGATCGACGAGTAGGCGCCGGAGATGATCCCGACCATCAGCGCAAAGGCGAAGTCCTTGAGCGTCGCGCCGCCGAAGATCAGCAGCGAGAAGATCGGCAGCAGCGTGATCAGCGTCGTCGCCAGCGAGCGGCGGATCGTCTCCCAGAGCGAGACGTTCGCGATCGTCGCGAACGGCGCCCGCCGCATCAACGGGATGTTCTCCCTGATGCGGTCGAAGATGATGATCGTGTCGTAGATCGAGTAGCCGAGCACGGTCAGCACGGCGGCGACGGTCGAGTTCGACACCTCCCGCCCGAGCAGCGCATAGACGCCGACCGTGATCACGATGTCGTGCAGCAGCGCGACGATCACCGGCGCGGCGAACTTGAAGTCGAACCGCACCGCCAGGTAGAGGATGATCAGCAGCAGCGAGAAGAGGATCGCGATGATCGCCGAGCGCGCGATCTGTCTCCCGAAGCTGGCGGAGACGGTCTGGATCTGGATCTTCGTCGTGTGGAACTGGTTCGCGATCGCGTCCTTGAGGGCGCTCGTCTGTGTCCCGTTGAGGGTTTGCAGGCGCAGCTGGAAACTCTTGTATTGATCTCCGCCCACAGCCCTGCCGCGGCCCTGGACGACCGGCTCCTTGCCGAACTTGGTCGTCTGGTCGCGCACCGACGCAAGCGAGGTCGGCTGCGGCGTCGTGAACGAGACCTGGGTGCCGCCCTTGAAGTCGATCCCGAGGTTCAGGCCCTTCACGGCCAGCGCGCCGATCGAGATCACCACGATCGCGCCCGAGATCGCGAACCAGAGGTAGCGCTTGCGCATGAAGTCGATCTGCAGGAAGCGCCAGCTCTGCTCGCCGCTCGCGCCCATGAAGCTCGGGTTCTCGAACCAGCGGAAGCCGGCGAGCAGCCCGAGCATCGCGCGCGTCGCGGCGACGGCCGTGATCAGCGAGATGACGGTGCCGATCATCAGCATCAGGGCGAAGCCCTTCACACTCGCGGTCGCGACAGCGAACAGGACCAGGGCCGTGATCACGGTGACGACGTTGGCGTCGATGATGGTGTGGAAGCCCTTGGCGTAACCGGCCTGGATGCCGGCGCGCACGGACTTCCCGGCGCGCACTTCTTCCTTGATCCGTTCGAAGATGACGACGTTCGCGTCGGCCGCGACTCCGATCGTCAGGATCAGGCCGGCGAAACCGGGGAGCGTCAGCGTGACGTGGAAGAGCAGGATCGCCGCGTACAGAAACGCGGCGTAGATGCCGAGGCCGATGACCGCGACGACGCCGAGGAAGCGGTACAGCGCCAGCAGGAAGACGGCGACGATGAGCAGGCCGATCAGGGCGGCGAGCTTTGCCTGCTTGAGCGAATCCTTCCCGAGCGTGGCCGAGACGTCGGTGCGCTCGATCTGGTGGAACTGGACCGGCAGCGCGCCCGTCTGGAGGACGAGCGCCAGATCCTTCGCCTCGCCGATGCTCGCGATGTTCGAGATCTCTGCGCCGCCGGCCGTCGGGTCGATCCCGTCCGGGTTCTGCTTGTAATCGATGAACGGCGTCGACTGAAGCTGGCCGTCGAGCACGATCGCGAAGTGCTGCGCGAACTGCTGGACCGTGGCCTGGTCGCTCCCGGTCTGGCCGGCGGCGGCGGCGAGCGCTGCGCCGCGCTGGGCCTCCGCGCGCGTGATGTCGTGGAACTTCGAATTGCCCTTGCCCGTGAAGCCGAGCCGCACCACGTTGCCCTGGCCCTGGGTGCTGATGTCGGCGGCGATGGACGACAGCTTCAGATCCTCACCTGTCGCCTCCGGAACGACAGGCGGGTCGTACTTGAACAGGTAGTAGAGCGTCGGGGCTGCTGCGTCCGCCTGCTGCACGCCAGGACAACCATTTGCCTGATTGCAGCTGACCACGATCGCCTTCTTCGGAACTGCCAGCACGGTGAAACCGGCCGGGACAGTGCCGTTCAGCTTTCGGCCGGTACTGAGCGTTGAACCGAGCAGGCGCTCGCGTGTCGCCTCAGGGCCGGCGACCGGCTTCTTCTTCGCGTTGAAGAGGTAGTACTGCGAGCCGCCGTTCTTCGTGTCGGCCTTCACCTTGGTCAGCAGGTCGAAGAGGCTGCTATTGGCGATCACATGGCCTGCACCGTCCGATGATGGGCCGAACACGTCCTTTTCGAGGTCGTAGAACTGGAGCTGGGCGGTCGTGCCGATGATCTGCGCGGCCTTGTTTGGATCGTGGACGCCTGCCAGCTGGATCACGATCTGGTTCGAGCCCTGCTTGCGGATCTCGGGCTCGGAGACGCCGAGCTTGTCGATCCGGCTCCGCATGATCGAGACCGAGCGGTCCATGCAGGCGGAGTCGCAGGTCTTGCCGGGCGGCGGCACCGCCTTCAACACGACCTCGAGGCCGCCCTGGAGATCGAGGCCGAGCGTGACCTTCTTGTGCGCCGGCGAGCCTGGGATCGCGAGCAGTGCGACGCCAGCCAGAGCCGCCAGGATCAGGCCGACGAGGATCAGGTGGGAGCGCCGATTGCTCATTCGAGCCGCAACAGACTAGCTTTCGCCGCGCGAAGCCGGGTCGTCCGCTTCCGCCTCGATTTCCGCCTCGGGCTCGGGTTCCTGCACGACCGTCGCGACCGCGCGGCGGTCGAGCCTGATCACCGTCCCCGGCGCGATTTCCACCTTGACGACGTCGTCTTCGATCGCGGTCACCGTTCCATATACGCCGCCGGCGGTCAGAATTTCGGCACCGGGCTCGATCGAGCCCTGCAGCCGCGCCTGCTCGACCTGCCTGCGCCTTTGCGGCCGGATCAGGAACAGCCAGAGGGAGGCGAAGAGGACGCCGATGATGATCAGGTAGCCGCCCACGTGCCTGCCTCCTTCGGGCGCTGCAGCCGCGCCAGCGCGTTCTCCTTGTACGAGCCCAGCTCGCCCCGCTCGATCGCGTCGCGCGCGCCGGCGACGAGGTCGAGCAGGAACTGCAAATTATGCAGGCTCAGGAGCCGCAGCCCCATGATCTCCTGCTGGTTCAGGAGGTGCCTCACGTACGCGCGCGAGAACCTCGTGCAGGCCGGGCAGGCGCAGTCCTCGTCGAGCGGCCGCGAGTCGCGAGCGAAGCGCGCGCCCTTGATGTTCAGCTGCCCTTCCCAGGTGAGTGCCGAGCCCGTGCGTGCGTTACGGGTCGGCAGCACGCAGTCGAGCATGTCGATGCCACGCTCGATCACCTCGAGGATGCCGACCGGATCGCCGATCCCCATGAAGTAGCGCGGGCGCTCGGACGGGAGAAGCTCGGCGGCCCAGGTCGTCGTCTCGAGCATCTGCTCCTTCGACTCGCCGATCGCGAGGCCGCCCAGCGCGTGGCCGTCGAAGCCGAGCTCGGCGATCTCCTCGACGCTCCGGCGGCGCAGCTCGTGGTCGGAGCCGCCCTGGGCGATCCCGAACAGGAGCTGGCCCGGCGCCCGCTCGGCCTGCAGCTGGCGCTTCGCCCAGAGCGTCGTGCGCCGGACCGCCTCCGCGAGCTCGCTCCGCGGGGCGTCCGCCGGCGGCACGACGTCGAGGCACATCGCGATGTCGGAGCCGAGCTGGGCCTGGATCCGCGCCGCGAGCTCGGGCGTGAAGCGAGCCTCGTCGCCGTCGTAGACCGAGCGGAAGGTGAGCCCTTCGTCGTCCTGGCGCAGGATCGTGTGGCGCAGCGAGAAGACCTGGAAGCCGCCGGAGTCGGTCAGGATCGGACCGTCCCAGGCCATGAAGCGGTGGAGCCCGCCGAGCTCGGCGATCAGGTCGGCGCCGGGGCGGAAGTGCAGGTGGTAGGTGTTGCAGAGCAGGATCTCTGCTCCGAGCTGACGGAGCTCGTCGGGGTCGACGGCCTTGACCGTCGCCTTGGTGCCGACCGGCATGAACGCGGGCGTGCGCAGCTCGCCGTGCGTGGTGCGCAGAACGCCGGTGCGGGCGGCGCCGTCGGTGGCGCCGAGCGTGAAGGCGCTCACGCGGCTGCGCTCGTGAACCAAGTCGTGATCGTGACCGCGGCGCGCTCGTCCTCGTCGCGACCGGCGGCCAGCCCGAGCTCGTCGCGGCGGATGCGTCCCAGCTCCTCTGCGAGAGCCAGCACGGGCGCGCGGCTCCCGAGCAGGGACGCGACGCGGAAGGAGCAAGACTCGCGCTCCGCCGAGCTCGCCGCGGCGAGCGGCGCCCAGCTTTCAGCGAGTACCTGCGCAAGCTCCTGCATCCCGCGCTCACGCCAGAAGACGCGCCATTCGGCGGCGCCTTTCATCGGCCAGCGTTCAACCAAGAAGCGCACCCCCGCCCTTTTGGGTGGGGCTTGGCGTCCACCCTCGCTCCCGCTGCGAGCGTATCGGGGCGCGGCGCACGTGTCTGTGCCCGGTTCGCGCCGGAAGCGTGTTGGTTCCTCCACGGGAAGAAGCGCTCACAACAGCAGCATCGCGTCGCCGAACGAGTAGAAGCGGTAGCGCTCCTCGATCGCGAGCCGGTAGAGCCGGCGGGTCTGCTCGACGCCGGCGAACGCCATCACCAGCGCGAGCAGCGTCGAGCGCGGCAGGTGGAAGTTCGTCAGCAGCGCGTCGACACGCCGGAACTCGAAGCCTGGCGTGATGAAGAGATCGGTGCGTCCGCTCAACGGCGCCCCGCGCGCGAGGGACTCGAGCACCCGCACGGTGGTTGTGCCGACCGCGAGCACCCGCTCGGCCGCGCGGATCCGCCCCCAGGCGGCGGGCTCGACCTCGTAGCGCTCGCTGTGCAGCTCGTGCTCATCCAGGGTCTCGGCGGCCAGCGGCCGGAAGGTGTCAAGACCGACGTGCAGGGTCACCCGCTCGACGTCGAGGGTCGCGAGCAGCTCGGGCGTGAAGTGCAGCCCGGCGGTGGGCGCCGCGGCCGAGCCGTCGCTGCGCGCGTAGACCGTCTGGTAGCGCTCGGGATCGGCAAGCGGCCCGCGGATGTACGGCGGCAGCGGCGCTTCGCCAGCCGGCTCGCCGTCGAGCCGCAGCCGCCAGCGGCCCTCGCCGAGCGGCTCCAGCAACTCGACCGGGCCGAGCCGCTGCCCGGGCCGCAGCTTGCGCGACGGGCGTGCGAGGGCCTCCCACGTCCCGTTCTCGCCAAGCCGCTCCAGCAGCAGCACCTCCGCCTCTCCGCCGCCGGGACGCTCGAGCCGCAGCCGCGCCGGCAGGACGCGCGTGTCGTTGACGACGACGAGCGTGCCGTCGACGAGCTCCGCCGGGAGCTCGTCGAAATGCCGGTGCCGCGTCTCGCCGCTCGCGCGGTCGTGGACGAGCAGCCGCGACCCATCGCGCCGCTCGGGCGGATGCTGGGCGATCAGCTCCTGCGGTAACTCGTAGTCCAGCTCGGACGACCTCATCCGACCCGGACGTTACCGTTGCCGCCGATGACTGACGAAGCTATCGAGAAGGCACGCGAGCGCCTGCGCGAAGCCGCCGAGGGCCGCCCGGACGCGGCCGCGGTGGACGCCGCGCTCGAGCGGGCGCGCGCCCAGGTCGAGGAGCTTGCGCTGACCGCCGCCGAGCTCGAGGCGACGATTCCGGGCAAGGTCGAGGACGCCGTCAAGGACGGCCTGCAGGAGCAGGTTCGCCCGGTCGGCCGCAACCTCGCCGAGATCCGCGGGCTGATGAACCAGGTGATCCGCCGGCTGGAGCGCGTCGAGGGCGACCTACTCTCGGAGCGCCACGCGCGCGTGGACGACCTTGGGCTGCTCGTCGACCTGATCACGTCGAGCTGGAAGTCGGTCGAGCGGCGGCTGACCACGCTCGAGCGCAAGCTGCAGACGGGCGAGGGCGCGATCGTCTACCGCATGGAAGAGCGCCGCACCGGCTGACTCCGCCGGTACGACCGCTCGTCCACTGCCAGCCCGACCAGGCCGAGCACGACCGCGAACCAGAGCGTCGAGAGCCTGATCAGGAGCGTCGCAGCAGCCGCGCCGGCCTTCGTCGTGTCGCCGAGATGGCGGATCAGGCCGGTCATGCTGCCCTCGGCGACGCCCAGCCCGCCGGGCAGGAACGAGATCGCGCCGGCCAGGCTGCCCAGAGTGAAGACGACGATCGTGTCCGCCAGCGAGAGGTCGAGGCTCAGCCCGCGGACGCAGAGGTAGGCGGCGAGGCACTCGAAGAACCACGAGACCGCCGAGAGCAGTGTCATCTCGACGAGCAGGCGCGTGCCGAGCAGCGCGCGGGCCGCTGCGGGGGCCTCGCCAAGCCGCCCGAACCGGTCGAGCAGCGGGCTGCGCACGACGACGACGGCCGCCGCGACCGCGATCAGCGCGGCGGCCAGCAGCGGCCAGTTCCGCACGCCAGCGCCGCCGACGACGGCCAGCACGACGACGCCGGTCGCGTCGGTCACCCGCTCGGCCAGCACAACTGGTGCCGAGCGCCGCACCGGCACGTCGAACGAGCGCTTCAGGAGGCCGCACTTGAGCAGCTCGCCGAGCTTTCCCGGCGTGATCGTCATCGTCAGACCGGCGACGAAGATCGTGAAGCTGCGGCCGCGCGGGATCTCGATCGCGAGCTTGGCGAGGTAGCGGTCCCAACGGAAGAAGCGGAGCAGGTAGTTGAGCGCCGTGAACGCGAGCGCGAGTGGGAACAGCTCCCAGCGGAAGCTCGCCAGCTCCTCGCCGAGCGAGCCGAAGTCCGCGTAGAGCCCGAGCCCGAGCACCACGACCACCGCCAGCGCGGCGGCGAGGATCAGCCCGCGCTTCAGGTGAATGCGAGGATCGCCGCCGCGGTCACGATCCAGCCGGCGACCGTGAGCAGGATCGGCACGTCGGTGAGCAGCACCTGCTCCGGCTCCTCGCCGACGTCGTGGCGGTGCATCAGCAGCAGGTAGCGGAAGACGCCGAAGACGACGAACGGCACCGTCGTCAGCAGCGCTCTCGAGTGCCCGGCCGTGAGCGTGTAGAGGGCGTACGCGATCACCGTCGCAGAGGCCACGATCCCGATCAGCTGGTCGACCAGCTCCAGCGAGTAGCCCTCGAGCACCGGGCGGCCCGGCGCGCGCTCGGCGCCGACGAGCACCAGCTCGCCGCGGCGCTTGGCCAGCGCGAGGAAGAGCGCGAGCAAGGCCGTGCAGAGCAGCAGCCACGCCGAGATCGGCACGTTCACGGCCTCGGCGCCCGCGGCCGCGCGGATCACGAACAGCGACGCGATCGTCAGCACGTCGAGCAGCACGACGTGCTTCAACCGCAGCGTGTACCCGGTCTGCAGTCCCGCAAAGGCCAGCAGCAACAGCACCGAGCCAAGGCCGAGCGGAGCGACGAGGAGCAGCGCCAGCAACGCCAGCGCGCCGGCCATCGTCAGCGCGGCTCGCGGCGAGAGCTCACCGCGGGCGATCGGCCGCGAGCGCTTGACCGGGTGCAGCCGGTCGTCGTGCCGGTCGCGCACGTCGTTAGTCAGGTACGACGCGCTCGAGATCGAGCAGTAGGCGACAAAGCAGACGGACGCCTCCAGCCAGCGGAGCGGGTCGCCGAGCTTGGCCGCGAAGACGAGGCCGGCGAAGACGAGCAGGTTCTTCGACCATTGACGCGGGCGCAGCGCCACGAGCGCGGCTCGCGCGGGCGAGCGGCGGCGCGGCAGCTCGACGAGCTCGGGCGCAGCAACCACGCGCGGGAGGCTATCTGGGGCGCGTCGGCAGCATCAGCTCGAAGCGGCTCCCGGTCTCGGCCGAGCTCTCGAGGCTGATCCGGCCGCCGAGCGCCGCTGCCAGCTCGCGCGCGATCGGCAGGCCGAGGCCCGTGCCGCCGCCTCCGCGCGACCAGAACGGGCGGAAGATCCGCTCGCGCTCGGAGGGCGCGATCCCCGGGCCGCTGTCGCCGATGCTGACGTAGACGCTGCCGTCGGTCGCGCTCAGCTCCAGGTCGACGCGGCCACCGTCGGGCGTCCAGCGGAAGGCGTTCGAGAGCAGGTTCGTGATGATCTGCAAGACGCGGTCGCCGTCGGTGACGATCACCGGCTTGGCCTCGAGCTCGCGCCGGTAGTCGATCCCGCGCCGGCGCGCCTCCTCGCTGAAGGTGACGTAGGCGCGGTCGACGAGCCGCTCCATGTCGACCTCCTCCTGCAGCACGGTGAAGCGGTGCGCGTCGAGCTTCGCCAGGTCGAGCACGTCGCCGACGAGGCGCTCGAGCCGCTCGGCCTCCGCGGCGATCACGGTCAGCGAGGCCTCCCGCAGCTCGTCGTCGGTGACGACGCCCTCCCGCAGTGCGCCCACGTGGCCGCGGATCGCGGTCAGCGGGGTGCGCAGCTCGTGCGAGACCGTCATCAGGAAGTTGCGCTCGAGCTCCTCGGTCTCGGCGAGGCGCGAGGCCATCTCGTCGAAACGCTCGGCGAGCGTCCCGATCTCGCCGGCGCCGCCGCTGGGGACCTCGACGTCGTAGTTGCCGTGCGCGACCTCGTCCGCGGCCGCCGAGAGCTGAAGCACCGGCGTCGTGATCCGGCGCGAGGAGTACCAGGCGAACGCCGCCGCGACGAGCACGCCGCCCGCGAACGCGATCAGGAGCCGCTCGATCAGCGCAAGCCAACGCTGAGCGAGCACGGTCTCGGGCTTGGCGACCACGATCGTCCCCAGTGATCGCTTGCCGACGAACAGCGGCCGTGCCACCGCGAGCAGCCTCGTCTTGGCGTCCGGCGGCCGGAAGACGAAGAGCCTCAGCGCGTGCCGCCTGACGAGGCGCTGGTCGGCCGCCTTCGGCAGCGGCCGGAAGCGTGCCTGCTTCTGTCCCGGGAACGGATCGAGCCCCCGGTAGTAGATGCGATCGCCGGTCGCGAGCTCGAGCGCCGACGGCGAAAGCAGCTTCAGCCCGGCGCGCTTGCCGTACAGCTGCGTGAGGCCGTTCGACTCCTTCTTCAGCTCGCTGTACGCCTGCGAGCGCGAGCGGTCCTGTGCGTACGACCGGAAGAGCCGCAACGCGATCGCCGCGGAGACGAAGCCGGCGACCACCACGCCGAGCAGGAAGAGCGCCGGGAGCTGGAAGCGCAGCGACCGCATCGTCGCGGCCCCGCGCGCCTAGGCGCTGACCGCCGCGTCCCGCGGGGGCGCGACCTTGTAGCCGACCCCCCAGACGGTGACGATCGGCGAAGCGTCGCCGAGCTTGCGGCGGAGCTGGCGCACGTGCACGTCCACCGTGCGCGTGTCGCCGGCGAAGGTGTAGCCCCAGACCCGCTCGAGCAACTGGTCGCGCGTCAGCACGAGGCCGTTGTGGTCGAGCAGCTCCCAGAGCAGGTCGAACTCCTTCGGCGCGAGCTGGATCTCCTCGCCTGCGACCTTGGCCGTGCGGCGGCCCGCGTCGATCTCGAGGTCGCCGTGCTTGAGCTCCTTCGACTCCGACTCGCGGCGGTCCGTCACGCTCCGGCGCAGGATCGACTTCACGCGCGCGACCAGCTCGCGCGGATTGAACGGCTTCGTCAGGTAATCGTCGGCGCCGACCTCGAGGCCGATGATCTTGTCCACGTCCTCGTCGCGCGCGGTGAGCATAAGGATCGGCACGTCGGAGTCCTTGCGGATCCGCCGGCAGACCTCGATCCCGTCCACGTCGGGCAGCATCAGGTCGAGCACGATCAGGTCGGGCCGCTCCGACTCGACCTGCGCGAGCCCCTCCGCGCCGGTGGCGGCGGTGCGCACCGAGTAGCCGGCGTTCTTCAGGTAGAGCGCGACGAAGGACGCGATCGAGGACTCGTCCTCGATCACCAACACCGTCTGCGCCTGGGCTGTCATGGCCTCAGGATAACGACGGCGCCGCTCAGCTCCCGGGCGGCGGCTGCCCGAGGGGAAACGTCGTCAGGAAGTCCGGCAGCGACTGGTACGCCCCGTCGTCGATCGACATCACGCCGTCGTTGACCCCCATGTCGCCGGCGCCGTCGACGCCGACCTGGCCGTGCGCCACGGCCGAGATCGAGATCCCGCTGCCCCTGACGCTGATCGTGAAGTGGCCGTCCTCGACGCGGAAGCCCAGGTTCCGGCCCTTGCAGTAGCTCACCTGCCGGGAGATGCGGTGCCGCTTGCAGCTCCACTGCGGGTCATTGCCGTCCCCGGGCTTGAAGTCGCGCACCTGGACGCGCCCGTTGCCGACCCGCCCGATGACCGTCCCGGTCACGTTGAGGGTCAGCATCCCGCGCCCGCGTTTGACCGAGAGCGTCCCGTCGGTCGGGACACCGCCGGCCAGCGCGAGCGGTACCGTGCTGGCCAACAGGAGCAGCATGAGTACGAGGATCCGCGTCATCTGTTCGACAGTATCGGCGGCTCAGGTGAGTTGGGGATCAGCGGGTTGTAAGGAATGCGTAAACGCTTTGCGATAGCTGCGCTGGCAGCGGGGATCGCGGTTGGAGCCGCGGCCTCTGCGCCGGCAAAAACGGGGCCTCCGCGGCTGCTGGGCCTGCGAATCTCGAACGGCGGCACGCCCTTCGCCGGCGACACGCCGTGGCTGGCGACGGTCAGCCCGAACGGCGACGGCTTTCGCGATCGCGCGTTGATCCGCTTCAAGCTCGACCACGCGGCCACGGTCGAGGTGCGGGTGGTCGCAACGGACGAGGTCCGCCGCCCCGTGCAGACGGTCTGGAGCACACGGCGGCGGCTCACGGCGGGCCCGCACACGATCGCCTGGAGGCCGGCACGGTCGACGCCCGACCGCACGTATCTGGTCCGGTTCGTCGTCGCCGGCCCGAACGGCGGCCGTCGCGTGTACGGCTACGAGCCGCCGCGGCCGAACCGGCTGACGAGCGGGCTGGTCGTCCGCGTGCAGGGAATCGAGGCCGGCTTCCTCGCCCGCAGCTACCCGGTCGGCGGGACGGCGACCGTCGGGATCGCCACCGACGCGAAGCAGGTGCGGCTGCAGCTCTTCTCGTTCGCAAGCCTGCCGAAGCCGACCGTGCACGACCTGCGCACCGGCGGCGTCGCGGTCGCTCCGGCGGTGCAGCTCGCCTGGCTGGCCCGCGGCAGCGCGCCCCACTACGTGCAGATCAGCGCCGCGGGCGTCGCCCAGAGCGGCCTCTACTTCCTGCGCGTGAACTCGCCGGACGGACGCGTCGGGTACGCGCCGCTGATCCTGCGGCCGCGCACGCTCGGCGAGCACAAGGTCGCGGTCGTGCTCTCGACGAACACGTGGCAGGCGTACAACTTCCTCGACGCCAACGGCGACGGCTGGGGCGACAGCTGGTACGTCGGCGGTGCGAGCCCGACGGTCGACCTGACGCGCCCGTTCCTCGAGTTCGGCGTCCCGTTCCGCTTCCGCGACTGGGACCTCAGCTTCATCTCGTGGCTGAGCCGCACCGGCAAGCAGGTCGACTTCCTCACCGACGACGACCTCGAGCGAGTCGCCGGCGGCGACGCGCTGCGGCGTGCCTACGACCTTGTCGTCTTCCCCGGCCACGAGGAGTACGTCGGCGGCCACGCCTACGACGTCGTCAAGCGCTACCGCGACCTCGGCGGCGACCTGATGTTCCTCTCGGCGAACAACTTCTTTTGGAAGGTGGCGCGCTCGGGCCAGACGCTGCGGCGGGTGGCAATGTGGCGCACGCTCGGCAAGCCGGAGGCGTCGCTCGTCGGGGTGCAGTGGTCGGCCTCGAACTACGGCACTTCGCAGGCTCCCTATGTCGTGCAGGGCGCGAGCACGGCGCCGTGGGCGTTCGCGGGGACGGGGCTTCACAACGGCTCGGCGTTCGGCCGCTACGGGATCGAGATCGACGCGCGCACGCCGAGCTCGCCGGCCGGGACGCGGCTGCTTGCGCGGATCCCGAGCGCGATCGGCTCAAACGACGCGGAGATGACGTACTACGAGAGCGGCTCCGGCGCGCGCGTCTTCGCAGCCGGCGCGCTCAACTTCGCGGCGTCGATCACCGACCCGGCGATCTCGCGGCTGGTCGAGAACGTCTGGGCCCGGCTGGCGCGCTAGTCGTAGGTGAAGAAGCCGCGGCCGGTCTTGCGGCCGAGGTTGCCTTCGCGCTGCATCTCCAGCAGCCGCTCCGGCGGCGCCATCCGCTCCTCACCGAGCGCGCCGTGCAACGCCTCCGAGGCGTGGACGTGAACGTCGATGCCGATCAGGTCGATCAGCGCGCACGGCCCGATCGGCCAGTTCACCCCGAACCGCATCGCGCGGTCGACGTCCTCCGGGCTGACTCGCGCCTCGTCGAGCACGCGCACGCAGTCGTTCAGCAGCGGGATCAGGATCCGGTTGACGATGAACCCCGGCGTGTCGTTGCAGGCGACCGGCTCCTTGCCGAGCCGCTGCGCGAAGGCAAACGCGGTCTCGAAGGCATCGTCGCTCGTCTGTGCGGTGCGGACGACCTCGACCAGCGGCAGCACCGGCGCGGGGTTGAAGAAGTGCATGCCCACCACGCGCTCCGGTGTCTCCGTGGCGTCGCCGATCTGGGTGACGGAGAGCGCGGAGGTGTTGGTGGCCAGGATCGCCGGCGGCGGTGCGATCCCGTCGAGCTGGCCGAAGAGCTCGCGCTTGACCTCGAGGTCCTCGAAGGCGGCCTCGATCACGAGCTGGCAGTCCGCCAGGTCGGCGAGCTCGTTCGTCAGCGTCAGGCGGCCGAGCGCGGCGTCCTTCTCGTCCTGGGTCAACCGCTCCTTCTCGACGCCGCGGCTGAGGTAGTGGTCGATCCGCTGCCGCGCGCGCTCACCGGCTTCGGGCTCGACCTCGCGACCGACGACCTCGAACCCGGCCTGCAGGCAGACCTGAGCGATCCCGGCACCCATCGTGCCGAGCCCGACGACCCCAACCCGAGCGACCTCCACGGCGCGCGATCCTATGCGCTCCGTCCTCCGTGCCCTCGCGTGAACCCTTTCCCCCGGGGCCTTCGGCCCCTAACCCCCGCTCTTGAGACTAGCGTCGAACATGTGACGCGTCTGTGCCGGCTTCGTGCCGAAACCGTGTCTTACAGGCGTTCGATCACGGCCGCGATCGCCTGGCCGAAGCCGATGCACATCGTCGCCACGCCGTAGCGCGCGTCGCGCCGCTCGAGCTCGTTCAGGAGCGTCGCCGTCATCCGTGCGCCGGTCGCGCCGAGCGGGTGGCCGAGCGAGATGCCGCCGCCGTTCGGGTTGACGTCTTCCCAGCGCTCCTCGAGCCCGGTGTCGCGCATGAACTGGAGGGCGACCGAGGCGAAGGCCTCGTTCACCTCGACCACGGCGACGTCGTCCCAGCCGAGCCCCGCACGCGTAAGCGCGCGCTCGCACGCTTGCGGATTGCCGTGCAGCATCAGCCGCGGGTCGACGCCGACCAGGCCGAACGAGACGAAGCGCCCGCGCGGTTCCAGGCCGAGCCTCGAGCACGCGGCTTCGCTCGCGACCAGCACGGCCGCGGCGCCGTCGCAGATCTGGCTCGAGTTCCCCGCGGTCACCTTCCCCTCGGGCACGAAGGCCGGCTTCAACGCCGCCAGCGCCTCGAGCGAGGTGTCAGCGCGCGGCGTCTCGTCGACGCCGAAGACGACGCCGGTGTGCGGATCCGAGACCTCGACCGGCACGACCTCGCGCTCGAAGCGGATCTCCTCGATCGCGGCGAGCGCGCGGCGATGCGACTCGTACGAGTACGCATCGAGCTCCTCACGCGAGAGGTTCCACTCATCCGCGATCAGCTCGGCCGAGATTCCCTGCGGAACGATCTCCCAGCGCTCGAGCAGGGTCGGCGAGAGGTCGCCCCCGCTCGAGCCCATCGGCACGCGCGACATCGACTCGACCCCGGCGGCGACGACAAGATCGAGCTGGCCGGACGAGACCGCAGCCGCCGCGTTGAAGTTGCACTGCATCGACGAGCCGCACTGCCGGTCGACCGTTGCGCCGGGCACCGAGTCCGGCCAGCCGGCGACGAGCGGGGCCATCCGGGCGATGTTCCAGCCCTGCTCGCCGACCTGCGAGACGCAGCCCAGCTGGACGTCCTCGACTTCCCCGGGATCGAGGCCGTTGCGCTCGACGAGGGCGTTCAGGACCTGGCCTGCCAGCTCGTCCGCGCGCAGCGAGGCGAGCGTGCCGTTCCGCTTCCCGATCGGCGAGCGGACGGCGTCCACGATGAGAGCCTCGGCACGCGCCACGACCGTTCTAGACTAGCCCTCGTGGCCGTCACGACCAGCGACCGAAAGCTGCTCGTCGCGGGCGAATGGACCGAGACCGGCGAGTGGGTCGAGGTGCGCTCTCCCTACTCGGGCGAGCTGGTCAGCCGCGTCGCCAAGGCCGGTGCCGACGAGACTCGTCGCGCGATCGACGCCGCCGAGCTCGCGATGCGCGATCCCTTGCCGGCCCACAAGCGCGCGGAGATCCTCGTCAAGGTCGTGGCCGGGATCGCGCGGCGCCACGAGGAGATCGCGCGGCAGATCTCGGACGAGGCGGGCAAGCCGCTCAAGGCCGCCCGGGTCGAGACCTCGCGGGCGATGTCGACCTACACCTTCGCCGCCGTCGAGGCGCGCAAGCTGGCCGGCGAGGTGGTGCCGATGGACGCGGCGCAAGCCGGCGAGGGCAAGCTCGGCTTCACGCTGCGACGGCCGATCGGGATCGTCGGCGCGATCTCGCCGTTCAACTTTCCGCTCAACCTGGTCGCGCACAAGCTCGCCCCGGCGCTCGCGGCCGGCTGCGCCGTCGTGCTCAAGCCGGCGAGCCAGACGCCGCTCTCGGCGCTGACGCTGGCCGAGCTCGAGGACGAGGCCGGCCTTCCGCCCGGCTGGCTCAGCGTCGTCGTCGGGCCGTCGGCCGAGATCGGCGACGTGCTGGTCGAGGACGAGCGCGTGAAGGCGATCACCTTCACCGGCTCGGGCGGCGTCGGCTGGGGCCTGAAGGAGCGCGCACCGAAGAAGAAGGTCAGCCTCGAGCTCGGCAACGCGACGCCGGTGATCGTCACGGCCGACGCCGACATCGAGACCGCGGCCGCGGCGATGGCGGCGAACGCCTTCGCCTTCGCCGGCCAGAGCTGCATCTCGGTCCAGCGGATCTACGTCGAGCGACCCGCGTACGACCGCTTCGTCGAGCTCTTCGTCCCACGCGTGCGCGAGCTCAAGGTCGGTGACCCGGCCGACGAGGAGACCGACGTCGGACCGGTGATCGACGCCGGCGCGAAGGAGCGGATCCTCGCCTGGATCGAGGAGGCGAAGGGCACGGGCGCGGAGATCCTGACGGGCGGCGAGGAGGACGGCCTGATCCAGCCGACCGTGATCGGCAACGCCTCACCTGAGCTCAAGGTCAGCTGCGAGGAGGTCTTCGGCCCGGTCGTGACCGTGAACGCGGTCGACTCGCTGGACGAGGCGATCGAACTGGCCAACTCGACGCGCTACGGCCTGCAGGCCGGGATCTTCACGAGCCGCCTCGACAGCGCCATGCGGGCCGCGCAGGAGCTCGACTTCGGCGGCGTGATCGTCAACGAGGCGCCGACCTTCCGCTCCGACCAGATGCCTTACGGCGGGGTCAAGGACTCGGGCAACACGCGCGAAGGGCCGGCCTACGCGGTGCGCGAGCTGACCGAAGAGCGCCTCGTCGTGATCGACCTCTAGTGGTCGGGCTCGCCATCGCGCTGATGGTGATCGGGCTCGTCTTCGGGTTCGTGATCCCCTGGGTCGGGATCGTGGTCGGCCTCGTCGGGGCGCTGCTGTTCATCGCCCTCGTCACCGGCTTCGGACGACGCCCGGCGTCGAGCTAGGGAGTCCGGCAGCGCTGCTAGACTCGCGCCGCTCGTGGTGCGTTTTTCCCTGCTAAACAGGCGGTCCGGCGGCGGCACCGCGGCGGGGCCGCAACCGGTCTTCCGGCGAGCGCCCTCGCCGGGGGCGTTGCGGCGCGAACGACGCGCGATCGTCAAGGCGCGCGAGGAGCGGATTCGCCACCTCGGCGGGCTGACGCTGGAGATGTACCGCCGCTCGAGCTTCCGCGACCAGTTGCTGATCGAGCAGTGCCGCGAGATCGTCGCGCTCGAGGACCGGCTCCGCGAGCTCGACTCGATGCTGGAGGCAGTAGCGACCGCGCGGCGAGCGCCGACGACCTGCGAGTGCGGCGCGCCGGTTCCCTGGGGATCCCACTTCTGCGCCAACTGCGGGCGGCCGGTCGGCGCCGAGCCGGTCGTCGCCTGCGAGGGCTGCGGGCATCCGCTGTCGGCCGATGCCACCTTCTGCGCGCAGTGCGGCCGGCCGGTCGAGACGAGCGACGAGGTGGCGGCTGAGGCTCAAGCGGAGCCCGAGCCGGAGGCCGAAGCCGAGGCCGACCCCGCAGAGGCCGAGCCCGCGGTCGACGAGACGATCCTGCACTCGTCCGATCCCTGGGAGCGCTGAGTGGCGCACCCGGAGGACGACCGGCGCTGCCCGCGCTGCGGCACGCAGTACAACGACGGCCAGGAGTACTGCCTCGAATGCGGCGAGCGGCTACCTGCGCATCCAAGCCTGATCACCCGGCTCGGCGCACGCTGGCGCCGGCGCATCGGCTGGTATCCGGGCGACTGGATCTGGCCGGCACTGCTGGCGCTGGTGGTGGCGATCGTGGCGGGCGTCGTCTCGGCCGTGTGGCTCGCCGACGACTCGAGCTCGGCCAACGGCACGGTCGTCCGCACCGACGTCGGCTCATCGACGAGCGTGCCGACCCAGACCGCGCCCGAGCCGACGACCACGGCGCCGACGACGACAGCCCCGACAGGCACAACCGCGGCGCCCCCGCCTCCCCCGCCGCCGAAGCCCTCCCCGGTCGCGTGGCCCGCGACGAAGAGCGGCTGGACGATCGTGCTCGACTCGGTGCCGACCACGAACGGCCGGGCCGGCGCGATCGGCGAGGCCAAGCAGGCGCTGCGCCTGGGCTTGAAGCCGGTCGGCGTGATCGACTCCTCGGCCTTCTCGAGCCTCCACCCGGGCTACTTCGTCGTCTTCTTCGGGATCTACGACAACGAGGTCGAGGCGCAGAGCCACGTGATCGAAGCCCACCGCCGCGGCTACCGCGAGCCGTACCCTCGCCGGATCACCCGCTGACGTTTACCGCAAAGCCAACGGGGTACCCGACTTTGTAACACGGCCCTGGTTCGTTAGACTCAGCGTCGCAGGCAGTGCCAGGTCGAGGGTTAACCGCCCATTAACAAAGCTTTGCGGGAGATTAATAGGAGCCGGAGATACTGACTGATGGACGAGCGAACGCTGCAAATTCAAGCCTGCATGTATCAGTACTCACGCGCCATCTACCGGTCGATCAAGGACCTGGTCGACCCCTATGTGACGGGTGAGACCCGGAACGTGTACCGGCGCGAGGTGCTCGAGGCTTGCGAGCAGACGATGGAACGGCTCGCCAAGGACCCGCTCTACTTCGCCAAGCCCGACCGGGCGCTCTTCCAGGACATCCGGCGCTACTTCCCGATCACCTGCCAGGCGCAAGTCGCCTGGGCCGTGCGCGAGGGCGTTGCGGCGGCGGTCGGGTTCATCGAGAGCCAGATCGAGGCCGGCGCATTCGACGGCGGGATCGCCCGCTGCCGGGCGACGACGCGCAAGGGCAAGCCGTGCCAGCGCACGCCGCTGCCGGACCGCGACTACTGCCCGTCGCACCAGCACCTCGACCGCTCGAAGGTCGCGGCGTAGCCCGGCTCGCCGCCAGGCGATAGTCTCGTTCCGGGTGTCGCACGACACGGACAAGCTGATCCGTCAGCTCTCGCTCGTCGCCTTCTTGATGGCGGAGCGGCGGGCTGTCACGGCGCGCGACATCAAGGGCCAGGTCGAGGGCTACCAGGAGATGTCGGACGAGGCCTTTGCGCGGCGCTTCTACTCCGACCGCGCGGAGCTGATCGCGCTCGGCGTCCCGCTCCACTCCCAGCGGGACGAGTACACGGGCGAGGAGCTCTACAACATGCGCTCCGAGAGCTACTTCCTGCCGCCGCTCGAGCTGACCGACGATGAGCTCGCGGCGCTGCAGACCTGCCTCTACCTGCTCGAGGGCAAGTTCGC
>DATIOF010000151.1:0-3903 GCA_035473395.1 Gaiellaceae bacterium
TGCGGAGGCAGAGGTCGCAAGTTCGAATCTTGCCGGGCGCATAGCGAGCAGAAGGGCGAAGTCGCCTGCTGGGTCGGTCCAGCAGCACCGCGTAGCGAGCCCAGCCGCCTCGAGCTCGCCGACCAGTCGCGGCAGGTGGAACTTCGCGCTGATCTCGGTGCGCATGAGCTCGCCGGCCTCGAACGCGACCTCGAGCTCGAGCGCCTCGAGCCGCACGGTCTGCTGGCGGGTGGAGCGGACGAAGATCTCCATCCACTCCGCCTCGGCGTTCCAGCGGGCGACGTGCTCGAAGGCGGGCAGGTCGAAGTCAGCGTCGAGCTCGTGGTTCAGGACGCGGAGCACGTTGAGGTTGAACTCGCGGGTCACGCCCGCTGCGTCGTCGTAGGCGGCCTCGAGCCGGGCGGAGGTCTTGACCAGATCGGCGCCGAGCAGGAACCAGTCGCCCTCGTCGAGCGAGGACGCCACGTCGTTCAGGAACAGCTTCCGCCGCGTCGGCATGAGGTTCCCGATCGTGCTGCCGAGGAACGCGAGCAGCCGCGGCTCCCCCGCCGGCAGCGGCGGCAGGGGCAGGTCGAAGTCGCCGACCAGCGCCGTGATCTCGAGCGCTGGGTAGCGCAGCGCGAGCCGCTCCGCGCTGGCGCGCAGCATCTCCTCGCTGACGTCGAACGGCACGAACCGCCGCGGTGCGAGCGCGTCGAGCAGCAGGCGCGTCTTGTCCGAGGTTCCCGAGCCGAGCTCGATCAGCGTGGTCGCCTCTGTCAGCTCGGCGATCTCGGCCGCGCGCGGTTCGAGGATCGACCGCTCCGCGCGCGTCAAGTAGTACTCGGGCAGTCGCGTGATCGCCTCGAAGAGCTCTGAGCCCCGCCGGTCGTAGAACCACTTCGGCGGCAGCTCCTTCGGCGTCGACGTCAGTCCGTGCAGCGCCTCCTCACGGAGAGCCAGTCTGCGGTCTTCGGCAGAGAAGAGCACCGTGCTCATGCGTCGGCCGCCAGTCGCACGCCGCTGAAGATTTGCCGCCGCTGGGGCAGGTCCCAGTTCCGGAACGTGGCGCGCGCGATCAGCGGGTCGGTTGCCCACGAGCCGCCGCGGAGCACGCGATGCTCGTCGCCGAAGAAGACCTCGGAGTACTCGGCGTACGGAAAGGCCTCGAAGCCGGGATAGCCGGTGAACGTCGACGACGTCCACTCCCAGACGCCGCCGGTCTTCACAAGCTGCGCCGCCTTCTCCCGTTCGGCCTCAGTCGGGAGTCGCTTGCCGGCCCGGGCCGCGACCGCCTCGGCCTCGTAGAACGAGACGTGCATCACCGGCTCGGCCGGCGGCACCGGCTCGAGGTGCCCGAAGCGCCGCCGCAGCCAGCCTTCGGCGGCGCGCTCCCAGTAGAGCGGTGCTTCGACACGCTCGGCCTGCAGCCAGCGCCAGCCGTCCTCGCTCCAGTGGCGCCGTTCCCGATAGCCGCCGTCCTCGACGAACTCCATGAAGCGCTCGTTCGTGACCGGGAAGCGCTCGAGTCGGAACGCCGGCACGTCGACGACGTGCGCCGGCCGCTCGTTGTCGTACGACCACGACCGGTCGTTCGTGCCGAGCGTGAACGGGCCGGCCGGGACGAGCACGTCTCCAAGTACCGGTTCCAGGTCGTCGTAAGACGGCGCCGGGTATGGAATGCCGGAGAGCTGCAGCGTCTGGAGCATCGTCTCCTGGTGCTGCAGCTCGTGCTGCACGACGAGCCCGTAGACATAGGCGTCGCGCGGCTCGTCCTCGAGCACCCTGAGCGTCTTTCGCCGCACCGCCTCGAGGTAGGCACGCGCCTCGGCCGGCTGCAGGATCGGCAGGCTCGAGCGTTCCGCGCGCTCGTGCCGGAACGCGTCGTAGAGGTCGTCGAAGCCCTCCAGCGACTGCTCACCGTCGCGCCGTACGAGCCAGAGCTCCTCGAACCAGCCGATGTGCGCGAGGTCCCAGACGAGCGGCGACATGATCGGCGAGACCTGCGCGACGAGCAGCTCGTCGTCGACCGGCTCGAGGAGCTGCATGGTCGCCTCGCGTGCGCGCCTGAGCTCAGCTGCGATCGCCGGCAGCTGGCGCGTGGCGGTGGTCACGACAGCAGCGGCGAGGGCGGGATCCGCGTCGAGCCGCGAACGCCGTCGATGACGAAGCCGACCTCGTCGATGTAGCACCAGCTCCACTGCTCGCCGGGCTCCAGCGAGCGGATGATCGGGTGCGACGTGGCGTGGTAGTGCGCGGTCGCGTGGCGCTCGGGCGAGTCGTCGCAGCAGCCGACGTGGCCGCAGGTCAGGCAGATCCGGAGGTGCAGCCACTTGGTGCCTTCGCGCAGGCAGTCCTCGCAGCCGTCGACCGACTCGGGGAGCTCGGTCAGAGCGACCTGGTCGAGGTGGGTGCAGACGGCGCTCATGTGACCCTCGCCGGGCGCGCAAGGTGCTGGTGGACGAACTGCACGGCCATTGACCCTTCGCCCACCGCCGCCGCGCAGCGCTTGCTCGAGCCGGAACGCACGTCGCCGGCGGCAAAGATGCCGGGCACGCTCGTCTCGAGCAGGTGCTCGGCGCCGGCGGCCTCGCCGGTGAGGATGAACCCGTCGGCATCGCGTGCGACGCCGTCGTCGAGCCATTCCGTGCACGGCGCGGCGCCGAGGAAGAAGAAGACGGCCGTGAACGGCAGCTGCTCGCCGCTCTTGAGCGTGACGGCTTCGAGCTGTCCGTTCTCTCCGTGGAGCTCGGCGATCTCGCTCTGATCGCGGACCGCGACGCCGTAGCGATCCAACTCGTGGATCAGGTAGTCGGACATCGTCTCGGCCAGATCGGCGCGACGGTGGAGCAGGGTCACGAGCGCTCCGCCGCGGGCGAGCCAGACGGCCGCCTGCCCTGCGGAGTTGCCGCCGCCCACGACCGCGACCCGCGAGGCGCCGCACTGCTGTGCCTCGGGCGGGCCGGCCGCGTAGAAGGCGCTCACGCCCTCGAACTCGTGGAGCTCGTCCAGCGGGAGCCGGCGGTACGCCGCGCCCGTCGCCAGCACGACCGCGCGCGCGGCGATCTCGTGGTCCTCCTCGAGGCGGACGATGTGCCGCCCGTCGCCTGGCTCGAGGGCGACCGCCCGGAACGGGGTGGCGGGCCGTGCGCCGAACTTGCGTGCCTGGGTGACGGCGCGGCTGGTGAGCTCGGTGCCGCTGATGCCGGCCGGGAAGCCGAGGTAGTTCTCGATCCGGCGAGACGACCCGGCCTGGCCGCCCAGCGCGGTGCTCTCGACGATCAGCGTGTCGAGGCCCTCGGAAGCGCCGTAGACAGCCGCGGTCAGGCCGGCGGGGCCGGCGCCGACGACCAGCAGGTCGACCTCCTCCCGTGCCTCGAGCTCGCGGCCCACTCCGAGCGCACGCAGCAGCTCGCCTCGCGACGGATGCTCGAGCTCGACGCCACCGGGGAGCCGAACGAGCGGCGCCTCGGCTCCATCCGGCGTCTCCGTGTCGAGCCAGCTGAACGGGAGCCGGTTGGCCCGGACGAAGTCGAGCATCGCCATCGTCGTTTCGGACGAACGCGGGCCGACGATCTCGAGGCCGAGGCCCTGGACGGTCTGGAGCGCCTCACGCCGGGCGATGAAGGTCGAGAGGATCACGTCGCTGAGCGGCCCGTCGTCGAACAGCACGTCGCGCAGCGCGTCGCGCTCGACCGTGATGTAGCGCAGCGGCTCGGTCACGAGCGCGGTCACGAAGACGGTCTGTCCCGAGAGAAGGTTCAGCTCGCCGAGAAAGCTCGAGGCGCCGTGGCGGACGATCTCGTTCCCGGCGGCATCGAGGATCGCGACCTCGCCTTCCTGGATCGCGATGAACGGATACGTGGCATCTCCGACCCGGTACAGCACGTCGCCTGCATCTGCCGTCCGCTCCTCGCCCAGCGC
>DATIOF010000152.1:0-27935 GCA_035473395.1 Gaiellaceae bacterium
GCCGAGCAGCTTCGTCGAGTTCGACGCTACCGACGCGAACGCTTCGTTGATCTCGACGCGCTCGACGTCGCCGATCGTCTTCCCGGCGCGCTCGAGCGCCATCGCACCGGCCCTTGCGGGCGTCCGTGCGAGGTAGGCGAAATCGTCCGCGACGTACCCCTGGGCAAGAATGGTCGCGAGCGGCTCGAGCCCGCGCTTCGCGGCCCACTCCTCCGAGCAGACCACCACGCAGCTCGCGCCGTCGTTGACGCCCGGAGCGTTTCCGGCGGTCGTCGTTCCCTCCGGGTCGAAAACCGGCCTGAGCGCAGCAAGCTTCTCGACGGTGGTGTCGCGCCGGATGGACGCGTCAGCCGTCACGTCGCCCACGGCCACGATCTCGTCGTCGAACCGCCCGGCGTCCTGCGCGGCGGCGGCGCGCTCGTGCGAACGTGCTGCCCACGCGTCCTGCTCTTCACGCGAGATGCCGAGCTCGCGAGCGACCTTCGAGTTCTGCTGCACCATGTGCAGCTGGTCGAAGGTCGACGTCAGGCCGTCGAAGACCATCGAGTCGATCAGCTCACCGTTCCCCAGCCGGTAACCGAAACGCGCCTTCGTCAGCAGGTACGGCGTATTCGACATCGACTCCATTCCACCAGTGACGACGACCTCGACGTCACCCGTTCGGATCATCGAGTCGGCGATCTCGATCGCCCGGATCGACGACGCGCAGACCTTGTTGATCGTGTCCGCGGGAGTCTCTTTCGGCAGGCCGGCGCCGACGGCAGCCTGGCGCGCGGGCGCCTGCCCCGCCCCGGCCTGCAGCACCTGGCCCATGATCACGTACTGCGGTTCCTGCGGCTCGAGGCCGGTTCGCTCCAGCGCGCCGCGGATCGCGATCGCGCCGAGCTCCGTCGCCTCGTGACTCGCGAGCGAGCCGCCGAGCTTGCCGAACGGCGTGCGCACGGCCGAGACGATCACGGAACGGGACATCCGAAAACCCTAGCGAGTGAAGTCGAGGCCGGGCTCGAGCCGCTGCGCGAAGGCCGCGACCAGCTTCACGGTGGCCTCGACGTCTTCCAGCGAGACGACCTCGCCAGGCGTGTGGATGTACCGCGTGGCGAGCGAGATCAGGCCGGTCGCGACGCCGGCACGACTTGCGTAGGCGGCGTCCATGTCGGTGTGTGTGTCGCCGGCCGACACGTTGACCGTATAGCCGATCCCTTCCGCGTCGGCCGTCTCGACGAGCAGCTCGAAGACCTTCGGGTTGATCGTCGAGCCGCGGTTGACGATCGGGCCGCCGCCGAGCTTGGCCTCACCGTCGAGCTTGGGGTCGCCATCGGGAATGTCCGTCGCCCCGGTCACGTCCACGGCGAGCGCGACCTTGGGCTCGAGCGCGAAGACGCTCGTGCGGGCCCCGCCGAAGTCGCCGACCTCCTCCTGCACCGCCGCCACCGCGAACACGTCGCCTGGCGCGCCACCCGCCTCGGCGACTCGCTTCGCTGCCTCGAGCGCGACGTACGCGCCGAGCCGGTTGTCGAGCGAGCGCGAGGCGATCCGGCCGGCTGCAAGCTCGACCGGCTCGCCGGCGATGACCGCGACGTCGCCGATCTGCAGGAGGCCGAGCGCCTCCTTGCGGCTGCCCGCGCCGACATCGATGTGCAGGTCGCCGTGCTCGAGCTCGAGCTTCTCCGTCGAGCGGCGCGGCTTCATCCACTTGCGTCCGATGACGCCCGGCACACGGCCGCTGCGCGTCACAATCTCGACGCGCTGGCCGAGGAGCACCTCGGGACGAATCCCGCCCACCTGGAGCACCGAGATGAAGCCGTCGTCGTCGACGTGCGTGGCCATCAGCCCGATCTCGTCGATGTGGCCGAGCACCGCGAGGGACGGCCCGTCCGCCGTGCCCGGCACCCGCGCGACCGACGATCCGAGGGCGTCGCCCGAGACCTCCGCGAACGCGGACGCGGCCTCGCGCCAGATCGCGGCCGGAGCAGTCTCGTAGCCCGAAGGGCCGGGTGCGGTCAGCAGCTTGCGCAGGAGCTCGGGAACTGCCATGGCCGTGGAGCCTAACCTCACCCTTGACGTGCCGTGTCCGCGGCCCCTACCCTGGGAGCGATGACTCTCGCACCGCGCACCTGGGGCTGGGCCTGGCCGCACGAGCGGAGCGGGAGCGACGCCTGATCTGACCCTAGGCCCTCAACCCGTTCCGCTCGCAGACCTTCCAGACGGAGGGTCTTTTTGTTTGCCATGAACGCACTCACCGTCATCTCAACCGACCTGCTGACCCCTCTCGGGGCCTACCTTCGGCTGCGCCAGGGTGGCCGCGCGAGCTTCCTGCTCGAGTCGGTCGAGAAGGGCCGGCTCGGCCGCCACTCGTTCGTCGGCTGCGGCTCGCGGCTCGTCTCGTTCGAGGACGCGGAGACCTGCGGCCAGCCGGTCGTCGGCTACCTCGGCTACGAGCACGCGGCGCGCCTCGAGCCGACCGTGCCGGTGCCGGACGAGGGCCGCGACCTGCCCGAGAGCCGCTTCGTCGTCGCCGACATGCTCGTCCGCTTCGACCACGGGCTCGGGATGGCCGAGGTGCTCTGCGGCGAGCCGGGCGCCGTCGCCGAGCTGCTCCAGGGACCCCAGCCATCGGCCGAGCCGGGCTCGCGCACGCGGTCGGGCTCGACCCGACGGCTCCCGTCGCGCCACCAGTACGAGCGCGCGGTCGTGAAGGCGAAGGAGCACATCCGAGCGGGCGACGCCTTCCAGGTGGTGCTCTCGCAGCGGGCCGAGCGGCCGACCTCGGCGAGCGCCCTCGAGCTCTACCGCTCGCTGCGCCGGGTCAACCCGTCGCCGTATCTGTTCCTGCTCGAGCTCGACGGCTTGGCGCTGGTCGGCTCCTCGCCCGAGACGCTGGTCAAGGCCGAGGGGCGCCACGCGTCGCTGAACCCGATCGCCGGCACGACCCGGCCCGGCGACGGCGACGCCGAGCGGCTGCTCTCGTCCGAGAAGGACCGCGCCGAGCACGTGATGCTCGTCGACCTCGGCCGCAATGACCTCTCCCGCGCCTGCCGGCCGGGAACGGTGCGCGTGGCGCGCTTCCTCGAGCCGGAGCGCTTCTCGCACGTCACGCACCTCGTGTCGGAGGTCGTCGGCGAGCTCAAGCCGGACGTCTCGCACTTCGATCTGCTGCGCGCGTGCTTCCCGGCCGGGACGGTCTCGGGCGCGCCGAAGGTGCGGGCGATGCAGCTGATCGCCGAGCTCGAGGCCTACCGGCGCGGGCCGTACGCGGGCGCGGTGCTCTACGCGCTTCCCGGCGAGGCGCTCGACGCGTGCATCGCGATTCGCACGGTCGTGCTGCACGACGGGCTCGCCTTGTTGCAGGCGGGTGCCGGGATCGTCGCCGACTCCGACCCGGCGGCCGAGCACGACGAGTGCCTACGAAAGCTCGCCGCGCTCGAGGTCGCGATCGAGCTGGCGGAGGCGCGGTCGGCATGATCCTCCTGATCGACAACTACGACTCCTTCACCTACAACCTCGCGCACCTGTTCGGGGAGCTCGGCGCGGAGGTCGTCGTGCGCCGCAACGATGCGATCGACGCCGACGAGGCCGAGCGGCTGGCGCCGACGCACCTCGTCGTCTCCCCCGGTCCGGGCCGGCCGGCCGGTGCCGGCGCGTCGGTGGAGCTCGTCCAGCGGCTCGGGTCGAGCGTGCCGACGCTGGGCGTCTGCCTCGGCCACCAGGTCGTCGTCGAGGCCTTCGGCGGCGAGGTCGGGCAGGCGAAGCGGCTCGTCCACGGCAAGCCAAGCGAGATCGAGCACGACGGGCGCGGGCTCTTCCAGGGCCTGCCCGAGCGATTCGAGGCCGGCCGCTACCACTCGCTCGCGGCGACCACGGTCCCGGACTGCCTCGAGGTCTCGGCCACCTGCGCCGAGGGCGAGGTGATGGCCGTCCGCCACCGCGAGCTGCCGGTCGACGGCGTCCAGTTCCATCCCGAGTCGGTGCTGACCCCGCTCGGCCCGGAGCTCGCGCGCAACTTCCTGGAGGGCGCGCGATGACGGTGCAGCAGGCGCTCGCACGGCTGCTCGACGGCCACGACCTCACGCGCGACGAGGCGCGGTCGGTGATGAACGAGATCATGGTCGGCGAGGCGACCCCGGCACAGATCGGCGGCTTCCTCGTGGCGCTGCGGCTGAAGGGCGAGACGGCCGATGAGATCGCCGGCTGCGCGGAGGCGATGCGGGAGCACGTCCTGACGGTGCGGCCGAAGCGCGACGACCTCGTCGACACGGCGGGCACCGGCGGCGACGCGTCGCGCACGATCAACATCTCCACCGCTGCCGCCCTCGTCGCGGCGGCGGCAGGCGCCGGCGTGGCGAAGCACGGCAACCGCGCGGTCTCGTCGGCCTCGGGCTCGGCCGACGTGCTCGAGGCGCTCGGCTTCCGGCTCGAGCTGTCGCGCGAGGAGATCGAGCGCTCGATCGACGAGCTCGGCTTCGGCTTCCTGTTCGCGCCGACGCATCACCCGGCGATGCGGCATGCGGCGCCCGTCCGCCGCGAGCTCGCGGCCCGTACGGTGTTCAACGTGCTTGGCCCACTGACCAACCCGGCCGGCGCGCGGGCGCAGGTGGTCGGGGTCTACGCGCCGTCGCTGGTGCGCACGATCGCCGAGGTGCTTGCGCAGCTCGGCGCGCGTCGCGCCTTCGTCGTCCACGGCGCGGCCGGTATCGACGAGCTTTCGCCGGCCGGGCCGAACCTCGTCTGCGAGGTGGTGGACGGCGGGGTGCGCGAGCGGGAGATCGACCCGCTCGAGCTCGGCATCGAGCGCTGCGACCCCTCCGAGCTGCGCGGCGGCTCGCCGGGTGACAACGCCGAGGCGATCCGCGCGGTGTTCCGCGGCGAGAACGGCGGGAAGCGGTCGGCGATCCTGCTCAACGCCGCCGGCGCGATCGCCGCAGCCGGGCACGCCGACGACCTGCGCGAGGGGCTCGAAGTCGCGCGCACGGCGGTCGACTCGGGGGCGGCGCTGGCACGACTCGACGAACTGATCGCGTTCTCACAGGCGGCCGAGGCAAGCACCTGATGGGCCGCTTCCGCGAGGCGCTCGCCCAGGACGGCCTGACCGCGATCGCGGAGGTCAAGCGCCGCTCGCCGTCGGCGGGGGAGCTGCGGCCCGACGCCGATCCGGCCGTGCTGGCCGCCGCGTTCGAGCGGGCCGGCGCCGCGTCAGTCTCGATCCTCGTCGACGAGCGCTTCGGCGGCACGCCCGCCGACCTGGCCGCCGCGCGGTCGGCGAGCGACGTGCCGTTGCTGGCGAAGGGGTTCTTCTCCGAGCGTGCCGAGCTCGAGCTGCTGCGAAGCCTCGGCGCCGACGCCGTGCTGCTGCTCCTGCGCGACCTCGACGACTCCCAGGCCCATGCGCTGATGACGGCGGCACGAGAGCTCGGGCTCGACACGCTGGTCGAGGCCCACGATGCCGAGGAGCTGGCGCGCGCCGTCGAGCTCGGGGCCGACCCGATCGGGATCAACGCGCGCGACCTGGCGACGTTCGCGATCGACCGCGACGCCCAGCTGCGACTCGTCGAGTCCGCCCCGCGCGACCGGGTCGTTGTCGCCGAGAGCGCGATCGCGGCACGCGCCCACGGAGCCGAGGCCGAGCTCGCCGGTGCGGACGCAGTGCTCGTCGGCTCGACGCTGATGCGTGCAGCGGATCCGGCGGCGAAGCTGGCGGAGCTGCTCATGCGCCCGCTCGTCAAGGTGTGCGGCCTGACGCGCGAAGAGGACGTGGCCGCCGCGGCGGAGGCGGGAGCCGATCTCGCGGGCTTCGTGCTCGCGCGGGAGACCCCCCGGCGCGCACCGAGGGTGCTCCCCGTTCCCGACACGATGCTGAGCGTGGCGATACACGTGGGCGAGATCACCGACGACGGCGCCGACCTCGTGCAGCTCTACGCGCGCGAGAACGGTCACCGCTCACGAGACGGCGTCCTGCTCCGGCACGGCCGCGAGGTGGCTCGCGTCGTCGACCGCACGTGGCAGGAGGCCGACCCTAACCACCTCGACCGAGCGAGCGCCGCCGAAGGCCGGATCGTGCTCGCCGGCGGGCTCTCGCCCGAGAACGTCCGCGAGGCGATCGAGCGGGTGCGCCCGTGGGCGGTCGACGCGAGCTCCAGCCTCGAGCTCGAGCCGGGCGTCAAGGATCACGACCGCATCCGCGCGTACGTCGAGGCGGCGCGATGCTGACCTACGGCGAGTATGGCGGCCGCTTCGTCCCGGAGACGCTGATCCCGGCACTCGACGAGCTCGAGGCCGGCTGGCAAGCGGCGCGCGAGGACCCGGCGTTCAAGGCCGAGCTGGACGAGCTCGGCCGCAGCTACGCCGGCCGGCCGACACCGCTGACCCTGGCCGAGCGCTTCGCGCCCGGCAAGCGGCTCTACCTGAAGCGCGAGGATCTGCTCCACACCGGCGCGCACAAGCTGAACAACGCGCTCGGCCAGGCCCTGCTCGCGCTGCGCCTCGGCAAGCGACGGATCGTCGCCGAGACGGGTGCCGGCCAGCACGGCGTCGCGACGGCGACGGTCTGCGCGCGCTTCGGGCTCGACTGCGTGGTCTACATGGGCAGCGAAGACATGCGGCGCCAAGCGCCGAACCTCGAGCGGATGGCGCTGCTCGGCGCCGAGGTGCGGCCGGTCGAGTTCGGCACGCGCACGCTGAAGGAGGCGACGAGCGAGGCGATTCGCGACTGGATCGCGAACGTCGAGGACACGCACTACCTGATCGGTTCCTGCGTCGGCCCGGCGCCGTACCCGGAAATCGTGCGCGAGCTGCAGTCGGTGATCGGACGCGAAGCGCGGGAGCAGCTGCTCGAGGCCGAGGGCCGGCTGCCCGAGGTGGCGCTCGCCTGCGTGGGGGGCGGCTCGAACGCGATCGGTCTCTTCGCGGGGTTCCTGGACGACAGCGAGGTGCGGCTGGTCGGCGTCGAGGCCGGAGGCGCGGCGAGCCTCGTCTCCGGCCGCCCGGCGGTGCTGCACGGCTCGCGCTCGTCCGTGCTGGCGGACGAGGACGGCCAGGTGCTCGACGCCGAGTCGATCTCCGCCGGGCTCGACTACCCGGGCGTCGGGCCCGAGCATGCGTTCCTGCGCGATAGCGGCCGCGCCGAGTACGTCGGCACGAGCGACGAGGAGGCCCTGGCCGCCTTCCGCCGGCTCGCCCAGACGGAGGGGATCCTGCCGGCGCTCGAGCCGGCCCACGCGCTGGCGCGGGTCGATGAGCTCGAGGAGAACCTCGTGTTGGTCTGCCTCTCCGGCCGCGGCGACAAGGACCTGGCCGAGGTCACGGCCCGGTGACCGAGCAGATCGGCTGGGACCCGGAGCGCGCCGCCTCCTTCTTCGACGACTACGGCGAACAGGAGTGGACGCGCTTCGACGACGGGCGCACGCCCGCGCCGAGCCTCGACGTCCACCTCGACCGGCTCCGGCGCTTCGTCAAGACCGGCGACCGGGTGCTCGAGATCGGCGCCGGCCCCGGGCGTTTCACGATCGAGCTCGCCCGGCTCGGCGCGCAGGTCAGCGTCGCCGACCTCTCGCCCGGCCAGCTCGAGCTGAACCGCGAGCACGTCGCGGCCGAAGGCCTCGAGGAACACGTCGCAGAGCGGGCCGTCGCCGACGTGCTCGACCTCTCCCGTTGGGACGACGGGAGCTTCGACGCCGTCGTGTGCTTCGGCGGCCCGCTGAGCTACATCGTCGATCGAGCGGACGAGGGGATCTCCGAGCTCGTCCGCGTAACCAGGCCCGACGGCCACGTGCTCGTCTCGGTGATGTCGCTCGTCGGCACGGTCGTCCACTTCCTCCCGATCCTGGTCGATCTGGCCCGCCGCGACGGGGTGCCTAAGAACGAGGCCATCATCCGCACCGGCCTGCTGGCCGACGAGCCCGACTACGGGCATCTCGCGATGAAGCTGTTCCGCTGGAGCGAGCTCGAGGCGCTCCTCTCGCCGCACGGAACCGTCGTGGACGCCTGCGCCGCGGGGCTGCTTCCCGCCGTCCAGCCCGAGGAGCCGGAGCTGCGCGCATTCCTCTCCCGCGTCGAGCTCGAGCTGGCGGGCGAGCCCGGCGCACTCTCCTGCGGGCAACACATCCTCGCCGTTCTCCGCCGCGATTCGTGAAGGCGCTCGCGATCTACCTGATGTGCGGCCCGGAGACGCCGGCGCTCGCGCAGGCCGCCGTGGAGGGCGGCGCCGACCTCGTCGAGCTCGGCTTCCCGTTCTCGGATCCGCTCGCCGACGGGCCGGTCATCCGCCGGGCGGCCGAGCGCGCGCTCGCGCAGGGAATGCGCACCGGTGCGTGCCTCGAGGTCCTTGCCGCGACCCGAGACCGGCTGCCGGAGACCCCGCTCGTGCCGATGACCTACTCCTCGCTGCTCGAGGCCAGCGGCTGGGAGCGCTTTGCGACCGACGCGAAGGCGGCCGGCGCAACGAGCATGATCGTCGCCGACCTCCCGGCGGGCGAGCGGCCCGAGCTGCGGCGCGTGCAGCTCGTCGCGCCGACCTCGACCGACGAGCGGCTCGCCCTCGCGGCCGGAGAGAGCGACGGCTGGCTCTACCTCGTCACGGTCACCGGCACGACCGGCGCGCGGAGCGAGCTCTCCCCCGCGCTCGCCGGCCTCGTCACACGCGCCCGCGCGCAGACCGAACTGCCGCTGTACGCCGGCTTCGGCATCTCGACCCCGGAGCACGCGCGCGCCGCGGCGCAGCTGGCGGACGGAATCGTCGTCGGCTCCCGCGCCGTCGAGGTCGCCGAGGACGGGCCGGCCGCTCTGCGCGACTACGTCTCGTCGCTCCGGGTAGCAGTGGACGCATGAGCCGATTGCGATCGGCCGCGGCCGGAGCCGTGGCCGCGACCGTGTGGGGTCTCGCCGAGCCGGTCGACCAGTGGGTGCTCCGCTGTGACTACTCGGACGTCGCGGTGCTTGGCAAGGCGGTCACTCGCGGGCCCAGCTGGCGACTCGCCGGCTTCGCGCTGCACGCGGCGAACGGCGCCGTCTTCGGTCTCGCCTTCGAGGAGCTGCGGCGGCGCGTGCCCGTGCCTTCGCGACGGCTCGCGGTGGCGATGGCGCTCGCCGAGCACGCAACGCTCTACCCGCTCTGCGCGGTGATCGACCGCTACCACCCCGCCCGCGGCGAGCCCGGCATTCCGCCGCTGCTGACGAACCCACGCGCCTTCGCCCAGGCGACCTGGCGGCACCTGCTCTTCGGCACCGTCCTCGGACGACTCGCCTCCGACGGCTAGCCGTCGGGCAGCGACCAGTCGAACGGGATCTCGCCCGAGTGCGGGTCGAGCCGGTACTTGTCCGGCGAGGCGGGGTCGTACGGGCGGGTCGGGAAGTTGACGATCAGCGCGTCGTCATCGCCCCAGTTCTGGTCGGCGTGCCAGACGCCGGGCGGGATCGCAAGGAGGCTCGGCGCCTCACCCGTCAGCTGGCGCACGTCGATCAGTCCCTGCGTCGGCGACTCGCTGCGGCCGTCGAAGAGCACGACGCGCACCGAGCCGTTGACGACCGCGTAGCGGTCGGTCTGGAGCTTGTGCATCCCCCAGCCCTTGATCCGGCCGGGCCGGATCGTGATCCCGTAGGCGTAGACGACGGGCTCCTGCCAGAACGGGTGCTCGAAGTTGATGATCTCGAAGAGCGAGCCGCGGTGGTCGACGTGCGGCTCGAGCCGCGCCGCCTGCACGCCCTCGATCTGGCCCGCCTTGGGCTGGTCGCGCACGCCGGAAGGGACGACGTCCATCAGCCGCCGCTCGCGGAGAAGTGCTGGTAGTCGGGCGATCCCGTCCAGCGCCCGCCCCACTGCCAGCCTGCATCCGCGAAGACGCGCACGAGCAGCCGACCTGCGACGGCCATTCCCGGTCGGTAGCGCGAGCGGTCGAGGTAGGCGCGACCCGCGTGCGGGTGGACGCTGCTGCCGAGGACGTACGGGTTCTCGACCGGGTTGACGTCCACCGCCACCCCGTAGGCGTGCACCGACCAGCGCTTCGGGCCGGACGCCACGGCGTAGCGGCAGTTGAAGGCGGCCGTGTTGTCGGCGTCGAGCGAGCGCTCGTCGCTCCCGCCGTAGGCGTCGATCGGCCGCATCCGCCGGATCGGGAAGCGGGCCGCGTAAAGGCGCGAGAAGACGCGCGTCAGCGAGGCGACCCCTTTCACGCTCACGATCAGCGCGCCGCCGTGGGCTCGCCCGTCGAACCCCCAGTAGGCGAGGCGCAGCCGCCGCAGCGACGCGGGCGCCACCGGGCAGCCGCGGTGCCAGGAATGCGGCAGGTCGGCCGCAGTCACCCGCGACGCCGAGTGCGTGAACGGCGGCGCCTGAAGCGCGGCTGCGACAAGCAAGAGCGCAACCATCGTCCGTAGTCTGCAGGTCGATGAGGCTGCTCGCTCTCACCCTCGTCGCGCTGGCCGTGGCCGCCTCGGCCTCTGCGCGCGACGAGCGCGCGGCGGGCTGCACGCCGACCTTCGCCGGCCGGCTCGAGACGGGCTCGGCGAGGCAGCTGATCACCGTCGTCGCGCGGGCACGCGCCTCCACGCAAGGCTCGCTGCGCCTCTGGACGAAGCGCGCCGGCTGCTGGCGCGCGGCCTACGGCCCGTGGGCGGCGTGGCTCGGGCAGCGCGGCACCTCGCCAGAGAAGCGTGAGGGCGACCGCCGCACGCCGGCGGGAATCTTCGGCTTCCTGCGCACGATCTACGGCATCGCCCCGAACCCCGGCGTCCACTACGGCTACCGCCGGCTCGTCTGCGGCGACTGGTGGGTCGAGGATCCCGCCTCGCCCTGGTACAACCGTTTCCGCCACGTTCGCTGCGGCTCGATGCCGCCGTTCCGAACGAAGAGCGAAGACCTCTCCCGCTCGCCGACCGCCTACCGCCATCTCGCCGTGATCGCCTACAACACGAGCCCGGTCGTCGCGGGCCGCGGCTCCGGGATCTTCTTCCACGCCAGCACCGGGCGGCCGACGCTCGGTTGCGTGAGCCTGCCGCTGCCCCGGCTCGTTACGACGCTGAGCTGGCTGCGACCCTCCGAGGGCCCGTTGATCGCGATCGGCACCGCGCCAGATCTCCTCGCGGCGCAATGAGCACGCGCGTCCTGATCGCGAACGAGCCGGCCGAGCTCCGCGCGACGCTCAAGGTCGCCCTCCAGGCCGACGGAGTCGGGCCGGTCGACGAGGCCGACACGCTCGCCCAGGCGCTGCTGGCGGCAGGCGCGTCGCAGCCCGACGTGATCCTGCTCGGGCACGGCGCGCTCGAGCTCGTGCCGACGCTCCTGCACGAGAGCCCCGGCGCCAAGATCGTCGTCCTCGGAGGGCAGGACGACCCGCAGGCGGTGCAAGAGGCATTCGCGGCCGGCGCGAGCGGGTACGTGCTCGCGGAGACAGAGATCGTCGCCGCCGTGCGCGAGGTCGCCGCGGGCGGCCGCTACGTCAACCCGGAGCTCGGGGCTCGTCTGGTCGCGGCCGAGTCGCGGTCGAGGCAAGGCGACGGGCTCAGCGAGCGCGAGCACGAGGTCCTGCGCCTGCTCGCGCTCGGCCATACCAACCAGGAGATCGCCAAACAGCTCGTGATCTCGGTGCGAACGGCAGAGACGCACCGGGCGCACATCATGCAGAAGCTCGACCTGTCCAGCCGCGCGGAGCTCGTCCGTTACGCGCTCGACCGCGGGCTGCTGCAGACCGAGGCTCAGTAACCGCTGAAGCTGTCGGGGAGCACCTGCTCCTCCGGCACGCCGGCGGCGCGCAGCTGCCCGGTGACGCCCTCGACCATCCCCGGAGGGCCGGCCACGAGGTAGGTGTAGTCGCCGAGCTCGCCCTCGAGGTGGTCGCTCAACAGGTCGGGGCTGACGTAGCGGCTCTCGCCTTCCCAGCCCTCGTCCTCGGTCATTGTGAGCACAAGCTGGCAGCCCGGGATCGCCTTCTCCAGCTCCTGGAGCTCGTCGAGGAACGGCGTCGAGGCGCGGTCCCGGTTCGAGTAGACGAGCGTCACGCGGTAGGGCTCGCCCTTGTCGGCGATGTAGTGCAGCATCGAGCGAAAGACGGTGATCCCGATCCCGCCGGCCACGAACACGTAGTGCGGGCTCGTGTCCTCCGGCAGGACGTAGTCGCCCTTCGGCGGCTCGACCTCGACCTCGTCCCCTACCTCGAGCTCGGCAAGCGTCTTCTTGAAGGCGGTGTCGCGCAGGCGCGTGCACACGCCGAGCACGCCGCGCTCGGTCGGCGAGGTGACGACAGAGAAGTGCCGGCGCAGGCCTTTCTCGTCGTCGTGCCCGCGGTCCGGCAGCTCGACCCAGAAGTACTGGCCCGGCCGGAAGTCGGCCTCTTCGCCCTGCAGGTCGAAGATGATCAGCAGGGTGCCCTGCGCAACCTCGCGGGTCTCCTTGACGAGCGCTCGCACGCCCCGAGGCTACTCGAAGGCGGGCGCTGTTGAGCCGTGGGGCTGCGGCGACCGATCGCGCAGCAGCACCACCGCGAGTGCAGAGGCGAGGCCGGCGAAGACCGCGCCGACCACGAAGGCGAGGTGGTAGCCGCCGTTCAGCGCCACCGGATCCGACGCGGAGCCGAGACTGCCGGTGCGCCAGGCTGCGAGGCTCGCCAGCACGGCCAGGCCGAGAGCGCCGCCCATCATGAAGCCGGTGTTGACGATGCCGGAGGCCAGCCCGGACTCGCTCGGCTCGACGTCGCTCATCGCAGCGATCAGCACCGGGTTCATCGCCATCCCGACGCCGACGCCGAGGATGACCATGCCCGGCAGCACGTCGAGCCAGAAGCTTCCGTTCACGGGCGCGCGCGCGAAGAGCAGCAGCCCGAGCGAGACGAGCGCCATCCCGACGCCGATCGGCAGCCGCGTGCCGAAGCGCATCACGATGCGTGCCGACAGGCCGAGCGAGAAGGCACCCATGATGATGTTCGCCGGCAAGAAGGCGAGCCCGACGTGCAGCGGGTCGTAACCGAGCACGAGCCCGAGGTACTGCGCGGCGAAGAAGAACCACGCGAACATCCCGGCCGACCAGAGCACGCCGACGCCGTTGGCCACGGAGAGGTTCCGGTTGCGGAAGAGCCGCAGCGGCACGAGCGGAGCCGCCACGCGCGACTCGACCGTGAGGAAGACGCCGAAGAGGACGACCGCCGCTCCGAGCAGCCCGAGCGTCTCCGCCGAGAGCCAGCCGTTCCCGTTGCCGTTGACGATCGCGTAGACGGCCAGGATCAGCGCAGCGGTGATCGTCACCGCGCCGGCGACGTCCACCGGGCCGCGCGATCCCTCGTGCTTGCGGTCGGCCGGTAGCAGCGGCAGGCAGAGCGCGAAGACCGCGATCCCGACCGGGATGTTGACGAGGAAGATCCAGTGCCAGCTGAGCGCGTCGGTGAGCACGCCGCCGAGCAGCACGCCGATGCTGCCGCCGCCGGCCATCACGAAGCCGAAGAAGCCCATCGCCTTCGTCCGCTCGGCGGGCTCCTGGAAGAGCAGCAGGAGCAGCGAGAGCGCCACCGCGGAGACGACCGCGCCGCCGAGCCCCTGCACCGCGCGCGCGGCGATCAGCATGTTCTGCGAGGTCGAAAGGCCACAGGCGAGCGAGGCGAGCGTGAAGAGCGAGATCCCGCTCAGGAAGAGCCGCCGGTGGCCGAACAGATCGCCGAGGCGGCCGCCGAGCAACAGGAAGCCGCCGAAGGTGAGCAGGTACGCGTTGAGGACCCACGCCAGCGACTCCTCGGTGAAGCCGAGGTCGGCGCGGATCGAGGGCAGCGCGACGTTCACGATCGTCGCGTCGAGCACGATCATCAGGTCCCCCAGGCAGAGGACGTAGAGCGCCAGCCAGCGTGTGCGTCGGTCGAGTTTCATCGCTTGCTCAACTTACTGAGACGCGCGGCGATCGCAAAACTCATCGTCTGCCTCGATGAGTTCCGGACCGCCGCGCCGTCTTGTCTCGCAATGGAGAAGCTCTCCTGCGACGTCCGCGCGCTGCGTGCCGACGTGGCTGCCGTCGACGCGCTGGCCCGCCTCCAGCTGGCCGCGCGGGAAGCCGGTTTCGAGCTGCGGCTGGTGCACGCCTCGGCCGAACTGCGGTGCCTGATCAGGTTCACGGGCCTCGCCGGCGTGCTACGCGTCGAACGTGAGCGGCAGCCCGAACAGCGGGAACAGCGTCGCCGTGTCGAGAAAGAAGCTGAACTCGACGACCCGGCCGCCTGAGAGCTCGAGCACCTGTAGCGCCCAGGGCTCGTAGCCGTCGCCCGACTCTTTCGGCTTGTACTGCCCGAAGGCGGGCGAGCCGTTTGCCGCCACGGTCGGGATCACACGCGAGCCTTTGCAGCCGATGCCGGGCCCGAACCACCACGTGAAGATGTCCTCGCGGCCGGAGAGCCAGAGATCGAACGGCGGCATCGACTGCGTCGCGTCCTCGTGGATCAGCGCGGTCAGCGCGTCGAGGTCGTAGGCCTCGAAGGCGGCGACGTAGCGGTCGAGCAGCTCGCGGTCGGGCTCGTCGAAGGACGACTCCGGGCTGAGCTCGGTCTGCTCAAGCGTCGCCCGCGCCCGCTGCAGGGCGCTGTTCACCGAGGCGACGCTCGTCTCGAGCAGCTCGGCCACCTCGGCCGCCTGCCAGCGCAGCACCTCGCAGAGGATTAGCACCGCGCGCTGCCGCGGCGGCAGGTGCTGCAGCGCCGCGACGAAGGCGAGCCGGATCGTCTCGCGTGAGGCGACGGTCTCGGCCGGGTCGGCGACGAGCGAGTCCGGCACCGGCTGCAGCCACGGCACGTCCGGGGTGTTCAGGTTCTCGATCACCGGCTCGCCGGCCGGCCCGAGATCCATCGGGCGCGCGCGCCGCTCGCGGCCTTCGAGCTGGTCGAGGCAGACGTTGGTCGCGATCTTGTAGAGCCAGGAACGGAGCGACGAGCGGCCCTCGAAGCGGTCGAGGTTCTTCCAGGCGCGTAGCAGCGTCTCCTGCACCGCGTCCTCGGCCTCGAACGGCGAGCCGAGCATGCGGTAACAGTGCGCGGTCAGCTCGCGGCGATGCTGTTCGAGCTCGCCGAACGCGGGCGACTGCGCAACGGATTCCACGACGGCCATCCTAGGCACAGACGCCCCGCCTGGCCAAAACTCATCGCTGGCCAGCCAGCTAGTAGCCGTACCCCTTGCCGGTGGTCGTTCCGGTGTCGGTCATGCCCCCGCTGCCGCCGCCCTGGCCCGTGACCGCGAGCGCGCCCGCCATCCCCGAGCTCTTGTGGAACTTGCAGTAGAACGAGACGACACCCGACTTCGGGATCGTGACCGTCACCTCGGCCTTGCCGCCGGGCTGGAGGTCCTTGTCGATCCCCTGCGAGTCGATCGTGAACGAGTGCTCGGTGTTGCCCTGGTTCTTCAGCTCGAGCGTGACCTTCTCGCCCGCCTTGCCCTCGAGCACGGTCGGCTTGAAGTAGAAGTCGTTCAGCTCGACCTGGGTCTTGCCGCTGTTCGCGACCGCCTTCGTCCCATGGTCGTTGGCCTGAACGCCGGCGATCGCACGCTGGCCGCCACCGCCACCGCCACTCTGCTCGGTCGTGGTGCCGCCGGAGCTGTTGTAGCTCGAGCCGCAACCGGCAGCCGCGAGCACGAGCATGCAGCCGGCGACGATCACTACGCCTCGTTTCATCGGTCCCTCCTCTCGCCCCATCGCTGGAGGGTACGAGACGAGCTGTTCCGCGGATTCGCTAGGGGCAAGCCCTCCTAGAGGAGCCTGAGCCGCTCGACGCAGCCTTCGAAGATGCCGCTCGAGTCGGCGACCTGCGCGAGCAGGCCAAGCAGCTCGGTGCGCTGGTCATCGTCGAGCCCGGCGAGGAGCTCCTCCTCGACCGTCGCGGCGATCTTCTTGGCGTCCTCGAGCCGGGCGCTGCCCTTGGCGGAGACCTCGACGATGTGACGCCGCCGGTCCTCCGGGTCCCGTTTGCGCACGATCAGGCCGTCGGCCTCGAGATCGTTCAGCAGGCCGACGAGCTTGCTCGGGTCGACGCCGATCGTCTCGATCAGCGCCTGCTGGCTCGTCGGTCGGGCCTGCACCTCGAACAACACGCCGAGGTGGCGCGGCGTCAGCCCGAGTGGCTTGAGCGCCTTCTCGAACCGGCGCTCGGCGGCCTTGCCGATCTTCAGCAGCAGCATCCCGGCCGTGGGTGCCCAGTGCGGCGCGAGCTTGGTGTCAGTTGTTGCCATATCGAAACCTTAGCATCTTTCGGATATTTGACAAGGCATGATCGTTTACGGTAGAAAAGGATTGTGACCAGCAACGAAGAGAGGGAGAATCCCATGCCGAGCGAGACGAAAGACCGCCGCTGGATCGCACTTGCGGTGCTGGTGGCGGCGCAGTTCATGGTGGTGCTCGACGTCGCGATCGTGAATGTCGCGCTGCCGTCGATCCAGACTGACCTCCACTTCAGCGAGCAGAGCCTGCAGTGGGTGATCACCGCCTACGCGATCATGTTCGGCGGCTTCCTGCTCCTCGGCGGCCGCATGGCCGACCTGCTCGGCCGGCGGCGACTGTTCATCGCGGGCGTCGCCCTCTTCACGGTCAGCTCGCTGCTCGCGGGCTTCGCCTGGTCGTCCGGCTCGCTGATCGCCTTCCGCGCGACCCAGGGACTGGGCGGCGCGTTGCTCGCACCCGCCGCGCTCTCGATCCTGACGACGACGTTCGCCGCGGGCCGCGAGCGCAACATCGCGCTCGGCGTCTGGGGCGCCGTCTCCGGCAGCGGCGCGGCCGCGGGCGTGCTGCTCGGCGGTTTCCTGACGAGCTCGCTCGCCTGGTCGTGGATCTTCTTCATCAACGTCCCGGTCGGCGTCGCGCTCGTCGCGGTGGCGCCCTTGCTGCTGCGCGAGAGCCGCGCGGAGCTGGGACACCGGCACTTCGACTTCGCCGGCGCGATCACCATCACGAGCGGCCTGATGCTGCTCGTCTACGCAATGACGCGCGCGACCGAGGTCGGCTGGGGCAGCGCGGAGACGATCGGCGTGCTCGCAGCCTCGGCGGCGCTGATCCTCTCCTTCGTCGCGATCGAGCTGCGCTCCAAGGCGCCGCTGCTGCCGATGCGGATCTTCCGCCTGCGCTCGCTCACCGGCGCGAACGTGACCTCCTTCCTGGTCGGCACCGCGCTCTTCTCGCAGTTCTTCCTCGGCACGCTCTACATGCAGCAGGTGCTCCACTACTCCGCGATGAAGACCGGTGTCGCGTACCTGCCGCTGACGCTGACGATCATCGCGCTCGCCGGCGTCGCCCAGAGCCTGGTAACGAAGGTCGGCGTCCGCCGCGTGCTCCCGGTCGGGCTCGTGCTGGCCACCGCGGCGCTCATCCTGCTGGCGCAGCTGCCGCCCGACGGGAAGTACTTCTTCGACATCTTCCCGGCCTTCGTGCTGAGCGCGATCGGCCTGGCCTTCACCTTCATCCCGCTGACGATTGCGGCGCTGATGGGAGTCCAGGAGTCCGACGCGGGCGTCGCGTCCGGCCTGTTCAACACCACCCAGCAGATCGGCGGGGCGGTCGGCCTGGCCGCGGCCTCGACGATCGCGATCACCTTCACCGGCCACTACGTCCATAGCCACCCCGGAGCCACCGCGCTCAGCGCGCCGGCCCTCACCTACGGCTTCCAGATCACCTTCTACGTCCTCGCCGGCGTGGCCGCGCTCGCTGCGGTGCTGTCGGCCCTCCTGATCGAGCCGAAGGCCCAGGAGGCCGACGTGGTCGAGCTGGAGCTGACACCCGTCGAGGAGGCCGCCTGATGCCGGACCACGAGATCGACGCGCTCCTGTTGCAGATCCGGACCGTCGTCCTCGAGCTGCGGAGGCTCGAGGGCGACGGCCTCGACGGGCTCGTCCTCAGCGCGCGACGCCAGGATCTCGAAGGCCTCAAGTCGCGGCTGGCCGAGCTCGTCAGCCACGACCCGAGCCTCGCCGCCGCCTGAGATACTCATCACATGAGCGACGAGCGGGGCGAGCACGAGGACGAGAGCCCGCTCGCCCACCCCATCGAGGCGGTCGAGCACGAGGTCGAGCACCTGGCCGACGTCGCCGAAGAAGGCGAGAGCCCGGCAACGCCTGCGATTCTTGGGGTCAGCCTGATCGTCGTGTTGATCCCGGTGGTCGCGATCGTGATCGCCGCTTCCTTCCTCATCGCGCACTTCATCGGCTGACGAACGGCGACAGGGTCGCGGGCTAGTTCAACAGCAGGTACGCGCTGAGCGCGATCGCGAGCGGCACCAGCCAGCAGAGCGGCGCCAGCACGAGGCCGAGCACGACGCCGCGGGCGAGGCCGGCCGTGCGCGCGAGCTCTTCCTCGTGCCAGGCGCCCAGCTCCGGTGGGAACGCTTGGGCGAGCTCGTCGCGGAACGGGCTCGTGCTCTCGAGCTCCCAGAGCAGTCCGCCGCAGCTCGGACACTCGGGCAGCTGCCGAACCGAGCGGACCCTCCTGCCGCAAGCTGCGCAGGCGAAGTTCCCGATCGTCTCTGAGCCGGTCGACCAGAAGGCGACGAAGTCAGGCTCCGGCCGGCCGGTGGGTGCCGGCCGGAGCGTTGTCTCTTGAACCGAGACCGCGCGCAAGCTCACGCGTGCCTGGCCTTGCCCTTGTGCTTGGCGCGTGGGATGCGAACGCCGGTCTTGCGCGAGACCTTCGCGCTCGGCGTCCGGGCGACCGCGTTGAGGACCAGCCGGCGGCCGAAGGCAACCGCGCGCAGCGGGAGCAGGATCGTGGCGCTCCCCTTCGGCCCCGTGAGCGCGGACTTCGGAGCGCGCACGAGACGGCCGCTCTTGGTCGAGCGGACACTGACGGTGGCGCCCTTGACGAGCGAGCCCCGCAGGTCACGGACGGTGACGATCATCCGCAGCCGGTGGGTCTTCCGCACGTTCGTCGTGACGAAGGCGATCCGGCCGAACCGAACGCCCACGGCCTGGCTGGCAGTGACGGTGCCCGGGGCCGTGACCGGCGTCTGGATCGTCTCCGAGTTGCCGTTCTTGTCGGTGGCGGAGAGCGTGATCACCTTCGTCGTCCCCGGCACCTGCACGCTGAACGTGCCGCCCGGGCCCAGCGTCCCGAGCACGTCCTGGCCGTTCAGCGTCAGGCTCGAGAGGTTCCCGTGGTCGAGCACACCGCCGCTGACGGTCAGGGGATTGCCGTTGCCGGTCCCGGTCGGGGCCAGCAGCGAGATCCCGGCCTGCTCTAGAGAATCGAGCACGCCGGCGGGGATCACGCCGCCGGGGCCGAGCAGGGTCCCGGTCAGCGGGACCTCGAACGTCGTCTGCTGTCCGGTCGCGCCTTGCTTGAGTGCGAGCGCGATCGAGCTGGCGCCGTTCAGGGGCACGCTGGCGGAGAAGGCACCGGCGGCGTCGAGCCCGACCGGCTGGCCGTTGATGGTCAGCGTGCTGGTCGACGAGCCCGACTCGAGCGTCCCGGTCACCGTCGCGGTGTGGTTGGCCACCGCGATCGGGCCGAGCTTCAGCAGCGGCGTGGCTGTCGAGGCGGCCGACACCGAGACGAGCACGAGCATGGATACGAGGGCGGCGAGCAGCCCAAGCCGTACGTATGTCGCCACTCGCGTGGCGAACGGATGGAGTCTGCGGTTTGTCATGCCCGGTAAGGGGGCGGAGCGGCGGGAAACTTGCGGTCGGCTTTCGCGCAGGTTTTCTCGCCGCGGTGTCCCTCAGGCAGGGAGATGCTGGTAGAACGCCTGACAGCGATCGCATTCGCGGTTGCGACGCTCGTGCCGCTGCCATCCTCTCCGGCTCGGTTTGAGGTCGGCTACCGGGCCGGCGCGGCGGCGGAGGTGCAGCAGCTCGAGGCTCGCCTGGGGCTCACGCGCGTCGCCAACATCCCGCAGCTGCGAATCGACGTCGTTGAGGGAGACGCCCGCATGCTCGCCGAGCTCGGAACGGCTTCGGCCGTCGAGTGGACGGCGCCGGACCGGCGCGTCAACGCCCTCGGCGCGCCGAATGACCCGCTCTGGCTCTCTCAGTGGTCGCCGCTCAAGACCCACGCGCCCGAGGCCTGGAGCAGGACGACCGGCGACCCGGCCACGGTCGTGGCGGTCGTCGACACTGGGGTCGATCCTTCCCAGCCGGACCTCGCCGGGCGTCTCGCGCCGGGCTACGACTTCGTCAACGGCGACTCGAATCCCGAAGACGACAACGGTCACGGCACCGCCGTGGCCGGCATCGTCGCCGCTGCCGGCGACAACCACATAGGCGTTGCCGGCTACTGCTGGCGCTGCGGCGTGATCCCGCTGAAGGCACTCGACGCGAACGGCGGCGGCTTCGCCTCGGACGTCGCGCGGGCCGTCGTCTGGGCGAGCGACCACGGCGCCCGGGTGATCAACACGAGCCTCGGCGGCCCGCTCGAGGACGCGGCGCTCGCGGCGGCCGCCCAGTACGCGCAAGCTCGAGGTGCCCTCCTGGTCGCCGCCGCCGGTAACGACAGCAGCTCGCAGCTGGACTACCCGGCTGCTTTGCCTGCGGTCGTGAGCGTCGGCGCCTCGAACCGGGCCGATGCGCTGTACCCCTTCTCCAACCGGGGCGCCGCGATGGCCGCGCCCGGCGAGAACACGACGACCGCGCTCGGCGGCGGCTACGAGACGTTCCTCGGGACGTCCTCGGCAGCGCCGGTCGTGAGCGGGATCGCGGCGCTCCTCTTCAGCCTGGTTCCGAACGCGACCCCGGCCGAGGTCGCAGGCGCCCTCGAGCAAAGCGCTACGCCGATCGCCGGCGTTACCTTCGGCCGCATCGACGCCCAACGAGCGCTGGCGAACCTCGTGCCTCCGCCGCCGGTGGCCACGCCGCCGCCCGCGAAGGGCAGCGACGCCAAGCCTCCCCCCGCAGCGACCGTGACGCGCTCCGGCCGGATCGGCGCCAACGGCAGGAGCTATTCGCTCACGACCGGGGCCGGTCGGCTGGTCGCGCGCCTGGTCGTCCACGGCGGCTCCGGCGGGCGCAGCAGGCTGAGCCTGTTCCACCAGGGTCGTCGCGTCGCGACGGCCGGTGGCGAGTCGGGGGTCCGCGTGCAGGCGACAGTGCGGCGAGGTCGTTACCGGCTGGTCATCTCGGGCCCCGCCGACGCGTCGTTCGTCTTGAAGCTGCGCTACCCGCGGGGACGCGGGGCCGGCTGACTGACGGAGGGGGAGAGGAACGACATCAGGGCCGGCCCCGCTGGGGACGGGTCGTCTGCTTGGTTGCCGCTGCCCCGGAAATCTTGCGCGTCCTGAGCGCGAACCAGCCGAGAGCTTTCAACAGGTTTGGGAAGAAAAATCCTGCCTAACTCGCTGTTTCCTCTTGTCAATGTTCACTCGCACGAGCGATTGCCGCAGGCGTCGCAAGCGACGTTCCTGTGTCTATGCAAAACCCCCCGAACGTCCCTGCTCCAGATGGCCGCAGCCCGCACGGGCTGGCTCGAGCCGCCGCTCCGATCGCCCTCGCAATCGCCTCCCTGGCCGCCGGCGCGCTCTGGCTGAGCGCGGGTGGCGGGACCAGCGGCGCCGATGCCGCGTCTCCGGTCACGCTCTCCCCGCACGGCGCTGCCGTCGAAGTCGCGCGAGTCGGTACGAGCGCTTCTACACCGTCCGCCGAGACGGTGGCTCACTCGCCGCGTGAAGCGGCCCGCCACGCCAGGCCCGGGGCCGTCGCCTCCACGCCGAGGAGTCGGCCCTCGCCTGCGCGCCCGCGCCCCGGAAGCCCGTCCATTGAATCGCCGAAACCGAAGCCACAGCCGCAGCCGCCGTCGACGCCTGCACCGCAGCAAGAAGCCGCACCGCCGCCTCCGCCCCCTCCGCCGCCGCCCGCCGAGCTTCCGCTACTCCAGCTGCCCACGCTGCCGTCGGTGCCGCCGGTGCCGGAGCTCCCGAACCTTCCGGTCACGCCATGAGCGCCGTACTCGGCGTCTCCCGCGAGACCCAGGGCGCCGGCGAGCGCACAGCCGACCTGTATGCCCGCCACGGCCAGCGCGTCTACAGCTTCTGCCGCGGCCGCCTCCGCCACACCGAGGAGGCCCAGGACGCCGCCCAGACCGCCTTCCTCTACGCGCTGGCGTCGATGAAGCGCGGAGTGATCCCGCGGAACGAGCTCGCGTGGCTGTTGACGATCGCCGACAACGTCTGCCGTTCGTCGAGGCGCACGCTCGGCCGCCGGCTCGCACACGTCGCCAATGCGGACGTCGACGAGCTCGAGGCAGCCGCCCCGTCGCTGAACGCCGAGACGCGCGAGGAGATCGCCGAGCTCAGGGCCGCGCTCGCACAGTTGCCCGACCGCCAGCGCCAGGCGATTCTCCTGCGCGAGTGGCAGGGGCTGAGCTACGCCGACATCGCCGATCAGCTCGGCGTCTCGCTCGCCGCGGTCGAGACGCTGCTCTTCCGCTCACGCCGGTCGCTGACCCGCCGCCTGAAGGGTTCGCGGGCGCGACTTGGCGTGCTCGACCTCGCCTCCGGCGCCTCGCTGCTGCGCTCCTTGCTCGGCGGGACCGCCGGCAAGGCAGCCGTCGGAGCCGCTGCGGTAGCGGTCGTGGCCGTGCCGGTCGCCAGGCACGAGCTCGCCATGCCCGCTGCACGACCCGCTGCCACGCCTGCTGTGCAGAGCCTGCACGCCGCTCCGGCTCGGGCCGCCGCGACGGGTACGCACAAGCGAGCGGTTCCTCGGTCCGCACCGACCCGTGCCATCACCGTGCGTCGCAGCGCCGTCCTCAGACCGCGATCGGTTCGTCCGACTGCCGCTCCGGCAACTGCGCCCGCACCGACGGTTCCCACCGGAGAGGCCGCTCCACCTGCTCCGGTGCCGACCCAGGTGCAGACCCCCGCACCCCCGACGCTCCCACCGGTCTCGCTTCCACCGGTCTCGCTCCCACCCGTCACGCTCCCGCCGGTCACCGTCCCGCTCCCACCGGTCGTGAGCAACCTGCCGCTTCCGGGCCCCTAGTCCGGCGTCACGTAAGCGGCGGTCAGGCCGCCGTCGACCAGGAAGGTCGTCCCGGTGACGTACGAGGACTCGTCGCTCGCCAGGAACAGCGCCGCGTTCACGATCTCGCGCGGTTTCGCCAGCCTCCCGGTCGGCCAGTGCCTGCGCCTGCGGTCGAGCGCTGCCGGATCGTCGCCGTAGATCGAGAGCAGGAGCGGGGTCTCGACCGGGCCCGGGCAGAGCGCGTTCACCCGCACTCCCTCGCGGGCGAACTGCACGGCGAGCTCGCGGCTCATCGCGAGCACCGCGCCCTTCGAAGCGGTGTAGGAGATTTGCGAGGTAGCGGCCCCGACGATCGCCACGAACGAGGCGACGTTGATCACCGAGCCGCCGCCGCGCTTGAGCAGCTGCGGGATGCCGTGCTTGCAGCAGAGGAAGACACCCTTCGCGTTGATGTCCTGCACCCGCTGCCACGCCTCCACGCTCGTCTCGAGCACCGACGCGTCGTCGCCGGGCGAGATGCCGGCGTTGTTGTAGAGCACGTCGACGCCGCCAAAGCGCTCGGACGTCTCGGCGTACATGCGGGCAACTCCCTCTTCGTCGGCGACGTCGACCTCCACCGAGAAAGCCTCGCCCGGGCAAAGCGAGACCGTCTCTTCCGCCGCCAGCGCGTTCACGTCCGCGACGCAGATGCCGGCTCCTTCGCCGCTGAAGAGGATCGCCGCCTCGCGGCCCATGCCGCCGCCCGCACCCGTGATCACCGCCACCTTGTCGTCGAGTCGTCCCATCAGCTCTCCGTGGAAAAGAAGACGGTCTTGACCTCCGAGTAGCCGTCCAGCGCCTGCATCCCGAGCTCACGGCCGAAGCCCGACTGCTTGAACCCGCCGAACGGCGTCTGCACGCGCACGGAGCTGTTCGAGTTGACGGAGATGACTCCCGTCTCGAGCGCACGCGACACGCGCAGGGCCCGGGCGCCGTCTCGCGTCCAGATCGAGCCCGAGAGCCCATAGGGCGTGTCGTTCGCGATCCGGATCGCCTCGGCCTCGTCGGAAAACGGAATCACCGCCGCCACGGGCCCGAAGACCTCCTCGCGAGCAACGCGGTCGTCGTTCGTCGCCTGCACCAGGGTGCACGGGAACCAGTACCCAGGGCCGGCGGGCGCCTCGCCGCGGAAGAGCGGCTCGCCCTCGACGAACGACGAGACCGTCTCCCGGTGCGCCGCCGAGATCAGCGGCCCCATCTCGGTGCTCTCCTCGGCCGGGTCTCCTACCTTGACCCCGCGGGTCGCGGCGACCAGGAGCTCGAGGAACCGGTCGTAGACGGAGCGCTGCACGAGGATCCGCGAGCGCGCGCAGCAGTCCTGGCCGGCGTTGTCGAAGACCGCGTACGGGGCCGCGCCGGCTGCTCGCTCCAGATCGGCGTCCTCGAAGACGACGTTCGCCGACTTGCCGCCGAGCTCGAGCGTGACGCGCTTGATCGTGGACGCCGCGCCACGCATCACCTCGCGGCCGACTTCGGTCGAGCCGGTGAAGGCGATCTTGGCCACGTCTGGATGCTCGACCAGTCGCTGCCCGACCACGGAGCCCGGCCCTACCACGACGTTTAGTACGCCCTCCGGGATCCCGGCCTCGAGCGCCAGCTCGGCAAGCCGCAAGGCCGAGAGCGGCGTCAGCTCGGCCGGCTTGAGCACGACGGTGTTCCCGCAGGCGAGCGCCGGGCCGAGCTTCCAGCTCGCGATGTTGAGCGGGAAGTTCCAGGGCACGATCAGCCCGACGACGCCGAGCGCCTCCCGGAACGTGGCGGCGACGCCGCCGGACGCCGGGATCGTCTCGCCGAAATGCTTGTCGACCGCGCCGGCGTAGTAGTGGAAGACCTGGGCGACCATGCCGATCTCGCCGCGGGCCCCGGCGATCGGCTTGCCGACGTTCTCCGACTCGATGCGGGACAGCTCCTCGGCGCGGTCTTCGACGAGCCCGGCGAGCGTGCGCAGCAGCCGTGCCCGGTCCTGCGGCGCCAGGTCCCGCCAGGCCGGAAAGGCAGCCTTCGCCCTGGCGACCGCCTCGTCCGTCTCCCTTTCGCCGGCCTGCGCCAGCTCCGCGATCGGCCGCTCGGTCGCGGGATTGAGGACGGTGAGCGTCATCCCCGCTCGAACAGCCGCTCGCGCTCGTAGCCCGTGACGACCTCGTCGAAGAGACGTTGCTCGGTGCGCGCGTAGTTCAGGTAGTGGTCGACCACCTCGTCGCCGAAGGCCGCCCGGGCCATCGTCCCCGACTCGAGCGCGGCGATCGCCCGGTTCATGGTGGCGGGAAAGCGCTCGACGTTGGACTCGTAGGCATTGCCTTCGACGGCGGGTGGCGGCTCGAGCCCCTGCTCGATCCCGTGAAGCCCCGCCGCGATCAGGGCGGCGAAGGCGAGGTACGGGTTGACGTCGGCGCCCGGGATGCGCGTCTCGACGCGGAGGGCGGAACCGTGGCCCACCACGCGGAAGCCGCAGGTGCGGTTGTCACGGCCCCAGGCGAGCGTGGTCGGCGCCCAGCTCGCAGCCATGAAGCGCTTGTACGAGTTGATCGTCGGCGCGAGGAACACGGCCAGCTCGCCGGCGTGCGCGATCTGGCCCGCGAGGTAGTGCCGAAACACGTCCGACTCGCCGGCGAACGCGCTCTCCTCCCCACGCCAGAGGCTGGAGTGGATGTGGCACGAGGAGCCAACTTCGGTGTGGTACGGCTTGGCCATGAAGGTGATCGAGCAGCCGCGCTGGTACGCGATCTCCTTGGCGCCGTTCTTGTAGACGACGTGGTCGTCGGCGGTTCGCAGCGCGCCCGCGTAGCGGAAGTTGATCTCGTGCTGGCCCGGCCCCGCTTCGCCCTTCGAGTTCTCGACGACGAGCCCCGCGCCTTTCATCCCGTTCCGGATCTCGCGGATCAGCGGCTCGTCGTAGGACGTCGCGAGCACGTGGTAGTCGAGGATGTACGGCACCGAGGGCGTCAGGTCGCGGTAGTGCAGCGCGTGAGCCTCGGCGTAGCTCTCGCGGAAGAGGAAGAACTCGAGCTCCGAGCCGACCATCGGCGAGAAGCCCAGCGCCTCTGCCTTCTCGACCTGGGCGCGCAGCACCTGGCGTGGCGACGGCCCCACGGGCGAGCCGTCGTGCCATAGGACGTCGCAGAGGACGAGCGCCGTTGCCTCGAGCCACGGGATCCTGCGCAGCGAGTCGAGGTCCGGGGTGAGCCCGAAGTCCCCGTAGCCACGCTCCCAGCCGGCGATCTCGTACCCGGGAACCGGATCCATCTCCATCTCGAGCGCGAGCAGGTAGTTGCAGCTTTCGACCGGGTGCCCGGCCTCGAGCTCCTCCAGAAAGAACTCGCCGTCGACCCGCTTGCCCATCAGGCGGCCCTGCATGTCGGTGAACGCGACGACGACCGTGTCGATCGCGCCGCTCTCGACCTCGCCCCGCAGCTCGTCCAAGGAGAGCACGTGAGAATCCTCTACGAAATCCCGGCGACTTGACACCGGCTCATGCAGGGCGGGTAAATAGCCCATTCAACGTGGGAGGAACGATGAGTAGCGGACCCTCGGCGACCGACGAAGGTCTCCTCAGCGACCGGGAGCAACTCCACAAGCTCGGCTATGCGCAGGAGCTGTTCCGCTCGATGGGCGGCTTTCAGAACTTCGCCATCTCGTTCACGATCATCTCGATCCTGGCCGGGTGCCTGACGTCCTACTACATCGCGTTTGGCCAGGGCGGGCCGATCGCGGTCACGTGGGGCTGGCTGATCGTCGGCGCCTTCTGCATCATCGTCTCGCTCGCCATGGGTGAGATCGCGTCGACGTACCCCACGGCGGGCGGGCTCTACTTCTGGTCATCGAAGCTGGGAAGCCCCGGCTGGGGCTGGTTCACCGGCTGGTTCAACCTGGTCGGCCAGATCGCCGTCACCGCCTCGATCGGCTACGGCTGTGCGATCTTCATGACCGCCTGGCTGAACCTGATCACATCAGGCCACTACGGAAACTCGTTCAGGTGGATTCTCTTCACCTACGCGTTGATCATGCTCGCGGCCGGGCTGATCAACATGTTCAAGGTGTCGATCACTGCCACCTTGAACGCCTTCTCGGCGTGGTGGCACATGGTCGGCGTGCTCGTGATCGTCGGCGTCCTGATCGTCGTTCCCGACCACCACCAGTCGATCGGGTACGTCTTCGGCAAGACGATCAACACCTCGGGCTTCGGTGGAGGCACGACGCACGGGATCGTCTTCTTCTACGTGTTCCTGACCGGCCTGCTGATGGCGCAGTACACGATCACCGGCTACGACGCCTCGGCGCACATGAGCGAGGAGACCAGGATGGCCTCGGTCGGCGCCGCCTGGGGCATGGTCATGTCCGTGGTCGTCTCGGTGATCTTCGGGTTCGTCCTGCTCGTCGCCGTGACGTTCGCCATCCCGAGCACGAGCGGGGCGATCACCAACATCGGCAACATCATCCCCTGGATCTGGGAGACGTCGATGTCCCGACGCTGGGCCGAGTTCCTGCTCTTCATCGCGATCGTCGCCCAGACGTTCTGCACGATCGCGTCGGTCACCTCCGCGTCGCGGATGATGTTCGCATTCTCGCGCGACCGCGCGGTGCCCGGGCACCAGCTGTGGAGCCGGGTCTCGAAGGTCGACCGAATCCCGATCTACTCGGTCTGGGCGATCTGCGTAGTCGCGTTCGTGATCGAGATCCCGACGCTGTCGTATGGGCTGACGGGCTACTACTGCTCCACGTCGGTGGCGGTGATCGGGCTCTACGTCGCGTTCGTCTTGCCGATCATCCTGCGGCTCAGGGCCGGCGAGAGGTTCGAGCGGGGCGCCTGGCACCTCGGCAGGCACTACGTCTGGATCGACTGGCTCGCCATCCTCTGGATCGCGTTCATCTGCGTCGTGTTCATGCTGCCGTTCGCGTACGCAGGCGTGCCGTGGAACAAGGGATTCGACTGGAACCTCTTCAACTACACGATCCTGACGGTCGGCGCGACCTTCCTCCTCTTCGGCGGCTGGTACCTGTTCTCGGCGCGAAAGTGG
>DATIOF010000153.1:0-8302 GCA_035473395.1 Gaiellaceae bacterium
GGCGAAGTCCTGGAAGCGGCAGCCGCCGCAGGCCGGGTAGTGCTCGCACGGCGCGTCGACCCGCAGCGGGCTCGGCTCGAGCACGTCGACAGCCAGCGCCTCCGCGAAGCTCCGCTTCACCTTCGTCACCCGAGCGCGCACGCGGTCGCCCGGCAGCCCGCGGCGGACGAAGACGACGAATCCGTTCAGGCGCGCGACGCCGTTCCCGCCGTAGGCGAGCGAGTCGATCGAGAGCTCGAGCTCCTGGTCGGTGGAAACGGGTGCGGCCATCGGCCGTCCCAGGCTATGAGAATGGTGGGCGCAGCGGGAGGATCAGGGGCGCTTGGGGCTTCTGCGCGAAGTTGAACTCGGAAGCGAGGTTGCCGAGCTGCGGCACCTGCTCGCGCACCGTCGGCCGCGGGTCGGGCCGACCGTCGGTCTTCGGGTCGAGGCGCGACGAGCCGAGGAAATCGTCCTCGATGAACTTCACGTAGGCGTCGAAGCTCAGCACCTGGTGGTCGACGTAGCCGCGCCGCGCGTACGGCGAGATGACGAGCCCCGGCACGCGCAGGCCGTAGCCGTTGACGTCCACCTTCGGCGGCACGACGTGGTCGTAGAACCCGCCCCAGTCGTCCCAGGCCAGGAAGATCGCGGTCGACTTCCAGTCCGGGCTGCGCATGATCGCGTTGACGATGCTGGTCACGAAGGTCTGGCCGGCCGAGACGAGGCTCGGCGGATGCTCGCTGACGCGGTTGCTGGGGGCGACCCAGGAGACCGCCGGCAGCGTCCCGTGCTTGGCCATCGCGAAGAGCTGCCGCATCGGGACGACGTTGCGCAGCTGATGGTCGGCCTTGACCGTGTCGAACCAGGGCAGGGGGTTCCAGATGCCGGGCGTGCCGGCGTTCTGCTTCAGCCGCTTGCACACCATGCCGCCGTCGCGGCAGTCAGGCTGCGCGCCCTTGACGACGAAGTACCGCCACGAGACGTGCCCCTTGTGCAGCAGATAGGTGAGATCCGTCCAGGCGTAGATCGGCTTGCGGCCGCTCGGGTTCTGCGGCTCGCCCGGTGGAGCCAGAGCGTTCTCGATCGCGTTGACACAGCTCGCCGTCGCGTGCGTGCGGCAGCGGGCCGACCACTCGGAGACCATGAACAGGTGGGCCGGCAGGCTCCAGGAAGTGTCCGGCTGGAACATGTGGTCCTGGAGGACGAAGTGCCGCGCGTACGCCCAGTAGTTCGGGATCTCGCGCGCGTCGTGGTACCCCATCACGTCCGGGTGCGCCGCGCCGAACGAGCACAGCGGCGCATCGGGGTTGACACCGCAGCCGACCCCCAGCCCGCGCCTGGCCTCGCGGACGAAGCCGTCCATCTTCCCGTTGTTGACGTCGCGGATCGCGTCGAGGTGCTCGTGCGGGCCGCCGCTGTTGCGGTCGCGCGTGTCGTGGAACGGGTAGAAGCAGAGGCCGCTGCGCGGGTCGGGCGAGCAGACCGTGAAGCGCCCGTCGCGCCGAGGCAGGCCGTCCGCTCCCGGGTAGGTGCCGAAATAGGAGTCGAAGGAGCGGTTCTCCTGCATGATCACGACGACGTGACGGATCTTGTGGATCCCCGCCAGGACGTGGGCGCGCGACTCGTCCTCGTGCGAGAAGAAGGCCACTCCCACGACCAGCGCCACCGACAGCGCGAACGCAAGCGGGAGTCGCCGAGGCACGAGCGGAACGTACGCCGCTCAGATTGAGTTCAGGTGTACGCGATGTTGTGCGTCAGCTAAGCGCGGTCACGTAGACCTTGCGCTCGCGGGGCCCATCGAACTCGCAGAAGAAGATGCCCTGGTAGCGGCCGAGGGCGAGCTTGCCCTCCTGCAGCGGGACGAGCACCTCCGGGCTGATCAGCGACGCGCGCATGTGCGAGGGCGCGTTCGGGCCGTCCTCGTCGTCGTGCTTCCACGTCCAGCCGTCCTCGACGACCTTCTCCATCGCCTGCTCGAGGTCCTTGGCGAGCACCGGGTCGATGTCCTCGTTGATCGTCACGCCGGCGGTCGTGTGCGGCACGTAGACGAGCGCGGCGGCGGCCCCGTTGGCCCCGTTCAGCGCCTGCTCGACCTGCTCGGTGATGTCGAGCAGCTGTGTCCGGCGCTCGGTTTGAAGGCTGATCTCCCGCACCCGGATATCCTACGGCCTATGCCGAGCAGCCCGGAGATCGAGTCCTACAGCGCCGACGCCGACCGGTTCATCGCCGAGCTGGACGAGGAGTACTACCAGCACTACGCAGGTCTGAAGGACCGGCTCGAGCTCGAAGACATCTACGACCGGCACGCGATGCTCACCGAGCTCGAGAACGTCCAGTCCGTCGGCGCGGCCGTGGACGGCGACCGGCGCATCCGCGAGCTCTGGCAGTTCGGCTGCGAGGGCTACCTCGGCAAGTTCACGCGCGAGCACGCCGAGAAGCTCGCCGAGCTCGAGGCCGAGCTCGAGGTGGCGGTCAACGGCGAGACGGTGCCCTACCGGATGATCCGCCCGGAGATGGCCAACGAGCCCGACCGCGGAAGGCGCGAGCAGCTCGACCGCGCGATGTGGGAGGCGACCGACGAGCACCTGAACCCGGTCTACCTCGACGGCGTCGAGATCGTCCAGCGGGAGCTTCCCTCGCTCGGCGTCCAGACCTACGTCGAGCTCTACGAGCGCTTCGGCTTCCGGCTGAAGGAGCTCGCCGCGCAGTGCGAGGCGTTCCTCGCCGACACCGAGCAGCTCTACGAAGAGCGGCTAGACGCGGCCTCGCGGGCCGTGCTCGGCATTCCGCTTGACGACCTCGAGCGCTGGGACCTGCAGCGCCTGCTGCGCTCGCCGCAGTGGGACGAGGGCTTCCCCGGCGAGCAGATGGTGCCGGCCCTGCGGGCGACGCTGGCCGACCTCGGGATCGACCTCGACAGCCAGGAGAACATCAAGCTCGACATCGAGCAGCGGCCGCAGAAGACGCCACGCGCGTTCTGCTCGCCGATCGAGGTCCCGGACAAGGTGATGCTCGTGATCCAGCCGATCGGCGGCGCCGATGACTGGCGCGCGTTCTTCCACGAGGCCGGGCACGCCGAGCACTTCGGCAACACCTCGCGCGACCTGGCGATGGAGGAGAAGCGCCTCGGCGACACCGCGGTCACCGAGGGCTGGGCGATGCTGATGCAGCACCTGACCGACGAGCCCGGCTGGCTCTCCCGCAAGCTCGACTTCCCGCGCCCGGAGGAGTACGCGGCCGAAGGGATGCTCTGGCTGCTCTTCTTCGTCCGCCGCTACTCGGCGAAGCTCCTCTACGAGCTCGAGTTCCACGCCGCGTCCGACATCAGCGGGATGCCGAAGCGCTACGCAGAGCTGCTCGGCGACGCGCTCAAGTTCGAGATCGCCGAGGAGAACTACCTCGCCGACATCGACTCGGGCTTCTACGTGACCGCCTACCTGCGCTCCTGGGCCTTCGAGAGCCAGCTGCGCGACCACCTGCGCGAGCGTTTCGGCAACGACTGGTTCGCCCAGCGCGAGGCCGGCTCGCTGCTGCGGGAGCTCTGGAGCATGGGCCAGAAGCCGACCGCCGACGAGCTGCTGAAGGACGTCACCGGCGCGGAGATCCAGATGTCCGCCGTCGGCGACCGCGTGCGCGAGTACCTCGCTTAGCGCTCGCTGTCCTGTGTAGCTGCATAAGCTTTATTCATGAACAGAACCCGAGTGCTGATCGCGGGCGCGGCCGGCCGCGACTTTCACAACTTCAACCTCGTCTACCGGGGCCGCGAGGAGTACGAGGTGGTCGCCTTCACGGCGACGCAGATCCCCGACATCGCAGGGCGCGTCTACCCGCCTGAGCTGGCCGGTCAGCTCTACCCGGACGGGATCCCGATCGAGCCGGAGGCCGAGCTCGAGGACCTGATCCGGAAGCACGACGTCGACGAGGTCGTCTTCGCCTACTCCGACGTGACGCACGAGCACGTGATGCACGTCGGCTCGCGCGCGCTCGCCGCCGGCGCCTCGTACCGCCTGATCTCGCCGCGCGAGACGATGCTCACCTCGTCCAAGCCCGCCGTCGCGATCTGCGCTGTCCGCACCGGCTCGGGCAAGAGCCAGACCACGCGCCACGTCGCCGCGTTGCTGCGCGAGTCGGGCAAGCGCGTCGCCGTCCTGCGGCACCCGATGCCCTACGGTGACCTGACCAAGCAGGCCGTCCAGCGCTTCGAGCGCTACGAGGACCTCGACGCCGCCGACGCGACGATCGAGGAGCGCGAGGAGTACGAGCCGCACATCGCGGAGGGCAACCTCGTCTTCGCCGGCATCGACTACGCGGCGATCCTCGACCGCGCCGAGCAGGAGGCCGACGTGATCCTCTGGGACGGCGGCAACAACGACACGCCGTTCGTGAAGCCGAACGTCCACATCGTCGTCGTCGACCCGCACCGGGCCGGGCACGAGCTGCGCTACCACCCGGGGGAGACCAACCTGCGCATGGCCGACGTCTGCGTCGTGAACAAGATCGACAGCGCGACCCAGGAAGGCATCGACGCGGTGCTCGACTCGATCCGCACGCACAATCCCGGCGCGAAGATCGTGCTCGCCGCTTCGCCGTTCCACATCGAGGGCGACGCAAGCGAGATCGCCGGCAAGAAGGTGCTCGCGATCGAGGACGGCCCGACGCTGACGCACGGCGAGATGACCTACGGCGCGGCGGTGCTCGCCGCGAAGGCGAACGGCGCCGGCGAGCTGATCGACCCGCGCTCGGCCGCAGTTGGCTCGATCGCGCAGACCTTCGAGGACTACCCGAACGTCGGCACGCTCCTGCCCGCGATGGGCTACGGGCGCAAGCAGATGGACGACCTCAAGGCCACGATCGAGGCCTCGGGCGCCGAGCTCGTCCTGATCGGGACTCCGATCGACCTGCGCAAGCTGATCGATTTCGACGTCCCGGCCCTGCGGGTCACGTACAAGCTCCAGGAGGTCGGCGAGCCGACACTGGCCGGCATCCTGGAAGAGCACGGCCTGATCGGCGACCCCGCGTCCGTGGCCGGTGGCGCCTCCAGGCCGGCAGAGCCGGCCCCCGGCCCCACCTCGCCTCACTGACGGCACGGTGCTCTCCGGGGCCGTGTCCTCACACACTGTCCCCTCCGGCACCGCACCGCCAGTGACGCGCCACGAACGCGGAGCACTCGTTTGACGACCGTCGTAGCGCTCGGCGGGAACGCGCTGATGCGGCCCGGCGAGCGCGGCACGGCCGCGGAGCAGCGCGCGAACCTGCGTGAGGCGTGCGCGGCGCTGCGGCCCCTGCTCGGTGACGGCGAGCTCGTCGTCACGCACGGGAACGGCCCGCAGGTCGGCAACGAGCTGCTGCGCCAGGAGCGCGCGGCCGACGAGGCGCCTCCGCTGCCGCTCTACCTCGCGGTCGCCCAGACCCAGGCCGAGATCGGTGCGCTGCTCGAGAGCGAGCTCGAGCCGGTCGCCGGCCGCCCCGTCGCCTGCCTGCTCACGCACGTGCTCGTCGCCGAGGACGACCCGGCCTTCGCCGAGCCGACCAAGCCGGTCGGGCCGTTCTACGACGAGGCGCAGGCGCGCGGCCTCGAGGCGGAGCGCGGCTGGCAGGTCGTCCACGACGCGAACCGCGGCTGGCGTCGCGTCGTGCCCTCACCGCAGCCGCTCGAGGTGGTCGAGCTGGAGGCGATCCGCTCGCTGCTCGCGTCCGGGACGATCGTCGTCGCCTGCGGCGGCGGCGGCATCCCGGCCACGCGCCGCGGCGAGCACCTGGCGGGCATCGACGCCGTGATCGACAAGGACCGCGCGTCCTCCCTGCTCGCCCGCGCGCTCGACGCCGAGCGCTTCGTGATCCTTACCGAGGTCCCTGCCGTCTTCGCCGACTTCGGCACCGAGCGCCAGCAGGAGCTGCGCACGCTCTCCGTCGAGGAGGCGGAAGCGCTCCTGCCGGGGCTCGCGGCCGGCTCGATGCGGCCGAAGCTCGAGGCGTCGCTCGAGTTCGTCCGCGCCACCGGCCACGAGGCGCTGATCACCTCCCCGGCGGCCCTGGGCGAGGCGCTCGAAGGCCGCACCGGCACGCGCATTCAGCCGTAGCCGAACCGTTCGCGGCCCGGCTGCGAACCACGTGCGACAACCACCGGGGGAAAGAAAGGAACCGAGCCAATGGCATCGATCCAGAACCAGGCCCCGTACTATTTCTAGATGGCAACAGACCACCACGCCAACGTCGCGCCGTACGCCTTGGACGCGCTAGACGCCGACGAGGAGCGCGAGTTCGAGGCGCACCTCGCCTCGTGCGAAGCCTGCCGTGAGGAGCTCGCGAGCCTGCGGGAAGCGACCGCGGCGCTCGCATACGGCGCCGCCGGCCCGGTCCCGCCGCCGGAGCTGAAGGAGCGGATCCTGGCCGAGGCCGCGGCCGAGCGCCCGAATGTGGTCACGCTGCCGCAACGCCGGTCGTGGACGGCGCCACTCGCCGCAGCCGCCGCGATCGCGGCAGCCGTCGCGATCGGTGTCGGCGTCTTCGCGGCGACCCGCCCGGCCTCGAACGACCCGCTCGCCTCCGTGCTCGCGCAGCCTGGCGCGAAGCTCGTGCCGATGGGCGATCAGGGCGCACTGGCGGTCGCGCCGGACGGGACGGCGGCGATCGCGCTCACGGTCCCGCAGGCTCCGTCGGGCAAGACCTACGAGGCCTGGGTGATGCGCGGCGGCTCGGCCCAGCGCGCCGGTCTCTTCTCCGGAACGACCGTGCTCCGGATCGACCGGCCCGTCAAGCCCGGCTCCGTCGTAGGCGTGACGCTCGAGCGCGCAGGCGGTGTCGACGCCCCCACCAGCAAGCCGTTCGTGGCCACACAGGAGGTCTCCTAGCCGTGCTGACGGTGCCGCCGCCCACGCGACCCACGCGTGACCTGGCGCGGCTCTCCGACGAAGCTCTGCTCTCCCTCGTCGCCGCCTCCGACGACGATGCCCTGGCCGCGCTCTACGACCGTTTCGGCCGTGTCGCCTACGGCCTCGCGTTGCGGATCCTGCGCGACGAGACGCTTGCCCAGGACGCCGTCCAGGAGGCCTTTCTCGGCGTGTGGCGCAACGCCGACCGCTTCCTCGCCGAGCGCGCCAAGGCGAGCACCTGGATCCTGACGCTCGTTCATCGCCGCTCCGTCGACCTCGTCCGCCGCGAGGACATCCGCCGCGGCGAGCCGCTCGAGCGCGCACCCGAGCCTGCAACGCCCACGACCGCCGAGGACGAAGCGTCGCTCGGCTTCCGGCGCCGCCTCGTGCAGGAGGCGCTCACGCAACTGCCGGCCGAGCAGCGCGAGGCGCTCGAGCTCGGCTACTACGGCGGCCTCAGCCAGAGCGAGCTCGCAGAGCGCCTCGGCCAGCCGCTCGGGACGATCAAGAGCCGGATGTTCACCGGCCTGTCGCGGCTGCGAGACCTGCTCGACGAGGCCGGCCTCGAAGGCTCGTACCCGTAGAAGGGTTCGACGGAACGTTGCACGCCCTCGGGGTGTGCTGGTCGTTCCGAGGCAAGGACGCAGGGAGCGCTCGTAGCCGGAGGCTACGGGCGCGACTGAGGACGCAGCATCGGGGCGTCCAGCGCAGCCCGAGGGCCTCAGCGGCGTTTCGTCGAACCCTTCAGTACGATCGCGCTCGATGAGCGCGACCGCCGAGAGCCTGAAGGGCCGCAGCTTCACCCGCGTCGCCGACTGGAGCCGCGACGAGCTCGAGTCCGTGCTCGATTTCGCCGACGACCTCAAGCAGCGGCAGGCCCGCCGCGAGGAGCACCACCTCCTCCCCGGCCGCACGCTCGCGATGATCTTCCAGAAGCCGTCGACGCGCACGCGCGTCTCGTTCGAGGTCGGGATGACCCAGCTCGGCGGGCACGCGCTCTACCTCGCCGCCGGCGACCTCCAGCTCGGCCGCGGCGAGACGCTGAAGGACACCGCGACCGTCCTGTCGCGCTACGTCGACGGGATCATGATCCGCACCTTCGACCAGGACGACGTCGAGGAGCTCGCGCGCCACGCCTCGATCCCGGTGATCAACGGCCTGACCGACATCTCGCACCCTTGTCAGGCGCTGGCCGACGTGATGACGATCCGCGAGCGGCTCGGCCGGCTCGAGGGCGTTCGAGTCGCGTACCTCGGCGACGGCAACAACGTCTGCGCTTCGCTGATGGTCGCCTGCGCCAAGCTCGACGCGCCCTTCGTCGCCGCGTCGCCCGAGGGCTACGAGGTCTGGCCGGAGGCGGTCGAGCTCGCCCGCGAGGCCGGCGGCGAGATCGAGCTGACCAACGACCCGCGCGAGGCCGCGACCGGCGCCGACGTTCTCTACACCGA
>DATIOF010000154.1:0-6945 GCA_035473395.1 Gaiellaceae bacterium
GATGTCGTTCAGGAGCGACGAGGCGCCGAAGCGATACAGGTCGGGCGTCAGCCAGTCGACGCCGAGCGTCTCGTTCACGAGCACCAGGTGCTGGACGGCCTGCTTGGCGTTGCGGATCCCGCCCGCCGGCTTGAAGCCGACGCGTTTGCCGGTCTCCTCGTAGACGTCGCGGATCGCCTCGAGCATGACCAGCGCGACGGGAAGCGTCGCGGCCGAGGAGAGCTTCCCGGTCGAGGTCTTAATGAAGTCGCCGCCGGCGGCGATCGCGAGCAGCGACGCGCGGCGCACGTTGTCGTAGGTGCCGAGCTCGCCGGTCTCGAGGATCACCTTCAGGTGCGCCTCGCCGCAGGCCTCCTTCACGCGCACGATCTCGTCGTAGACCTTCGCGTAGCGCCCTGCGAGAAAGGCACCGCGGTCGATCACCATGTCCACCTCGTCGGCCCCGTGCTCGACCACCCAGCGCACCTCTTCGAGCTTCACCTCGAGCGGTGACTGGCCGGAGGGGAACGCGGTCGCGACCGAGGCGACCTTGACGCCGGTGTCGCGCAGGCGCTCGACCGCCGTCGGCACCATGTTCGGGTAGACGCAGAGCGCCGCGACCGACGGCACGCTCGCATCGGAGGGGTCGGGCCGCACGGCCTTCGAGGCGAGCGCCGCGACCTTGCCCGCGGTGTCGGAGCCTTCGAGCGTCGTCAGGTCGGTCATGCGCACGGCAAGCTCGAGCGCGAAGACCTTCGCCTCCTTCTTGATGCTGCGCTTGGCCAGCGAGGCGGCGCGCTCCTCCACCGCGACCTGGTCGATCGACCCGATCCGGGGCAGACGCGACTCGAGCGGAAGCTCGAAGCCGGTCGGAAGCGCTGGTGCCTGCGCCATGGGCGGAGTGTAGCCCTGCGGTGGGGGCTAGCCGAGTTGCGCCAGGGCGTCGGCGAGCGGCGTGTCCGGCCCGACTCGCAACGAGCGGATCCCGGCCTCGCGAGCGCTGCTCACGTCGACGGCGGTGTCGCCGACCTCGACCGTCCTGTCTGCAGGCCAGTCGCCCGCGCGGGCGCGCGCGAGGGCGATCAGCTCGGCGCGCGACTCGGCCTCGCAGCCGAACGCGCCCTGGCCGGGCGAGAAGAAGCGTGCGAGCCCGAGCCGCTCGAGCCGCGCGCGAGCGACCGACTCGGGGTTGCCGGTCAGCAGGGCCAGCCGCTGGCCTGCCTCTTGCAGTCGCGCCAGCGATTCCTCGGCTCCCGGTGCCGCCTGCCAGCCGCTCGTGTCGGCGTCGCTCAGGAGCTCGAGGTAACGGTTCGCGAACTCCGCGCACCACGACCCCAGCTCGGGCGCGTCGAGCCCGGCGCGGCGGAGGACGAGCCGGCCGATCCGCAACGACGTCTGGCCCTCGTGGTCGACTCGCTCGAGCGCGTCCTCGGACAACTCGACGCCGAAGCGCTCGCTCAGCGTCTCGCGCAGCGCGCGGCCGGCGAGCGGGTCATGCGTGAGGAAGAGCGTGCCGTCGACGTCGAAGAGAACGAGAAGCGGCGTCAAAGGCCCAGCCGCTCGAGCATCGCCTCGTCACGGCGCCAGCGCGGCCGGGCCTTGACGTTCAGCTCGAGGAAGACCGGGTGGTCGAGCAGCTGCTCGATCTCGGGTCGCGCGCGTGTGCCGATCTTCTTCACGATCGACCCGCCCTTACCGACCACGATCTGCTTCTGCGAGTCGGTCTCGACGAAGATCGTCGCCCGGACGACCCTCTCGCCGAGCTCGTCGACCTCGACCGAGATTGCGTGCGGCACCTCCTCGCGCGTGAGCTGGAGCGCCTTTTCCCGGATCAGCTCGGCCACGTGCAGCTCGGGTGTGACGTCGCTGCGCTGGCCGGCCGGGTAGTAGGCGGGCCCTTCCGGCAACAGCTCGACCAGGTCGCCGCGGAGCTCGTCCACGCCGTCACCGGTGAGCGCGCTGACCGGGTGCAGCGAATGGAACTCGCCGAGCCGCGCCGCGTTCTGCATCTGCTCCGCGATGTGCCCGGGCTTGAGCCGGTCGACCTTGTTCAGCGCGATCACGACCGGCACGCCCAACCCGAACACGCGCTCGGCGATGTAGCGGTCGCCGGCCCCGATCCGCTCGCGGGCCGAGAAGACGAGCAGGGCGGCGTCGATCTCCTCGAGCGACCGGTCGACCGTGCGCTGCATCCGCTCCGTGAGCGGGTCGCGCGGCCGCTGGAAGCCCGGCAGGTCGGCGAGCACGAGCTGGTAGTCGGGCCCGTTGGCGATCCCCATCACGCGCCGGCGCGTGGTCTGCGGCTTGTCAGAGACGATCGCGACCTTGCCCCCGGCGAGCGCGTTGACGAGCGTCGACTTGCCCACGTTCGGCCGCCCGGCCACGGCGACGAACCCGCTCCTCAAGAGCCCATACCCCCACCCTGGGTGGGGAAGCATGCCCCCCGCCCTCGGCGTTGACGATAGCCGGGGCGGGCGCGCCGGTCTGTCACGGCTTTGTGCCGATTCTGGAACTTCTCGCGTGGCGGCCGCTCGGCCGCGCCCGGGGTCAGTCCAGCTCCCAGGTGTCCGGCAACAGCTCGGCGGGCGTGTAGCTGACGAGCTCGCCCTCGCGGTTACGGAACGTGACCCGGTCGAGCCGGAACTCGTATAGCCACTGGCGGCAGCCGCCGCAGGGCGAGGCCGTGATCCCGATCGCCTCGAGGTCGCCCGGCCGGCAGCCGGCGACGACGGCGCACGAGATCGCCACCTTCTCTGCGCAGACTCCGAGCGGATAGGCGGCGTTCTCGACGTTCACGCCCTCGAAGACGCGGCCGTCGCGCGCCCGCACGGCGGCGCCGACGAAGTAGTTCGAGTACGGCGCATACGCTCGCTCGGCGATCGCGACCGCGCGCTCGTACAGGTCGTCAGTCATGCAAGCACCTGGAACACGACCAGCGTGATCAGCGCCCCCAGCAGCCCGCCGTAGGTCACCTCGAGCGCCGAGTGCACCCCCGTTTCGACCCGCGTTTGCGCCACCAGGAGGGCCATGATGAAGGTCAGCGACGAGATCAGGAAGCGGTGTGGGCCCGTAATCACGTACGTCGCTGCCATCCAGCCCGCGAAGGCGACCGCTGCGTGGCCCGACGGCAAGCCGCCACGCAGCGGTGTGCCTCGCCCGGTGTAGGCCTTCGTCCCGATCACGACGATGATCGTCAGCACGAGCGCGACCAGCGTGATCTGCGCCGGCGCGTCCCGCAGCCGGTCGAGCAGCCGCGAGCTGCGGTCGGCGACCTGGCCGGAGAACACCAGGTAGCCGATGGCGACGGCGTTGATGGTCGCGATCAGAACCGCACCCGCCGCCACGTCCTTCGCCAGCTTTGCCAGCGGGTCGAACGACGTCGTCGCGACGTCGATCGCCTGCTCGATCGCCGAGTTGATCATCTCGGCGATGAACACGAAGGCGATCGCGAGCAGCAGCGCAATCAGCTCCAGTTTCGAGACCCCGATCCAGACCGCGGTGACCAGCACGACCACCGCCACAACGAAGTGGATCCGCATGTTCCGCTGCGTGCGCAGCACGTGAATGATCCCTTCGAACGCGAAGTTGAAGCTCTCGAGCAGGTTCTGGGGCCGGCGCTTGGTCACGCGCTCCACCGGGCCTCCTTGGACTCCATCTCGGGCCCGTGCTCGTGACCGAGCAGATGCAGCAGCCCGTGCACGAGCGGCGGCCGCCACTCGGCGCCCACGACCTGCGGGCAGAGCACCGCGTCGCCGAGCTGCCGCGGCGGGCCGGGTGCGAGCTCGTCCCGCGCGTCGATCGGGAACGAGAGCACGTCCGTCACTTCGTCCACGCCGAGGTGGTCGCGCTTCAGCGTGCGCATCTCCTCCGGGCCGACGAAGTGCAGCCCGAGCTCCCCGTCCTCGACGCCCTCGCCGGCCAGCACGCTGCGCGCCAGGTCGGCCGCCGCCTCTTCCTCGACCTCCACGCCGCTGCGGTTCGACACCTCCACCGTGATCATCGCGCTACCTGCTGCGCTGCGTGCCCGTCTCCTCCGCATGCAGCTTGTAGGCCTCGACGATCCGCTGGACGAGCTTGTGGCGGACGACGTCCTCGTTACCGAAGCGGATGAAGGCGATGCCTTCGATCGAGCCGAGGATGTCCTGCACCTGTATGAGGCCGGAAGCTTGCTCGCGGGGGAGGTCGATCTGCGTGACGTCGCCGGTGACGACGACCTTGGAGCCGAACCCGAGCCGCGTCAGGAACATCTGCATCTGCTCGGGACTCGTGTTCTGGGCCTCGTCGAGGATGATGAACGAGTCGTTCAGGGTGCGGCCGCGCATGAAGGCGAGCGGCGCGACCTCGATCGTGCCCTTCTCCATGTAGGCGGCGAGGCGGTCGGGGTCGAGCATGTCGTAGAGCGCGTCGAAGAGCGGTCGCAGGTAGGGATCGACCTTGGCGAGCATGTCGCCCGGGAGGAAGCCGAGCCGCTCGCCCGCCTCGACCGCGGGGCGCGTGAGGATGATCCGGCCCACCTCGCGGTCCGAGAGCGCGGCGACTGCGAGGGCCATGGCGAGGTACGTCTTCCCGGTGCCGGCGGGGCCGATCGAGAACGTGACCGTGTGCCGGCGAATCGCATCGACGTAGCGCTTCTGGTTGACCGTCTTCGGCGAGATCTTCTTGCCGCGGTGGCGCCAGACCACGTCTTCGAACGCGTCGCGGATGTCCTCGGCCTCGTCGAGCGCGGCGAGCACGGCGTCGACCGTGCCGGGCCCGATCTCGTGCCCGCCCTCGACCAGCTCGGCGAGCTCGTCGACGACGGCCCTGGCCTGGACGACGTTCGGGTCGTCGCCCTCGATCGTCAGCCGGTTCCCGCGCAGCTGCAGGGTGATCCGCAGCCGTTCGCGGAGGGCATCGAGCACGCCGTCGCCGACCGTTGCCAGCTCGGCGGCGACATCGTTGGAGACGGAGAGAACTTCCTGCACAGCGCGCTCAGTGTAGGCGCTGGGGTGGCTCGCACCGCCGCGCGCGGCCGTGACGGTTTCGCCACGAAATCGGCGCGGACACGTGCGCTTTTCCCGGCTAGGCTCGCAGTGGGGAGGAGGCCGGGCGCGCCTTGTTACCGGGAGACCCGCCTCAGGCGAGCTTCTCGCGCACGAGCTGGCTGACCGCGGAGCCGTCGGCGCGGCCTGCGACCTGCGGCATCACGTCGGCCATCACGCGTCCGATGTCGCGCATGCTCGTCGCGCCGACCTCCGCGATCGCGTCGTCGACGATCTCCTCGAGCTCGTCCTCCGACAGCGGCTCGGGCATGAACTCCTCGAGCACGGCTAGCTCGCGCTCCTCGCCGTCGGCCTGCTCCTCGCGCCCACCTTCGCGAAACGCCTCCGCGGCCTCGGTGCGCTTCTTCCGCTCGCGCTGCAGCACCTGCAGCTCCTCGTCGTCGTGGAGCGGCCGCTGCAAATCCTTCTCCGCCGACCGGAGGCTGGAGAGGATCAGCCGCAGGGTGTCGCGGCGCTCCGCGTCGCGGGCCGTCATCGCCTCCTTGAGCTCGTCCTCCAGCCGCTCGATCAGGCTCATCCCGGCATCCCTTCCACTCGGCCCCCCAGCACGTGCCAGTGGAGATGGAACACGGTCTGCCCTGCGCCAGCCCCCACGTTGACCACGACACGATAGTCCTCCAGCCCGGCCTCCTTCGCCGTCTCCGCCACGAAGTCGAGCATGCGCTTGGCCTCGTCGGCCGGGAACTGGGAGATCTCGCGGAACGACGCAACGTGGCGCTCTGGCAGCACGAGCAGATGCGTGTCCGCCTTCGGCGCGATGTCGCGAATCGCGACGAAGCCGTCCGCCGCGTACACGTGATCGCCCTCGCGGACGAGCGTGCAGAAGAGGCAGTCCTCAGGCAGCGCGGATCCCCTCCTCCGTGACGGCCTCGCCGCGCACCCGCACCAGCTCTCCGACCGGTGCGTCGACGAGCCACGGCGAGTAGTCGTCGCCGTAGCCGCGCCCCGGCCGGTCGACGAGAACCAGGTCCTCGTGGCCGACCTTCTCGCGCCAGCGGGCCAGGCGCGCGCGGCGCGACGCCTCGCGCAGGCGCGCGCTGCGCTCGCGCTTGACCTCGCGCGGGACGGTGTCCGCGGCCGCGGTCGCGGTGCCCGGGCGCGGCGAGTACGGGAAGACGTGGACGTTCGAGACGCCGGCGGCCTCGACCACCTCGAGCGTCCGCGCGAAGGCTCGCTCGTCCTCGGCCGGGAAGCCGACGATCACGTCGGTCGTGAGGTTGAAGTCGCGGAATGGCTCGAGTCGGCGCAGGTACGTGTCGGAGTCGTAGCGCCGGCCCATCGCGAGCAGCACCCCGTCGTCGCCGGACTGGAGCGGAACGTGCAGGTGACACCCGACCGTCGGCGTCTCGCGCAAGGCGGCAGCGAGCTCCTCGCCGACGTGGTTGATCTCGATCGAGGAGAGACGCAGGCGGACCAGCCCCGGCGTCGCGCCGGCCTCGCGGACGAGCCGCGGCAAGCCGTAGCGGGCTTCGCGGTCGCGGTAACAGCCGAGGTTGATCCCGGTCAGCACGACCTCGCGACGACCCTGCTCGACGCGACGGCGAACCTCGCGCAACACCGCTTCGGCGCGGCGGCTGCGCGAGGCGCCGCGCACCTGCGGGATCACGCAGAAGTTGCACGAGAAGCTGCAGCCGTCCTGCACCTTCACGAACGCTCGGACGCGGTCGAGCCGAGCTTCGGCGCGGACGCAGCCGAGCGCGCCGACGTCTCCCGCGACCGCATCCGGGGTCTCCTCGCTCCGGCGGCGGACGACCACGACGTTCTCGGGCAGCCCGGCGAAGCCGTCGGCATCGAGATTGGCGCCGCAGCCCGTGACGTAGACCCGGCGGTGCGTGCGGGCCGCTCGCGCGGCGGCGTGACGCGACTTGCGCACCGCCTCGTGCGTGACGCAGCAGGTGTTGACGATCGCGACGTCGGCGCCGTC
>DATIOF010000155.1:0-12592 GCA_035473395.1 Gaiellaceae bacterium
CCTCGAGTGGCAGGGCCGCAAGATCAACCTGATCGACGCGCCGGGCGACGCCGGCTTCACGGGCGACACGATCGCGGCGCTTCGCGTGGTGGAGGGCGCGCTGGTGGTGGCGAGCGCGGTGATGGGCGTCGAGGTGCAGACCAGCCGGGTCTGGACCCGCGCCGAGTCGCTCGACCTGCCGCGGGTCGTCTTCGTGAACATGCTCGATCGCGAGCGCGCCGACTTCTACCGCGCGCTCGAGCACTTCCGCACCCAGCTCTCCGAGCGCTGCGTCGCCGTGCACCTGCCGATCGGCACCGAGCATGAGCTGACGGGCATCGTCGACCTGCTGCACATGACGGCTTACAGCAGCCCCGAGGGCGAGCGCGAGAGCGGACCGATGGAGATTCCCGAGGAGCTGCACGACACGGTTGAGCAGTACCGAACGCAGCTGCTCGATTCGGTCGTCGAGACCGACGAAGGGCTGATGGAGCGCTACCTCGAGGGCGAGGAGCTCGGCACCGAGGAGGTCGCGCACGCGCTCAAGGACGCGGTCACACGCGGCGAGCTGTTCCCGGTCGCCTGCGGGGTCGCGACGAAGAACCTCGGCACGACTGCGCTCCTCGACCTGCTCGTCGAGGGCGTTCCGTCGCCGGCCAAGCGGCCCGCCTCGATCGACGTCGACGGCGCTGGCACCGCGGCCTTCGTCTTCAAGACCGTGGCCGATCCCTTCGCCGGGCGGATCAATCTCTTCCGCGTCCTCTCCGGCACGCTCGGCGCCGACGCAACGGTCGTGAACGCACGCTCTCACGCGAAGGAGCGCGTCGGCGCGCTGCTGACGCTGCAGGGCAAGGACCACGAGCCGGCCAAGGAGTTCGGTGCGGGCGACATCGGCGCGGTCGCGAAGCTGAAGGAGACGACCACGGGCGACCTGCTGCTCGACGCCGAGCGCCAGCTCGAGCTGCCGAAGCTCGACTTCCCGGAGCCGGTGATGAGCTTCGCGGTCACGCCGAAGGCGAAGGGCGACGAGGAGAAGGTCGCGTCCTCGCTGCGCCGGCTTGCCGAGGAGGACCCGACGCTCGTCCTGCGGCGCGACCCGCAGACCGGCGACCAGCTGCTCTCGGGCATGAGCCAGATCCACGTCGAGGTGGCCGTCGACCGGCTGCGCAGCCGCTTCAGCGTTGACGTCGAGCTGCACCAGCCGCACGTCCCGTACCTGGAGACGATCCGCAAGGAGTCGCGCGCGCGGCACCGCTACAAGAAGCAGACCGGCGGCCGCGGACAGTTCGGCGACTGCGAGATCGTGCTCGAGCCACTGCCCGAGCGCGAGGGCTACGAGTTCGTGGACGAGATCGTCGGCGGCGTGATCCAGCAGGGCTTCCGGCCCGCGGTCGACAAGGGCATCCAGGAGGCGATGCAGCACGGCGAGCTCGCCGGCGCGCCGGTCCAGGGTGTCCGTGTCCGCCTGGTCGACGGCCAGCAGCACAACGTCGACTCCTCCGAGATGGCCTTCAAGATCGCCGGCTCGATGGCGTTCAAGGACGCCTACGCGAAGGCCGACCCGGTGCTGCTCGAGCCGATCATGGAGCTGGAGGTGAGCGTGCCCGACGACGCCGTAGGCGCAATCAACGGCGACCTCAACTCACGGCGCGGCCGGCTGCAGGGGATGGAGCCGGTCGGAGGGATGACCTCGATCAAGGCCGAGGTGCCGATGGCGGAGATCCTCACCTACGGGCAGGCGCTGACCTCGCTGACGGGCGGGCGCGGCGACTACCACATGCATTTCCTGCGCTACGAGGAAGTTCCAACGCACATCGCGCAGAAGATCATCGACGAGACCAAGAAAGAGCTGGAAGAAGCCAAGGTCTGAGTGGTCTTGGCTAAGGTCCGCGGAGACATGCGGATCACCCGGCAGGCCGTCACCGCCCTGCGCACGTGTGCGATCTGCGAGCGGTCATTGCTCGTCGGCGAGCGCGCGGTGCGCTACTCGCACGACGGCGAGCACTTCGTCGACGTCTGCCCGCTCTGCCAGGACATCGCGCTCGAGCACGGCTGGCTGAAGGAGGGGAGCCCGACCACGCCCGTCGTCAACGACCGGCGGCGGAAGCGCCGCGGCTTTGTCAGCGCGCTGCTGGGCGAGTCGCGCAAGCAGGCGGTCGAGCCCGTCGTGGACGAGCCGATCCTGCGCCGCCTCTCCGAGCCCGAGCTGGCGATGGTCGAGGCGGCCGACCTCTTCAACGAGAGCGCCTTCCGCCGCACGATCGCCGGCATCGCCAAGAGCCTCGGCCAGCCGAAGGCCTCGATCGTGCCGCTCTCCGGGACGAACGGCGAGGTAGTCCTGAGCGTCGCCTGGGACATCTCCTGGTACCAGTACCGGATCACCCCGGACTCGGCCCAGCCGGTGCGCCTGGCCGAGCGCGGCCACGACCCGCGCGAGCTGGAGTCGATGTTCACGGGCTGGAACGCGAAGCTCACGCAGGACGGCCGGATCGCCCCGGAGATCTCTCCGGTCTAGCGCCAGCCCAGGCCAGCCCTACAATCCGAGACAGGATGATCTACTGCGTGATCCCGCGCGAGCTCGAGGACGAGCTCTACGAGAAGATGGTCGAGTACTACAAGGACAACCCGAACGTGACCGTCATCCTCGACCGGCGTGAGGGCGAGGATCGGCGCAAGGGCCGCGTCTTCGGCGGAAAGCGCACGATCCGCGACCGGCGCCGCGCGCACCCGGGCCGGTTCCCGGACACCTCCGGGCCAGACGAGTAGCGCTGCCGCCCCGCTAAGATCGCCGCCGTGGCGACGGCGACCAAGACCTTCAAGAACTTCATCGGCGGCGAATGGGTCGACGCCGCCTCCGGCGAGACCTTCGAGTCGATGAGCCCCGCGACCGGCGAGGTGCTCGGCGTCTTCCCGAAGTCGAGCGCCGAGGACGTCGACCGCGCGGTCGAGGCGGCGAAGGCCGCGTACGAGGAGTGGCGGCTCGTCCCGGCGCCCCACCGCGGTGAGATCCTCTTCCGCTTCGGCGCCCTGCTGGCCGAGCACAAGGACGAGGTCGCCGAGCTGATGGCGCGTGAGATGGGCAAGGTGCTGCCCGAGGCCGCGGGCGACGTCCAGGAAGCGATCGACATGAGCTACTACATGGGCGGCGAGGGCCGGCGGCTCTTCGGCCAGACGACGCCCAGCGAGCTCCGCGACAAGTTCAACATGAGCATCCGCCAGCCGATCGGCGTCGTGGGCGTGATCACGCCCTGGAACTTCCCGATCGCGATCCCGTCCTGGAAGATCGCGCCCGCGCTCGTCTGCGGGAACACGATCGTCTTCAAGCCCGCGACCGACACGCCGCTGCTCGGAGAGCGCTTCGTCGAGCTGCTCGTCGAGGCCGGCGTCCCGGGCGGCGTGATCAACGTCGTGCACGGTGGCGGCGGCGAGGTCGGCGATCGTCTCGTACGCCATCCCGACGTGCCGGTGATCACCCTGACGGGCTCGCGCGAGACCGGGGTCGCGGTGCTCGAGAGCGCCGCGCAGAACCTGAAGCACGTCCACCTCGAGCTCGGCGGCAAGAACGCGATCATCGTGCTCGACGACGCCGACCTCGACCTGGCGGTTGAGGGGATCATCTGGTCGGCGTTCGGCACCTCCGGCCAGCGCTGCACCGCGGCCTCGCGCGTGATCGTGCAGGAGCGCGTGTACGAGGAGCTGCAGAAGCGGCTCGTGGCGTCCGCGGAGAAGCTCCGCCTCGGCCCGGGCTGGGAAGAGGGCGTCGACGTCGGCCCGGTGATCAACAAGCGGGCGCTCGACAAGATCCACGCCTACACCGAGATCGGCGTGGGCGAGGGCGCGAAGCTGCTTACCGGCGGCGAGGTCGCGAGTGGCAACGGCCTCGGCGACGGGAGCTTCTACCGCCCGACGATCTTCGGGGACGTCGACCCGCAGATGCGCGTGGCGCAGGAGGAGATCTTCGGGCCGACGACCGCGCTGATCCGGGTGAAGGACGTGGACGAGGCGATCCGCGTCTCGAACGGGATCGAGTTCGGCCTCTCGTCCTCGATCTTCACGCGCGACGTGAACACGGCCTTCCGCGCGATGCGCGACCTCGAGGCGGGGATCACCTACATCAACGCCGGCACGATCGGCGCCGAGGTGCACCTGCCCTTCGGCGGCGTCAAGGGCACCGGCAACGGCCATCGAGAGGCCGGCCAGGCCGCGCTCGACGTCTTCACCGAGTGGAAGTCGATCTACGTCGACTACTCGGGCAAGCTGCAGCGCGCGCAGATCGACACCGGCGAGTAGCGCCGCCTCGGTGAACCGGAAACTCGTCGTCTTCGTTCCGCGCGAGGCGCTCGACCCGCTGCGCGAGGCGCTGTTCGCCGCCGGCGCCGGTCGGATCGGCGACTACGAGCGCTGCTCCTGGTACACGGAGGGGACAGGCACGTTCCTCGGCGGCGAGGGCTCTTCGCCGAGCGTCGGGCAGCCGGGCCGCGAGCAGCGGCTCTCCGAGTTGCGCCTGGAGACGGTCTACCCGGAGGAGCGCGAGGCGGAGATCGTCGCCGCCCTGCGCGCGGCGCACCCGTACGAGGAGCCCGCGTTCGACCTCTACGTGCTGGCGGACGCGCGGTCGTGACACTTCCGTCACGGTGTCTGACACCGCGAGAGGGCGCGCGTTTGCAGGGACTGTGGACTGTTCGACACGGTTCTGTTTGCGTGTCTGACACCGGGGGCTCGGCCTGAAGGCGCGGCTCTCCACGGACGGCGGCTCGCGCGGGAACCCGGGGCCGTCCGCGTACGGCTACGTGCTCGAGGCCGAGGACGGCACGGTGCTTGACGCGCGCGGCGAGGCGATCGGGACGGCCACGAACAACGTCGCCGAGTACCGAGGCCTGCTCGCCGGGCTCGAGGCCGCGCTCGAGCGTGGAGTCGACGAGGTCGAGGTGATCTCGGACTCCGAGCTGCTCGTCAACCAGATGCGCGGCGAGTGGAAGATCAAGAACGACACGCTGCGCGAGCTCGTCGACGAGGCCAACGCCCTGGCGGACAAGCTCAAACGCGTTACGTACACGGCAGTCCGCCGCGAGCACAACGAGCTGGCCGACCGGCTGGTCAACGAAGCGCTCGATTCGGCCGCGTAGGGGCGCGGCTATACTTCCGCCTCCCGCGGATGTAGCTCAGTTGGCTAGAGCGTCTGCTTGCCATGCAGAAGGTCGTGGGTTCGAATCCCATCATCCGCTCTACGAAAAGCCCCGCTCAGGCGGGGTTTTCGCTAGTGGCGGTCAGGACGTCCGAATACGACCGGCGCGCGGCGAGCTCCGGGGTGACGCCGTTTCCGCCGCACGCGCCGCGGTCTCGGCGCCCGCTCCGAAGCGAAGCAGCCGGCCGCCGAAGGCGATGGAGCAGACCGAGAACCAGGCCCAGCCGAGAGCGAGCCCGGCGATCACGTCGGTCAGCCAGTGCACGTCGAGCAGCACGCGACTGGCCGCGACCGCGACCGCGATCCCCACTGCGAGCCCGGCGAGCAGCGCCCGCACCGGCCGTCCGCGCCGGCGCCCGATCAGGAGAGCCGCGCAGGCGTAAAACGCCGCCGCCGTCGCGGAGTGGCCGCTCGGAAACGACGGTCCCAGCGTCGCGGCGGCGGGATTGAAGGTCGGCCGCACACGGTGGGCGAGATCCTTCACGGTGAGGGTGAGTACCTCCTCTCCGCCCATCACGGCGATGACGAACGGAATCACCCACACACTCCGCTCGACGATCGTCTCGCCCAGCGCCAGGGCGACGCACAACGCGACGACCAGGTAGATGCCGCCGAGCTGGGTGACGACGTTCAGCCCGTCCGTCGAGAACGGCGACTCGTGTGTGTTTCCCCACTTCGCGACTCCGTTGTCGATTCCGTGCAGATGCGCGTTCGACCGTATGAGGTAGGCGAGCAGCCCGAACAGGACGCCGCCGGCGATCACGACGAGGAGGGCGAGCGTCAGCGCCAGGCCTGTCGCCGCGGCAGGGTCCATTCGCGTGCGCAGAGCACTGCGCAGCGTTCGGTGGCGGCCGATCGTCTCGCCGATCGTTCGTGCGCTCTCGGCGGCGGGTTGGGCCGGTCCGACGGTGCGCGGGAGACGCCAAACAACCAGGCCGGTCACAAGACCGACAGTCAGAGCCAAGATGAGCAGTAGTAGGAGCGGCATGGGTTAGAAGGTGTCGAGACGGGCAACGTGTCCGTCATCGCCTCTGTCAAAACACATCCTGCGGTCCTTCCGTATCGCGGTAAAAAGGAACAGCCGCCCGCGGAGGTCCTCAGGCCGCGTGAGGGCGGGCTCGCCAAAAGGCTCGGTGGCCTTCTCGACGGCCATCCGGTCGTCACCTTCTTCCTGGTGATGCTCGGGGGCCTGGTCGTCATCGCCGCGCTGTCGACCGTGCTCGGGCTGCTCGTCACGCACGTGGTCGAGACCGGCCGCATCGGCGCCGCAGATGAGCGAGTCGACGTCTGGCTCGCGGGCCATCGCACGCCGACGCGGACCGATGCATCGCTGATCGGCTCGATCCTCGCCGGCGGAGTCGTGCTGCCGATCGTCGTGGGCGTCCTGGCACTCGTTGCCGCGCTCTTTCGCAAGTGGGTCCTGGTGGCGTTCTTCATCTTCACGCTCGCGGTCGAGTCGGCGACCTATCGCGCGACCACGCTCGTCGTGCACTCCCACCGCCCGCGCGTTCACCGCCTCGAGGACCTGTCGGTCAACGCGAGCTATCCATCCGGGCACACAGCGGCCTCGATCGCCGTCTACGGCGGGCTCGCGCTCCTGATCACCTCGCACTTCCGGAACCGGGCGGTTCGCATCGTCACCTGGCTGATCGCGGCCGGGATGGTCGCGTTCGTCGCGACAGCGCGCATGTATCGCGGCATGCATCACCCGCTCGATGTCGCCGGGGGCGTCGTTGTGGGGATCGCGGCGTTGTGCGTCCTCGTCCTTGCCTGCCGGTCGGCGGAAGCGGCGGCGGCATGAAGGTTGCGGTCATCGCTCATGCCGGCAAGTCGTTCGGCGGCGGCCTGCCCGAGCTACGCCGCGTGCTCGAGGCGCAGGGGATCGAAGACCCGTTCTGGGTCGAGGTCCCGAAGAGCAAGAAGGCGCCGGCGCAGGTGAAGCGCGCGCTCGACGAAGGGGCGGAGCTCGTGTTCGCCTGGGGCGGCGACGGGATGGTGCAGCGCTGCGTCGATGTCCTTGCTGGATCGGACGTGGGCCTAGCGATCCTCCCGGCCGGCACCGCGAACCTGTTCGCCTCGAACCTCGGCATCCCGCAGGACATCGAAGAAGCCGTCGCGATCGGCCTCCACGGCGACCGGCGTGAGCTCGACGTCGGCAAGTTCAACGGCGAGCGCTTCGCAGTGATGGCCGGCGCCGGCTTCGACGCCGCGATGATCCGCGACGCCGGCGCGCTCAAAGACCGCTTCGGTCGCGCCGCCTACGTCTGGACCGGCACCAAGAACCTCCGGGTGAAGCCGTTCCGCGCGCGGATCGAGGTCGACGGCGCCCCGTGGTTCAAGGGCGATGCGACCTGCATCCTGCTCGGGAACGTCGGCAAGCTCTTCGGGGGCCTCGAGGCGTTTGAGGACGCGCGCGCCGACGACGGCAAGCTGGAGATCGGGGTCGTGACCGCCCACGGGGTGCTCGACTGGTCCCGAATGATCACGCGGGCAGTTGCGGGGTCGGTCACGCAATCGCCGTTTGCCCAGACGACGAAAGCGCGTGACGTCAAGGTCAAGCTTTCCCGGAAGGTCGTCTACGAGCTCGACGGCGGCGACCGGACAAAGGTGAAGACGTTCAAGGTCAAGGTCGAGCCCGGGGCGATCAGCGTCTGCGTTCCATCCAACCAGAGAGGAACTTCATGAGTGACATCCGTCCGGCACGTGAGCTCCGCCACGCCAAGCATGCCGGCGAGGGCTTCGTCAACACCTCGGCGTTCGAATGGCTTTCCCGCGCAGGCTTCGTGGCCCGTGCGGCGGTCTACGCCATCATCGGCGTCCTCGCCCTCAAGCTCGCGTTCGGCTCGGGCGGCAAGCTGACGAATCAGCAGGGCGCGCTCAGCACCGTCGCGAATCAGCCGTTCGGCTCGCTCCTGCTCACGCTGCTCGCAATCGGCCTCGGCGGCTATGCGATGTGGCGGTTGTTCCGTGCGGCACTCGGACGCGGGCCCGAGGGCTCGGACTCAGGCTTCGAGCGACTCGCCGCACTCGTGAGCGGTCTCGCGTACGGCGCGCTGTGCGTGCTCGCGGTCGAGATCCTGATCGGGTCGGGCTCGAGTGGCAGCACCACCCCCAAGAGCTCGGCTGCAGGCGTCCTCGGGTGGCCGGGTGGGCCATGGCTTGTCGGAGCGGTCGGCCTGGTGTTGATCGGCGTCGCGCTCTACCAGGCCTACAAGGGAATCACGCAGAAGTTTCTCGAGGAGTCGAAGACCGAGGAGATGTCGCCCGGCGTCCGCAAGTGGATCGGCCGCGTCGGAACGGTGGGTCTCGTTGCGCGCGCAGTCGTTTTCGCCCTGATCGGCGTCTTTCTGATCAAGGCTGCGATCGAATACGACCCGAAGAAGGCCGTCGGGCTCGACGGGGCGCTGGCCAAGCTCGTGAACCAGCCGTACGGCTCGGTGCTGCTGGGCATCGTCGCGGTCGGGCTGATCGCGTTCTCGCTCTACTCGCTCAGCGACGCCCGCTACCGCAAGATTTGAGCGTGCGCGTCGACCCACTGCGGCCGGTCCGCCAGGCGCTCTTCCCGGTGGAGTGCTGGCTCGGCGAGCAGATCACGCAGCAGATCTGCCGCCATCACCGGCGACGCCTCGCCAGGATCGGCCGGCTCGAGGCGCTGGAGCCGGCGGCCGGCGGGTGGGCGGACGAGGGTTCGCCTCCGCGCCCGGGGAACGCGATCGAGATCCTCATCGACGGCGCCCAAGCGCTCCCCGCGATCGCCGAGGCTCTGCGCTCCGCCGAGTCGCACGTTCACTTGACCGGCTGGCACTTCTCGCCCGACTTTGCGCTCGAGCGCGACGGCGAGCCCGTCGTGCTCCGCAACCTGCTCGGGGAGCTGGCGGAGCGTGTCGACGTTCGCGTGCTGGTGTGGGCGGGCGCACCGCTGCCGCTCTTCCGCCCCTCGCGCAAGGATGTGCGGGAGATGCGCGATCGCCTCGTCGGGGACTCGAAGGTCCAGTGCGCGCTCGACTCGAAGGAGCGGCCGATGCACTGCCATCACGAGAAGACGATCATCGTCGACGACCGCGTCGCGTTCGTCGGCGGGATCGACCTCACCTCCGAGTCCGGCGACCGTTTCGACTGGAACAACCACCCGTCGCGCGCCGACGTCGGTTGGCACGACGCCTGCGCGCGGATGGAGGGGCCCGTGGTCGCCGACGTGGGAGAGCATTTCCGGATGCGATGGCACGAGGTGACGGGCGAGTCGCTTGCCCCGGTGCCTCCGCCGCCCGCGGCCGGCGACGTCGAGCTACAGATCGTGCGGACGATTCCAGAGCAGATCTACGACGCCGAGCCGAAGGGCGACTTCGGCATCCTCGAGTCGTACCTGCGGGCCCTCAAGGCCGCCCAGCGGTACATCTACCTCGAGAACCAGTTCTTGTGGTCGCCCGAGGTCGAGGCGGTGCTCCTGGACAAGATCGAGAACCCACCGCACCCGGACTTCCGCGTCGTGCTCGTCCTGCCGGCGAAGCCGAACAGCGGCTCCGACGACACGCGCGGGATGCTCGCTTGCCTGATCGAGGCCGACGACGACGCCGGGCGCGTGCTCGCCTGCACGCTCTACGCCCGCTCCGAGCAGCACACCGACCCGGTCTACATCCACGCGAAGATCGCGATCGTCGACGACGAGTGGTTCACGCTCGGCTCGGCGAACCTCAACGAGCATTCCCTGTTCAACGACACCGAGATGAACGTCGTCGCCCATGACCCGGAGCTCGCGCGCGACACGAGGCTCCGGCTCTGGTCGGAGCACCTCGAGCTGCCGGTCGGCGAGATCCCAGACGACCCGGCGCGAGCGGTCGACGAGCTCTGGAAGCCGATCAGCAAGGAGCAGCAGGATCGTCGCGCGGCAGGGTTGCCGCTCACCCACCGCCTCGTGCGGCTCGAGCACCTCTCCAAGCGCTCCGGCCGCGTGCTCGGCCCGCTGTCGGGCGTTCTCGTCGACGGCTGAGCGCAGCAAGCGAAATCGCTCCCGCGAGGGATGGGGTGTTCCTGGCGAGGACGCCGATGATCTCCGAACACAGACAGGGCGGTGCGGCCCCGCTGAGTTAGCGCCCATTCGGAGGAGTCGCGGCGTGGAGTCGATCACCGTCCAACCGAGAGCATCAGTACGACCCTCCCCGAAACATCCGGAGGGAGGTGAAATCGTGCTCAAGCTCTTCGCTTTCATGCAGGCGTTCGCGGCTTCGACGGCTAACGCCCTCGAGCGGCGTGAGGAGGGACAGACGATGGCCGAGTACGGCGTTGTTCTCGCCGTGATCACGCTTGCCGTGATCGCATCGATCACTCTGTTGTCCTCGAGGGTCAGCGGCGCGTTCTCGGCCGTCGTCGGCATTCTTCCCTGATGATCCGAGACCTGTACGCGAGCCTGACTGCCCGCGAGCAGCGGGCCATTCGCTGGAGCGCGGCCGCCACGGCGGCCGCGCTCTGGCTCTCAACCGCGTGGGCCGACCCGCGCTTCCTGCTGATCGTCCCGCTCGCCGGGGCCGGCTTCTGGTTCTACCGCCGGCGGTACCGCGACGAACCGGCCGCCGACGACCCGGACTGGGACCTTTAGCCGCGGCGGGCGTGCCCGGCGATGCCGGCGACTGCGAGTACGACCCCGATCGGCCCCAGCGGCAGGAGCACGAGTGGCCCGAGGGAGATCGCGCCTAGCGCGAGCCCGAAGCCGACAACGGCCCAGACCCAGAACCAGGCACAGCCGGCGAGGTGCTCGGTCCGAGCGTGCAACGCGTTCATCGCTACGAATGATCGCGGGTCGCGCAAAGCTACGATGCCCGCCGCGGCGCCGTGGCCGAGTGGTTAGGCAGAGGCCTGCAAAGCCTCGCACACCAGTTCGATTCTGGTCGGCGCCTCTAGCTGGAGCGGGAGCGTTGACACTCGGTGCGACCGGTGAGATGGTCCCGGCGCGCCTCGACCTGAGCTTCGGAAGCCGCCGGGGATTCTGCGGCCTCCTCCGACTCCGTCACGAAGGCCAAGACGTGAGCTAACGGACGCGTTGCTGTCGTCCGAACGTCTCCGACGAAGTCAAGGAGGGATCGCGCATGTCCACCATCGGAGCAGGAGTGATCGGGACCGGCCAGGCCCAGTATCTCGACGTCGTGCTGGAGGGAGGGCGCACGTACTCGTTCAGCGTCCATCCGTCCGAGCCGAACGTCGACTTCGACCTCCACATCTACGACCAGAACGGGACACTCGTGGCCTGGGACGAGAGCCCGGCCGCGGACGCGTACGGCATGGTCACGCCGATCATCACCGGCCCGTTTCGAATCGCGGTCAACTCGGTCGAAGGGATGTCCACGTATCGGGTCGAGGTGTTCGCCTGAGCGATCAGCCGTCGGCGAAGACGTCCAGCAGCATGTGCACCTCGCCGACGCGCTCGAAGCCGAGGCGTTCCAGGATCGGGCGCGACATCGAGCCGCCCTGGGTGATCAGGGCCGGCGTGCCGAGCGCCACCGCCTCGTCCCAGCGCGCGCGGATCAGCGCTCGGTAGGCGCCTCGTCCGCGCGCGCGTTCCGCCGTCGCGCCGCCGTAGAGGAGCAGGCCGTGCTCGGTCGGCGACGCCGTGCCGGTGCAGACGATCTCGCTGTCGAGCCAGACGGCGTGCCGCAGCGTCGTGCTCTCGCGGAAGAGCATGGGCAGGAGGCTTCTCGCCTCCTCGATCTCCGCCGGTGAGGAGCCGAACGCCTGCCACTGGACCTCGCAGGCGGCCTCGAGCTCCTCGAGCGTCTCGACCCGGCGCGCGGTGAAGCCCGGCCGCATCGCCGGCGGCTCCGCCGTCAGCACGAGCGCAACCGCGTATGGGTCCTTGTCGGGCTGCACGCCGCGCGCGAGGAGCGCGTCGACGAGGCCGGGCGGGGCGGACGAGCCGATCTCCCACTGGGTCTGCGTGCGTCCGCGCTCGCGCAGGTGGGCCCGGACTTCCTCGAGCACCTCGTCCAACTGGTCGAGCGGGAAGCGCTGCCGCTGGACGGTGTTCCACGTCGAGCCCGGCCCGAGGCAGAGCGTGTAGCGCGCCGTCTCGATCCGCTCTGAGCCAGGACCGAGCGGGCCGAAGCAGTTCGGGTACTCGGCGACTTCGCGCAGCATCAGATCGGCACCCGGTCGGGGAGCAGGTAGGCGCAGAGGGCGAGCGTCAGCACCCAGGCGAGCGCGTCCTCCTCGACCGCCGCGAGCGGCACGGCCCAGACGGCGTACCAGGGCAGCAGCCACGGCGTCGCCACGAGCAGCAGCGACGAGGTCAGGGCGAGCCGTCCGCGTCCCGCCTTGGCGCTGCGCACGAGCCAAGGCGCCGCGATTACGAGCGGAAGGAGCGCGAGCCACCCAGGCAGGCCGAGCGTGCCGAGCCGCGACGGGAGCGCCCAGGCGGCGTGTCGTTGCGCGACCGGGGCG
>DATIOF010000156.1:0-12137 GCA_035473395.1 Gaiellaceae bacterium
GTCGGCTTCAAGCCGGCGGGCGGGATCCGCAACGCCAAGCAGGCCGTCCAGCACCTGGTGCTCGTGAACGAGACGCTCGGCGTCGACTGGCTGACGCCCGACCTGTATCGCTTCGGCGCCTCGTCGCTCCTGAACGACATCCTGATGCAGATCAGGAAGGAAAAGACGGGCCGGTATCAGAGCCCGGACTACTTCACCCTTGACTGAGCTCGAGCGAAAGCAGGATCGGGCGCCGATTCCGGCCGACTGGGCCTACGCGCCCGCGCCCGAGTCGCGCGAGGTCGTCACGCTCCGCGAGCGCTACGGCCTCTTCATCGGCGGCGAATGGGTCGAGCCGAAGGAGACCTACACGACGATCGATCCCGCCAGCGAGGAGCCGCTCGCCGAGGTCGGCCAGGCGACCGAGCAGGAGGTGGAGGCAGCAGTCGAGGCTGCGCGCGAGGCGTACGCGAACGGCTGGTCCGCGCTCGCGGGATCGGAGCGCGCGAAGTACCTCTTCCGGATCGCGCGCCTGTTGCAGGAGCGCTCGCGCGAGTTCGCCGTGCTCGAGTCGCTCAATGGCGGCAAGCCGATCAAGGAGTCGCGCGACGTCGACCTCCCGCTCGCTGCGGCGCATTTCTTCTACTACGCAGGCTGGGCCGACAAGCTCGAGTACGCCTTCCCGAACCGCAAGCCGAAGCCGCTCGGCGTCGCCGGGCAGATCATCCCGTGGAACTTCCCGCTGCTGATGCTGGCCTGGAAGATCGCGCCCGCGCTCGCGGCCGGAAACACGGTCGTGCTGAAGCCGGCTGAGACCACACCGCTCTCGGCGCTGCTCTTCTGCGACGTGCTCCGCCAGGCCGAGCTGCCGCCTGGCGTGGTCAACATCGTCACCGGTGACGGCCGCGCGGGCGCCGCGCTCGTCAAGAGCGAGGTCGACAAGATCGCCTTCACCGGCTCGACGGAGGTCGGCAAGGCGATCCAGCGCGAGCTCGCCGGCACCGGCACGAAGCTGACGCTCGAGCTCGGCGGCAAGGCTGCCAACGTGATCTTCGACGACGCCGCGCTCGACCAGGCGGTCGAGGGGATCGTCAACGGGATCTACTTCAACCAGGGCCACGTCTGCTGCGCGGGCTCGCGGCTGCTGGTGCAAGAGTCGGTCTACGAGGACGTGATCGACAAGCTCAAGCGCCGCCTCACGACCCTGCGCGTCGGCGACCCGCTCGACAAGAACACCGACGTTGGTGCGATCAACTCCAAGGCCCAGCTCGAGAAGATCACCGAGCTCGTCAAGAGCGGGGAGGAGGAGGGCGCCGAGATCTACCAGCCGCCGTGTCGCCTGCCGGAGAAGGGGTACTGGTTCGTGCCGACCGTCTTCACGAACGTTGCGCAGAGCTACCGGATCGCGCAGGAGGAGATCTTCGGGCCGGTGCTCTCGGTGCTCACCTTCCGAACGCCGGACGAGGCGGTCGAGAAGGCGAACAACACGCCCTACGGCCTCTCGGCGGGCGTCTGGACGGAGAAGGGCTCGCGGATCCTGTCGATGGCGCAGCGCCTGCGGGCCGGCGTGATCTGGGCGAACACCTACAACCGCTTCGACCCGGCCTCGCCCTTCGGCGGCTACAAGGAGTCGGGCTTCGGCCGCGAGGGTGGCCTGCACGGGCTCGGGCCCTACCTCGACTTCGAATGAGCGCGGAGACGAACAAGGCGCTCGTCCGGCGCTTCTACGAGGAGGTCTGGGCGCGCGGCAATCTCGACGTCGCGGACGAGCTGTTCGCGGACGACTACGTCCGCCACGACTTTCGCGGCGGCGAGCCCGAGTCCGGGGCCGAGGGCCAGAAGCAGATCGCGGCCGCCTTCCGCGCCGCCTTTCCCGATCTCACCTGGGACGTCGACTTCATCCTCGCCGACGGCGACCTCGTGGCAGGCCGCTGGACAGCGACCGGGACGCACCAGGCCGCCTGGGCGGGAGTCGAGCCGACGGGGCGTTCGATGCGCTTTTCCGGGATCAACGTCTTCCGGTTCGCGGACGGCAAGGTCGTCGAGATCTGGAACCACCGCGACGACCTGGGGCTGATGCAGCAGCTCGGCGCGCCGGTCTATGCGGGAGCCTCGGAATGAGCCGGCTGCCCGTCCGCAAGACCTACAAGCTCTTCATCGGCGGCGAGTTCCCTCGCTCCGAGTCGGGCCGCACGTACGAAGCCGAGGGCCAGAACGTCGCCCGCGGTTCGCGCAAGGACGCGCGTGACGCGGTCCGGGCGGCGCGAGGCGCGTTCCCGAAGTGGGCGGGGCTGACCGCGTACAACCGCGGCCAGGTGCTCTACCGGGTCGCCGAGATGATCGAGGCCCGCCGCTCCGAGTTCGCCGACCTGTGCTCGGGGCCGAAGGAGGTCGAGCGCTCGATCGACCGCTTCGTCTGGTACGCGGGCTGGGCCGACAAGCTGGCGCAGGTGCTCGGCTCGTCGAACCCGGTCGCCGGCCCGTACTTCAACTTCACCGTGCCCGAGCCGCAGGGCGTGGTCGCGATCCTCGCGCCGGAGGAGCCGGCCCTTGCCGGGCTGGTCTCGCGGATCGCCCCGGCGCTCGTCGGCGGCAACGCGCTCGTGGCGGTCGCCTCCGAGACGCACCCGCTCGCCGCGATCGAGCTGGCCGAGGCACTCGCGACGGCTGACGTTCCGGGCGGCGTCGTCAACATCATCACCGGCCTGCACGAAGAGCTGGCGCCCTGGCTCGCGGGTCACATGGACGTGAATGCGATCGACGTCACCGGCGCCAACGGCGACGTCGCCGAGCTCGAGCGGCTGGCGGCCGAGAACGTCAAGCGCGTCGTCCGCGGCGCCGCGGACGACCAGAGCGCCTGGGAGATCTCGCCCTTCCTCGAGCTGAAGACCGTCTGGCACCCGATCGGCGTCTGACCCTCGAGCGCGGGAATGACGCAAGCGGGTCAGACCGGTCGCGCGTCGCCGAACGTCTAAGCATGGTGAGTCGGGTGGGCCCTCTTCCCCAGCGTGGGGCGACTCACGGGGTCGAGTCGACGTGGGGGCCTGGGGCCGCCCGGCTCATTTGACCCGCTTGGGTCAGTTCGGAGGTGCCGCTCCGTACGTCTCAAGTAGGTGACCCAGTAAAGGAGTTGAGGCACGTGGAGTACCCGGTCACCCTGATGGAGCGCGAGGACATCGATCACCGCGTCGAGCTCGTCTACCACGGCCCCGAGGCCAGGCAGCCGGTCACGGTTCACGTCCTGTGGCACTCGGGGGAGTTCCCGGACTTCGCCTTCGCAGTGCAGGGCGATCAGGCCCTCGAAGCCTTCCGGCACCCCTACGCGTACGAGCACCGCCCGGTAGCTGCGTAGGCGCCACGCCGAGCTTTGCGCCAGAATCCCGGCAGGTGACCGGGACGCGGCGTTTCAGCCAGGCAATCTCCGAGGGCGACGGGATCTCGATCGTCGTGCCCGTCGCCGATCCTGGAACCGCTCGGGCGGCCGAGGAGCAGGGCGCAGAGGCGCTCACCCTCGACACGGCGGTCGAGTCGGTGCGCGAGGCGACGACCCTGCCGCTGCTCTGGCGTCCGCACGGCTCGCCCGACCAGGCGCGGGCCGCTCAGGCCGACGCGTGCGTGATCGTCTTCGCCGAGCTGGCCGATGAGAACGGCGCACTCGAGAACGCCTATCGCGCAGCGCTGGAGCTCGGGCTCGAGTGCGCCGTCGAGGTGCGGGACGACGAGGAGCTCGAGGCGGCGCTCGAGCGAGTCGATCCGGAGATCTTCCTGCTGGCCGCCGGCGAGGGCGGTGACGAGGGCCCGCTGGAGCGGGCGCTCGACCTGCTTCAGGACGTGCCGGCCGGGAAGCTCGCGATCGCAGACCTGCCGGTCAGCGGCCGCGACGAGGTGGCCGAGCTGGAACGGGCGGGGATGGACGCCGTGATCGTGCCCGGCGGGAACGTTGCCGAGCTCGTCGGCGGAAACCACCCCGACGTCTGAGGCTCCGCCGCCGCGACGGCGGGCGGAGGCACTCTGGGGCGGGCCGAAGGTCGCCTTCGCGGCGATCCTCGCGCTCGCGGCGGCGCTGCGGGTCGTCGGCGTCAACTACGCGCACCCGTTCGCCCTCTTCAGCCCCGACGAGCAGAGCATCGTCCCGCGCGCGTGGCACATGGCGCACGGTGGCGGGCTCGACCCGCACTGGTTCGACTACCCGACGCTGCTGATGTACGTGCTCGCTCCGTTCGAAGCCTGGGAGTCACATCCGTCCTACCTGGCCGCGCGGGTCGTCGTGATCGTGCTCGCGGTCGGTGCGGTGGCGGCGTCGTGGTGGCTGGGGAGCCGCGCCTACGGCGGGGCCGCGGGGGCCGTCGCGGCGGCCGCGGTCGCGGTCGAGACGACCCATGTCGCCTACTCGCGCATGGCCGTCACCGACGTGCCGCTGACCCTCGCGGTTGCGGTTGCGCTCGCATTGCTGGTCTCCGGGCGAATCGAGCTGGCCGGGCTGGCTGCCGGGTTCGCCATGAGCTTCAAGTACCCGGGCATCTTTCTGCTCGTGCCGCTGGTCGTCGCCGGCTGGCGGCAGTGGCGGCGTCTCGCGATCGGGCTCGTCGCCGCAGCGGCGACCTTCTGCGCGACGAGCCCCTTTTTCGTCGTCCACCTCTCGAGCGCGGTCGGCGATGCGCTGCGCGTGCAACGGCTGGCACGCCAGGGCTGGCTCGGTTTCGAGCACGACCACATCGCGCCGATCGCCTTTCTCGACCGGCTCTGGAACGGGCTCGGGCCGGCGCTGGTCGTCTGCCTGCTCGGGCTTGGCGTCGCGCTCGTGCAGCGGCGCAGGAACGACCTGATCCTCGCGTCCTTCGTGATCGTCTACTTCCTCGACCTCTGCACGCTCGGCGCGCACTTCGACCGCTACGTCCTGCCGCTCGTGCCGGCGCTCGGCGCGCTGGCCGGGCGGATGCGAGCGCTCGCACCGGTGACGCTGCTGCTGCTCGTGGTGCCGCTGACGTGGACGATCCGGGACGACGCCCGTCTCACCCGAACGGACACGCGGGTGGTGGCGCTGCACTGGTTCGAGCGGCACGTGGGCGGCAACGTCCGGATCGCGGTCGACCCCTCGCTGCCGCCCTTCAGCAACAGCTTCCGGGTGGTGAAGCTCGACCTGCCTCTGCCGAGCGAGGATCATCCCGACCGGGACCGCAACCTGGCGCGGCTGCGGTCCGAGGACGTCCACTACGTCGTGATCACGGGTGCCGTCGCCGACCGCGTGCTCGCCGCGCGCGAGGACTACCCGTTCGAGGCCCGCTTTTACGACCACGTGCAAAAGCTGAAGCGCGTCTTCTACGTGGCCAAGGACGCACGCAACCTGAACGGTCCCTGGGTGGCGGTCTACAAGCTCTAGGTTCCTAGCCGAAGAACGCCCGCGCGACCTCGTACCAGTCCTCCGGCACGGTCTTCAGCTCCGCGGTCGCCTCCTCGAGTGAGACGTCGACGATGCTGTCCCCTCGCAGCGCGGCCATGCGCCCGAAGCGGCGCTCATGGACGAGGTCGGCTGCCTTCAGCCCGTAGCGCGTGGCGAGCACGCGATCGCGTGGCGTCGGCGAGCCGCCGCGCTGGACGTGCCCGAGCACGGTGACGCGGGTCTCGAAGCCGGTGCGCTGCTCGATCTCGTGGGCGACGCGCGCGCCGACGCCGCGCTCCGAGAGGCGCACGTGCCCGAACTCGTCGACCTCGCCGCCCTCCTCGCCGCCGCCCTCGAGCTCGTACCCCTCCGAGACGACGACGATCGAGAAGTCCTTTCCCCGGTCGTGCCGGTGCTGGATCTCCTTGCACGTGTCCTCGATCGAGACCGGGTGCTCGGGGATCAGGATCACGTCGGCGCCGCCGGCGATGCCGCTGACGACGGCGATCCAGCCCGTGTGCCGCCCCATCACCTCGAGCACCATCACGCGGTTGTGCGACTCGGCGGTCGTGTGCAGCCGGTCGATCGCCTCGGTGCAGATGAAGACCGCGGTGTCGAAGCCGAAGGTGTAGTCCGTGCCAGAGAGGTCGTTGTCGATCGTCTTCGGGACGCCGACGACCGGGAGCTCGTGCTCGGCGTGGAGACGCGTCGCGACGCCGAGCGTGTCCTCGCCGCCGATCGCGACGAGCGCGTCGAAGCCCTCGGCCGCGAAGCGCTCGAGCACCGCCTCGACGCCGCCGTCGAGCTTGTACGGGTTCGTGCGCGAGGTGCCGAGGATCGTGCCGCCGCGTGGCAGCAGTCCGGAGATCTCGCTGCCGCCGAGCGGCTCGAAGATCCCGTCGACGAGTCCGCGCCAGCCCTCGCGCACGCCGACGACCTCGTGCCCGCGGCTGAACGACCGCCGCGCAACGGCGCGGATGACGGCGTTCAGGCCGGGGCAGTCGCCCCCGCCGGTGAGGATTCCGACCTTCACGGCCGCATCCTACGAAGGCGTTCCTCACCCGGTGTCAGACACAGGCTCGAAACGATCACAGACAATCCACAACGTTGATGGGAGCAGCCAGATCCGGGCGTCCCTCTCGTGTGAGACACAGTGACGAGTGCCGAAGGTGGGAATCGAACCCACACGGGGCTTTCACCCCACCGGATTTTGAGTCCGGCGCGTCTGCCAGTTCCGCCACTTCGGCGCCTTACAACAGTAACTTCGTGCGGAGTCGGCGGGTTTCGCCGGCTCGGCAAGAACGCGTTCTTGCCGAGCCTATGACCCGCTTTCGGAGAAGCAAGGAGGGGGCTCACGGGGGAACCATGGGTTCACCCGTGCTCTAACGGGCGGCAGGGAGAGCGCCCTCGAGCTTGAAAGCGCCAGCCGTTGTCTCGATACTGCCCCGGACGAAGCCGTTCTCCGGCCCTAGCCGGGGCACTTCGCGACACGGATACGGACACGGGCTACGGAGGAGGAAGAGTGAGGAAACGCGTTTCGATTGGAGTGCTCCTAGCAGCCGTTGCCGCGCTGGCCCTGCTTGCGGCGGGCTGCGGTAGCAGCAAGAAGAGCAGCAGCGGCAGCACGGGAGGTGGCGGCGGCGGGAATGTCACGGCGCTTCCGGCCTCGTCGTGCGGGCCGATCCAGTTCAAGGGCTCTGGCAGCCCGGACTTCCTGATCGCCTCGGACCTGCCGAAGCAGGGCGGCTCCCGCACCCAGACGGTGCAGATGGCGAAGGCGATCGCGTACGTGCTCGACCAGCAGAACTGGAAGGCCGGCAGCCACAACATCGGCTACCAGGACTGCGACGACTCGACTGCCCAGCTCGGCAAGTGGGACCCCGACAAGTGCAGCGCGAACGCGCATTCGTACGCGTCGAACAGCAAGCTGCTCGGCGTCGTCGGCACGTTCAACTCGGGCTGTGCGGCGATCGAGATCCCGGTGCTGAACCAGGCTCCGGGCGGCGGTCTGCTCCTGCTCTCGCCCGCCAACACGTACGGCTGCCTGACCGAGCCGTGCGCGGGTGACGAACCGGAGAAGTACTACCCGAGCGGCAAGCGCAACTACGCCCGCGTGGCACCGAGCGACCCGAACCAGGGCGCGGTCGACGCGGCGTTCCTGAAGAGCAAGGGCGTCAAGCGCGTCTCCGTGCTGAACGACAAGGAGGCGTACGGCCTCGGCGTCGCGAAGAACTTCGCGGGCGCGGCCAAGGCGGCCGGCATGACGGTCACGGGCTTCACCGCCTACGACCCGAAGCAGGCCAACTTCCAGGCCCTCTTCACGCGCATCAAGGGCCAGAACCCCGACGCGGTCTTCATCGGCGGGCTGATCGACGAGAACAGCGGCCAGCTGATCAACGACAAGGTCAAGGTTCTGGGCGACAACACCAAGGTCAAGCTGATGCTTCCGGACGGCTTCACCACCGACGCGATCTTCGACCGGTCGCAGGGTGGGACGCCGTCGGCGGCCGGCTCGTACTTCAGCGTCGCCGGCGTCGGCATCGACAAGTACACGGGTGCGGCGAAGACGTTCATCAACGGCTTCAAGGCACAGCTCGGCGGCAAGCCGGTCGACCCGTACGCGATCCTCGGCGCGCAGGCCGCTCAGGTCCTGCTCGGCGCGATCGCCAAGTCGGACGGCAGCCGCTCCGACGTGATCTCGAAGGTCTTCGCCACCAAGGTCAACAACGGCCTGATCGGCTCCTTCGGGTTCAACAAGAACGGTGACCTCGCCGGTGCGAAGGGCGCAGCCGTGCTCTTCACGATCTACACCGGGACGAACCACCTGAAGACGATCCTGACGACGGCGCCCGACCCGAAGCTGGTCGCCGCCGCGCGCGCCGAGGCCTCGGGCTAAAGGGCCGAAGCGCAAAGACGACCCAACGACGAGGGAGGGCTATGACGCCCTCCCTCGTCGTTCTAATATCCCGAGGATTCCGCTGGAAGCTCGCTCCGAACAGCCCACGAAGGGAACTGCGGTTCGACGACGCAGGCAGCGGCCGTCGGTCCTGTCGATCATCGGGCTCTGCTTCGTCGCGGTCTTTCTCGTGTGGACGGGGTACAACCTGGTCCACAGCCCGGCCACCTTCTTCACGATCTTCCTGATCGGGCTCCAGCAGGGGTCGGTCTACGCGCTGGTGGCGCTCGGCTACACGCTGGTCTACGGGATCTTGCAGCTGATCAACTTCGCCCACGGCGACGTCTTCGCCCTGACGGGCCTCTTCGCCAGCAGCCTGATCACGAACCACTTCCACCTCGACAGCACCTCCGGCGCGCTCACGATCACGTTCGGGCTGCTGGCCGTCTTCCTGATCGCGATGGCCTTCGGGGCGCTGGTGAACGCGTCGATCGAGTTCATCGCCTATCGACGCCTGCGCAACGCCCCGCGTCTGGCGGTGCTGATCACGGCCGTCGGGATGTCGTTCATCGTCCAGAACATCTCGCTCGTCTTCTTCGACGTGAACTTCAGGAGCATTCCGCCGATCGTCTCCGGCGGGAACGCCGTCACGGTGGGCGGCGTATCGCTGGGCTGGCAGACGCTGTTCGTGGTGCTGGTCACCATCCCGGTGCTGATCATCCTGACCTGGCTCGTGAAGAGCACGAGGCAGGGCAAGGCGATGCGGGCGACGGCCCAGGACCCCGAGGCCTCGGCGATGATGGGGATCAACGTCAACCGCACGATCTCGTTCACCTTCCTCCTGGCCGGAGGGCTCGCCGGAATCGGGGCGGTGCTCTTCCTCGTCCAGTTCAACATCCGCTACGACACGGGGTTCGAGCTCGGCCTGATCGCGTTCACGGCTGCCGTGCTCGGCGGGATCGGAAACCTCTCGGGCGCCGTCCTCGGAGCGATCATCATCGGGATGATCCAGGCCTTCAACGAAGGCCCGTTCCTGTGGGCGCCGGGCAGTGACTGGACCCGCTCGATCGTCTTCGGGATCCTGATCGCGATCCTCGTCTTCCGGCCCGAGGGCCTGCTCGGCGAGCGCACGCCGGAGGGCGGGTAATGGCCCGCCGCCGAGACCGCGCGCGCGGGGCCTACCGCTCGTACCGCTCGCAGGCGGCGAACCGCAGCGGCGTGAACACGCTGCGCGGCGAGTGGCGCAAGCTGCCGGGCCCGGTGCGGACGTTCACGCCGATCGTGATCCTGCTGACGATCGCGATCCTCTACCCGTTCTACCTCTCGAGCCTGCCCACCGGGAACGTGCCGCTGATCTACTCCTTCCCCTCGGTCCGCTCGATGGTCACGATCCTCGTCTTCACGACGATGGCCGTCGGCCTGAACGTCGTGGTTGGCTACTGCGGCCTGCTCGACCTCGGCTACGTCGCCTTCTACGCGATCGGCGCCTACACGGCCGGCTGGCTCGCCTCGGGCCAGTTCCAGCAGGTGAACTTCCACTTCGGCTCGGTCGGCATCAGCCGCGACGCGCGCGGAATCCACATCTCGATCTGGCTGGTCCTGATCATCGCCGCCCTGCTGACGGCGTACGGGGGCGTCCTGATCGGGTTACCGACGCTGCGCCTGCGCGGGGACTACCTCGCGATCGTGACGCTCGGCTTCGGCGAGATCATCCCGCAGTTCGTGCGCAACGCCGACAGCCTGCACGGCTTCGACCTGACGCACGGCACCTTCGGGATCAGCCCGATCGACTCGCCCGGGTTCGGCAACCGCCTGCATACCGCCGTCGGCCTGCCGTCCGCCTATTCGCAGGAGTTCACCGCCGACCGGCTCTTCTTCTGGACCGCGCTCGCGCTCCTGCTGGTGACGATCTTCTGCTGCATCCGGCTGCGCGACTCGCGCCTCGGCCGGGCCTGGATTGCGATCCGCGAGGACGAGACGGCGGCCGGCGCAATGGGTATCCCGCTGATGCGGACGAAGACCTGGGCCTATGCGATCGGCGCCTTCTTCGGCGGCGCGGCGGGCGCGTTCATCGCCAGCTTCAACGCCGGCGCCTTCCCGAGCCAGTTCAGCTTCAACATCTCCGTCTTCCTGCTCTGCATGGTGATCCTCGGCGGGATGGGCTCGATCTGGGGCGTCGTGGTCGCAGGCGTGATCCTGTCGTGGCTGAACGTCGAGGGCCTGGCCAACATCGGCACCTGGCTGAACAACAACATCTTCCCGCAGAGCCACCAGATCGAGGTGGCGAAGTACCAGTTCGGGATCTACGGGATCATCATCGTGCTGATGATGATGTTCCGCCCGCAGGGCCTGATCCCCGAGGCGCGGCGGAAGCGCGAGATCGAGGAAGGCACGCGCGGCGCGCTCGACGAGCCGCTCTACGAGATGCGAGGCGCAAACGAGCCCGGAGCGGGCGAGCGCGGGTCGGGCGGCCCGATACCCAGAGGATGAGCGAGCAGCCCACCACGACGGCGACTCCTCCGGCACCGCCAGCCGGCCCCGACCTGCTCGTCGCGGCCGAGGTGCGCAAGGAGTTCGGCGGCCTGGTCGCCGTGAACGATCTCACCTTCACGATCCCGGGGCGCGCGATCGTCAGCCTGATCGGTCCGAACGGCGCCGGCAAGACGACCTTCTTCAACACCCTGACCGGCCTCTACAAGGTCACCGACGGCGAGATCACCTTCGACGGCGAGGACGTCACGAACAAGCCCCCGCACGCGATCACCGAGCGCGGCGTCGGCCGCACCTTCCAGAACATCAGGCTCTTCAATCAGATGACGGCGCTCGAGAACGTCCTCGTCGGCATGCACGCCCGGCTCTCGGGCGGGATCCTCGGCTCGGTCTTCGGCCTCCCGCGCGTCCGCCGTGAGGAGCGCGAGGCGCGCGAGCGCGCGCGGGAACTGCTGACCTACGCTGGCCTGGGCAGGGTCGACGACGAGCTGGCCGAGTCGCTCTCCTACGGCGACCAGCGGCGGCTCGAGGTCGCTCGCGCGCTCGCGACGGAGCCCAAGCTGCTCCTGCTCGACGAGCCAACAGCGGGGATGAACCCGCAGGAGACGGTCACCTTCATGGAGTTCGTCTCCAAGCTGCGCGAGGAGCGGCCGGTCTCGATCCTGCTGATCGAGCACGACATGAAGGTCGTGATGGGGATCTCCGACCGCGTGACCGTGCTCGACTACGGCGAGAAGATCGCCGAAGGCACGCCGCAGGAGATTCAGAAGGACGAGCGCGTGATCGAGGCCTATCTCGGGAAGGGGGCGACGCAATGAGCGAGCGCTCGACCGGCGACCTCCTGCTGCAGGTCGAGAACATGCACACCTTCTACGGCACGATCGAGGCGCTGAAGGGCATCACGATCGACGTGCGAGAGGGCGAGATCGTCACGCTGATCGGCGCGAACGGAGCCGGCAAGTCGACGACGCTGCGCTCGATCAACGGGCTCAACCAGCCGCGTGAGGGGTCGATCAGCTTCCGCGGCCAGGACATCACCCGCCGGCCGCCGCACGAGATCGTCGGCCTCGGCATCTCGCAGTCGCCCGAGGGCCGGCGGCTGTTCCCTCACATGTCGGTGATCGAAAACCTCGAGATGGGCGCCTTCCAGCGCAGTGACCGCAAGGGGATCCGCGAGGACCTCGACCGCGTCTACAGCCTCTTCCCGCGGCTTGCCGAGCGCAAGAGCCAGCGGGCCGGGACGATGTCCGGCGGCGAGCAGCAGATGTGCGCGATCGGCCGGGCGCTGATGGCCCGCCCGCAGCTGCTCATGCTCGACGAGCCGTCGATGGGGCTGGCGCCCATCTTCGTCGAGAAGATCTTCGAGATCATCCACGAGATCAACGAGCAGGG
>DATIOF010000157.1:0-8258 GCA_035473395.1 Gaiellaceae bacterium
GGCGCCGTGGCGGACGATCTCGTTCCCGGCGGCATCGAGGATCGCGACCTCGCCTTCCTGGATCGCGATGAACGGATACGTGGCATCTCCGACCCGGTACAGCACGTCGCCTGCATCTGCCGTCCGCTCCTCGCCCAGCGCCGCCAGCGTCGCCAGCTGTGATGCGGAGAGCGATGGAATCGGCGGGACTGCCATCGGCCGAGGGTAGCCATGCTCGGTGGGTCTGCGTCAACGGCTGCGGCCGCTCTCCCGCCAGCCGTCACGCGGACCCGACAGAGTTCGGCCGTGACCATCGCCCTTCAGGTGGTGATCTCGGGGCTTGCCGCGGGCGGTGTCTACGGGCTGTTCGCGGCCGGGTACTCGCTCATCTACCGGCTGACCGGGATCATCCACTTCGCCTTCGGCGACCTGGTCGGGCTCGGGATCTTCGCCACGCTGCTCGTCCTGGCCGGCACTTCACCGGTGAGCCAGTCCGGCGCGCACGAGCCGCGCTTTCTGTTCGCGATCCTGGTCGGGCTCGCCGTCTGCGTGCTCGCCGGGGCGGCGACCTACGTCGGGCTCGTCCAGCCCTACGTGAGCCGCGGCTCGACGATCGGCTGGGTCGCCGGGACCGCTGCAGTCGCGTTCGCGATCCGCGCCGTGATCGGCGCCACCTTCCAGCGCTCGAGCTACGTCTTCCCGGACCCGCTGCCGTTTCACCGCGTCGGCACTGCTGGGTACATCCACCTCGGCGGAGCCCAGGTGCAGGCGCGTGCGTTCTTCGTCGCCGGGCTGGCGATCGCGCTTGCGCTCGGCTCGGCGTGGTTCCTCGAGCGCACGCGCTACGGGCGCGCGCTGCGCGCGGTGGCCGACGACCGCGAGGGCGCGCGGGTCGTCGGCGTCCCGGTCGAGCTGCTCGTCACGCTTGCCTTCGCGCTCGTCGGGGCGATCGCCATGCTGGCCGCCGTTGCCGCCGCCCCGGGCGAGGCGGTCAACGCGAACACCGGCACGCTGCTCGGCCTGAAGGGGCTCGTGGCTGCGCTGGCCGTGCGCTTCGGGCCACCGCTCTGGGCCTTCGCGGCCGGCCTCGTGCTCGGTGTCGTCGAGGCTGCGATCGCGAACGTCCACATCGGCGGCTGGCAGCTGGGGCCGTCCTACCGCGAGGTGCTGCCGCTCGCCTTCGTGCTGCTGCTGATCTCGCTGTGGCCCTCGTCCGAGGCGCTCGAGGAACGGGAGTGAGCGTGCTCGAGCAGACCGCCGTCGAGCTGCGGCGCGCGGCCGGCGAGGCGCGCGCCCGCTGGAGCACTCCGGCCTGGCTCGCGCTCGCGGCCCTGGTGGTCGCCGCCGCCCTTCCGTTCCTCTCGCTGCCGGGGGTGCGCGTCGACGCGCTCGCCGACACCGCCTACCTCGCGCTCGCGGCGACCGCGCTCGGGCTGACAGTGGGGCCGGCGGGCCTGCCGTCGCTCGGCACAGGGGCGTTCATGGCGATCGGCGCGTTCACCTCGGCCCTGGTGGTCGCGCGCTCGGGCTGGGCGCTCGAGCCGGCGGTACTCGCGGGCACCGCGGCGGCGCTGGTCGCGGGCCTGCTCTGCGGCGCCGTGGTGCGGCTGCGGCGCGAGTTCGTCGCCGTAAGCACCTGGCTCCTCGCGTGGCTTGTGTGGCTCTTTCTGCTCGCCTTCCCGTCGGTCTCGGGCGGCTCGCAGGGACTGATCCTGCCGCCGCGCTCGCTGCTGGGGCTCGACGCCACGCCGACCGTGCACTTCGAGGTGGCGCTCGCCCTGACCGCGCTGACGGCGCTTGCGGTCGCATCGATCCGGCGTGGCGCGCCGGGGCTCGAGCTCTCCGCCCTCCGACAGGCGCCCGCGCTGGCGACCTCGCTGGGGGTGCGGCTCGGGTGGCGGCGGCTGGGAGCCTTCTCGGCGACGGCAGCGATCGCGGGGCTCGCGGGCGGGCTCTCGGTGCAGCTGCAGGCGGTCGCCGACCCGGTCAGCTACGACCCGTTCCTCTCTTTCAAGCTGCTCGTCGCGGTGCTGCTCGGCGGCGCGGCCGCGACGCTGGGGCCGGCCGCCGGCGTGATCGTGCTCGGGCTGATCGGCCTCGCCGCGGGCCCGCTCGCACGGGCACTACAGCTCCCGTTCGAGCGCTTCGACACCGCCGTTGCGGCGCTGCTGCTCGTGTTCGTGCTCGCCTTCGGCGGGCAAGGCGTGCTGCCCTGGGCTTTGCGCCGTCTTCGCCGCGAAAGCCATCCGCAGCGGCGGCCGGCGACACCGCCCTCGGGCGCGCCAGGGCCGAACGAGCCCGTGCTCACCGCGACCGGTCTCCGCAAGGCCTACGGCGGCGTGATTGCGGTCGACGACTTCTCGCTCGAGCTCCGCCGCGGCGAGACCGCAGCGCTGATCGGCCCGAACGGCTCGGGGAAGACGACCGCGCTACGCCTGATCGCGGGCGCCGAGCCCGCCGACGCAGGCACGGTGGTCATCGACGGTGTCGAGGTGACGGTCGCGCCGACCACCGAGCGGGTCCGCCTCGGGATCGCGCGAACGCTGCAAGCGACTGCCGCCTTCCGCGAGCTGACCGCGCTCGAGGACGTGCTCGTAGGCCGGGCGGTGCGCCGGCGCTACGGAGGCCTCGTCCGCAGCGCGCTCGCCACGCCGCACGCACGGCGGGAGCAGGCGGCGTCCGAGACCGCGGCGCTCGAGGCGCTGGCGGTCGTCGGTCTCGCCGGGGCCGCGGACGTGCCGACTCCCGAGCTGACGACGTCACAGCAACGCCTGGTGGCGCTCGCCGCGGCGCTGGCGACGGAGCCGCAGGTGCTGCTCGTGGACGAGCTCGCCGCCGGCGCGGGGCGCGAGGAGCTCGGCCTGGTCGCGGACGCGCTCGAGCGAATTCGCGAGCGCGGGGTCGCGGTGCTCGTCGTCGAGCACAACCTGCGCGTCGTGCGCCGGGTCGCCGACCGTGTGCTCGTGCTCGGGGCCGGCAGCGTGCTGGCCGAGGGCTCGGCCGCCGAGGTCGCTTCCAGCGGGGTCGTTCAGCAGGCGTACCTCGGAACTGCCCGTCTGTAGGCTCTCGGCCGTGCGCCGGCTCGCGTTCCTTCTCGCCGGTCTCGTGCTGCTCGTGGCGGGATGCGGCAAGGGATCGTCGTCCGGCGAGGCCGGCCGGCTCGTGATCGCCGTCGACGTCCCGGTTACGGGCAGCCCGTACATCGCAGACACGATCCGCCAGGGCGTCGAGCTCGCGACCTCGAACCTGAACGGCGGCGGCGGTGTCCGCGTGGGCTCGAAGAGCTACCTGATCAAGGTCAAGCTCTACGACAATCACCTCTCCGCGCGCACGGCGGTTCAGAACGCGAGGCGCGCGATCGATGCGGGCGCGGTCGCGATCGTCACCGACGGCACGGGCGTGGACGCGACCTGGCAGCTCGCGAAGCGCGCCGGTGTCTCGATCGCCATCGCCCACGACGGCGGCACCGGCCTCGTCGACGCGCAGGCCCGTCCGAACGTTTTCCGGATCGCGCCGACCAACCACGGGATCGCCTTCCGCTACGCCGAGTACCTGATCCCGAAGAAGCTGAAGGTCGGGCTGCTCTCCGACGACAGCGGCTACGGGCGCGAGGGCGCTGCAGACATCGGTCGCGCGTTCTCCAGCAATCCGGAGTCGGTCGCGCTGAAGCTGACGCTGCCCGCGGGCCAGACCGACCTGACACCGCAGATCCTGCGCGCGCGCCGCGCGGGAGCGACCGCGCTGCTCGTCTGGGGGCAGCCGCCCACGATCGCTGCCGCGCTCTCGGCCGCCCGCAGCATCGGCTGGAAGGTGCCGTTCTACACGCCGCCGACTGGCTCCGACCCGTTCATCCGCCAGCAGCTCGCCGACCATCCCGACTGGGTGGACGGCCTCACCTTCGCCGGCGGTCGGCTGACCGCCGAGGTGGGGACGGGCCCGTTCACGAACTTCCAGTCGCAGTACGAGTCGACCTACGGCGCCGACCAGGTGGGCGTCAAGAACTCGCAGGGCCAGGCGGTCGTCCAGCCGCCCGAGTTTGCGATGTATTCCTACGACTTCATGCACGTGCTGCTGGCCGCGATCGCGCACGCCGGCTCGATCGAGCCGGCCAAGATCACCGCGGCGCTCAACCAGGTCACGACCCAGGGCGCGAACGGCGACGAGCGTGGCTTCAACGAGCACAGCCACGTGGAGTCGTCGACGACGACGTCTATTTCGCACGCTTCCGCGACATGACCTACCAGCCCGTCCAGGACGACCCGCTCTCGGCGACGCTGCCGCTGATCCCGCAGACCCGCTCGCAATGAGGCGCCTGCTGCCGGCGCTCGCCGTTGCGGCGCTGCTGGCGCCGGCCGGGGCGCTCGCCGACATCCAGCAGGTGCTCCTGCCCGGCCCGACGCCCTACCCGACGCCGAGCCCGCCGCTCGCCACGGGGGGAGCTCCGCCCTGGGCGACGTTGACCTTCAAGATCCACGCCAGCACCGACCAGCGGGTCGGGACCGGGGTCGACAGCAGCGGGCGCGTCGTCTCGGTGCGGGCCCTTGAGCGGCTCCACCTGACCGGCACCGGCGACTACCTGATCGTCGTCAGCGCGCCGGTGCTGGACGTGCGCATGGGCCCCGGGTCGCAGTCGGAGCCGGGCCAGCGTCGCGGGCAGATCCTCTGGTCGGGGTTTTCCGCGAAACGAAGGCTGCTCGTCTCGGACGCGAAGCTCCGGCCCGGACCGGTGCGCCCGTACCTGCCGCTGCGGCTCGACGCACGGCGCGAGGGCGACCGCTACGAGCTGACGTTGACCAATGCGACGACGACCGCCGAGGTCGCGTTCCAGGGCGCGGGCTCACCGAAGGAGCTGGCCGCGCTGCTCGACCGCACCCGGCGAGACTCGCTGGCGCACCGGCGCCTGCGACCGGCCTACGTCACGATCAACGGCGCGGTCTCCCAGCGTCCCGGCAAGACGCGAATCTCGGCGCCGCTGCGCGTCGAGGGCAGCCTGCGTTTCCCCTCCGCGCCCTCGGCGGCGAGCGGTGGGACGCTCGGCGGGCGCACCGTTCACTTCTCGTTCGTCCTCGGCGACCGGCAGCCGCTCACCCGTCGGATCGTGGTCAGCGGCGGCGGCGAGCCGAAGCTCAGCCTGGTCGCCCGGCCCGACGCCGTCGTGCGCGGGCTGACTCCGCCCGGCGGCGCCCGTAGTTGGAGCACATCGGGACCGCTGCCGGCCGACGCCTTGCTCCAGCGTCTGATCGACACGCGCATGGATCTCGTCCGCGCCGATCAGTTCCAGGGCTTCCTCTCGAATCCCGATCCGCTCGGCCGCGACCGCACGGTCTACGTCTACGAGACCACGGCCGCGCCGCAGGCTGTCGCCGCCCCCACGAGCTCGTCCTCGGGCGGCGGCCCGCTGACGCTGCTGCTCGCGGTCGGCGGCGCCGTGGTCGCTGCGGGCGTGGCGCTCGTCTCCTGGGCCCATAGTTAGGCTCGGCACGTGCCGCTCTACCTGACCGAGGCGGAGGTCGCGGAGCTGCTGACCCCGGCCGACGCCGTCGAGGCGGTCGAGGCCTGCTTCCGCCGCCTGGCCGCGGGCGAGATCGAGAACGTGCCGCGCCAGCGCACGCGCTGGGACGAGGGCTTCCTCGCCGTCATGTGGGCGGTCGACCGGGAGCTCGGGCTCGCCGGGCTGAAGTCCTATGCGGCTGGACGGGACGGCGTGCACTTCGTCGTCGTGCTGTTCGAGACCGAGACGACGAACACCGTGGCGGTGATCGAGGCGGACAAGCTCGGCCAGCTGCGCACGGGCGCGGCGAGCGGTGTGGCTGCGAAGCACCTCGCGCGCGAGGGCGCCACGACGCTCGGCGTGATCGGCTGTGGCTGGCAGGCGCGCAGCCAGGTGGCGGCGATCCGCGAGGCGCTGCCGTCGATCGAGAGTGTCGTCGCCTACTGCCGAACCGAGGAGTCGCTGGTGGAGTTCTGCAAGGAGGTCGGCGCCGAGCCGGGCGAGAGCCACCGCGATCCGGCTTCGCAGGACGTGGTCGTGACGGTCACGACCTCGCGCGACCCGGTCCTGCGCGGCGAGTGGCTGCGGCCGGGAGCCCTCGTCTGCGCGGTCGGGGCCAACGATCCGCGCCGCCGTGAGCTCGACAACGTCGCGCTCGAGCGAGCTGCCTTCGTCTGTTGCGACTCGATCGAGGACGCGAAGCATGAGTCCGGCGACCTGATCGAGCCCGTCGAGGCAGGCGTGCTCGACTGGCTCGAGGTGCACGAGCTGCAGGAGGTCGTCGCCGGCGAACTGCCCGGGCGGCAGGCGGACGACGACATCGTCGTCTTCAAGTCGAACGGCCTCGCGGCGTGGGACGTGGCCGTCGGATCGGTCGTGCTCGAGCGGGCGCGCGAGCGCAGTGTCGGGCGAGAGCTCTAACTCAGCTTCTGCTGCTGCGCGGCGACGGCGCTTTCGCCGAGAGCGTGGATCACCTCGGGTCGGTCGAGCACGCGCGCGATCTGCTGCGGCTGCGCCCGGTTGCGGACGTAGGGGTCGTCGAGGATGTCGTCGAGCGAGCGTCCGCGCTCGTGCTCGCGGATCACGTAGGTCGCGAGCCGGTCTTCCTGCGAGGAGCGCGTGAACAGGAACGAGAAGGGGCTGCGGAAGAAGTCGGAGAACCTGCCCATTGGCGCGATGCTAACGGCGTTAGAGTCCGAGTCGTGAAGAAGCCGTCGGCCGCCCGCTTCGCCGAGCGTGAGGTGCACGGTGTGGACGACCGCGGCGAGGCCGAGCGGATCGTGATCTGGATCGAGCGGCTGCCGGGGGCGACCTGGGCGGTCGGGCGGGCGGTCAACCCGCAGCACCGGCGCAGCGACGAGGCCCGCCGCGACGACTACGTCTTCCAGGGCTTCGAGCTGAGCGACGCGCTGGTCGCGGCCAACGAGGCGCTCGAGGACGACGCGGTCGTCTCGGAGCAGGACGGCAGCGGCGCGAAGGTCAGGCCGTTCGTGCGCGAGGAGCTGCTCGGGCCGCTGGAACGCTGGTTCTTCGGCCGTAGCTAACTAGGTCTTAGGCCACTCGAGCTTCGCGTTGGGGATCGGGTCCCCGTGCGGGTCGTGCGTCGGGTAGCCGAGGGCGCTGTCGATCTTCGCCTCCAGCTCCTCCGAGAGCACGTGCTCCAGGCGGTCGGCTTCGTCGTGGACCGCATCGACGTGCAGGCCGAGCGTGTCCGCGAGGTAGAGCTCGAGCAGCCGGTGGTGCCGGATCACCTCGAGCGCGACCTTCTCGCCGGCCGGCGTGAGGCGCACCCCGCGATAGGGCGCGTGCTCGACGAGCTCCAGCGCGGCGAGCTTCTTGACCATCGCGCTCGCCGACGCGGGCGAGACCTTCTGCTCCCGCGCGAGCGCCGTCACCGACACCCGGCCGTCGCCGGTCTGCAGGTGGTAGAGCTGCTTCAGGTAGTCCTGGATCGACTCGCTCAGGCCGGGCTTCGGCACCCGTCCAGCGTACCGCGGTATTGCGGTAGCCTCCCGCGCTCGATGCTGATCCATCTTGGTCACAGCCCCGATCCCGACGACGCGTTCATGTTCTGGGGTCTCGCTTCCGGCGAGACCGACCCGCGGCGCTTCGAGTTCGAGCACGTCCTGAAGGACATCCAGACGCTGAACACGTGGGCGCTGGACGGGAAGCTCGAGGTCTCGGCGATCTCGCTCGCGGCCTACCCGCTCGTGCAGGAGGGCTACGTCCTGCTGCCGCACGGGGCGTCGATGGGCTCGGGCTACGGGCCGATCCTGGTCGCACGCGAGGAGATGTCGTCCGCGGACGCGCGCGACGTCGAGATCGCGGTCCCGGGCGAGCTGACGACGGCGTTCCTCGTCCTAAAGATGTGCCTCGGGCCGTTCCGCTACCGGGCTGTGCCGTTCGACGCGATCATCGACGAGGTCAAGTCGGGCCGTGCCGACGCCGGGCTGCTAATCCACGAGGGCCAGCTCACCTACGAAGCCGAAGGGCTGAAGAAGGTCGTCGACCTGGGTGAGTGGTGGCTGCTGGAGACAGGCCTGCCGCTGCCGCTGGGCGCGAACGTCGCGCGGCGCGATCTCGGCGCCGCGAACCTGTTCGAGCTCTCGGAGGTGCTGCGCGAGTCGATCCAGGCCGGCCTCGACAACCGCGAAGAGGCGATGGAGTACGCGATGCAGTTCGGCCGCGGGCTGGACACCGAGCTCGCCGACCGCTTCGTCGGCATGTACGTCAACGAGCTGACCTGCGACTACGGCGACGAGGGCCGCCAGGCCGTGCGCGAGCTGCT
>DATIOF010000158.1:0-15958 GCA_035473395.1 Gaiellaceae bacterium
GTGCCTCGGGCCCAGCACGAGAAGTTGTAGATCGAGAACGGCGCGCCCGGCGGGAAGAGCACGAGCTCGACCGGGATCGGGGTCACCCGCTGCCACGGCCACTGACCGAGCAGGGCGAGGAAGCACTTGGTGAAGATGCGCGTCTTCGCGATCCCGCCTTTCAAGCGGATGAACTCGCGCGCCCGCGGGCCGGGGTCGGCGCCCGCGAGCTTCAGCGCCGCATAGGCCTCGACGGTCGTCGAGAGGTCGCCCGGGCCGTCGAACCAGATCGCCCAGGTGCCGTCGTCGCGCTGCCGGGTCAAGAGCTCTCTGGCGATCTTGCGGTCGAGCTCGGGCGTGCGCAGGCCGAGAACGTGGTGCCAGAAGAGGTGCTGCGCGGTCATGGTCACGTTTGACTCGAGCTCGCCGACCCAGTAGCCGTCCGCGTGCTGGAGCTCGAGCAGCCGCGCGGTAGCGGCGTCGATCGCGGCGTCGAGACGGGTCTCGGTGACGACGCTCATGCGGCCACTTCCTTGCGGGCCGGGGCCAGGGCGCGGGCGGCCGCGAGGCCGCTGCGAATCGCGCCTTCCATCGTCGCCGGCCAGCCGGTGCCGGTCCACGCGCCCGCGCGCGTGACGGTCGGCCGAGTCGTGAGCGGTCCGGGACGGTGCGCCTCGCTCCCGGGCCGTACCGCGATCGTCGCCGCGGGCTCTCGGCTCACGCGCGACCAGAGCAGCTCGGCCGGGCCGAGCCGTCCGGTCAGCTCCGAGGCGATCCGCTCGACCAGCTCGCGGCCTCGCAGCTCCAGCAGCTCAGGCGCACCGGAGGAGACGACCGTCAGGTACTGGCCTCGCTCCGGCGGCGAGCCCGTCAGCGCGCCGCGGTCGAAGACCCAATGCGCGTCGCTCCCGAGCAGCGCGGCCAGCGGCGACCCGAGCAGCACGCGGTCGAACCAGAGGTGGACGCTGATGATCGGCGAGTCCGCGAGCTGCGGCTCCGGCTCGCCGAGCAGACGGGCACTCTCGCGGGGCGGGACGGCGACGACGACCGCGTCCGCGTCGAGCTCGCCGAGCGCCTCGACCCGCGAGCCCACGACGACCGCCGCACCGTCGGCTTCGAGCGCCCGCCCGGCGGCGTCGCCGTGCATCTCCCCGAGCGGCCGTGCCGGCAGCAGCAGGTCGGAGTCGCTGCGCTCGCCGAGCAGCGCGGTGCGGACGGTGAAGTCGCCGGCCTCCGCGCTCGCCTCCTCGCTGCGCAGGTTGAGCGCCGGCCGGATGAAGACGTCCCAGAAGCGGTCGATCGCCCGCTGCGACTGGCCCCGCGCTCTCAGCGCGTCGGCGAAGGTCTCGCCGCGGGAGTCGCCCCAGCGCGCGAGCGCCCGCAGGATCCGCAGCCGCTCGCCGAACGAGACGTGGCGGTAGCGCAGCAGTGCGAGCGCCGAGGGCGAGATCGAGGCGCTTCGTCCCTGCTCGTCGAGCACCGGCAGCTCGAGCGGCACCCGCCGCACCGAGCCGCGCTCGCCGACGCGCTCGAGGAAGCGCAGGTACTCGCTGAAGCAGCCGAGCGCGACGTGCTGGCCGTTGTCCGGCGGCGGCTCCGGGTCGCCCTCGCGCCGCGGCAGGGTCTGGACCGCCCCGCCGAGCGTCGGCCGTGCCTCATGCAGCGTCACTTCGTGCCCGCGGTCGACGAGCTCGAGCGCCGCGCTCAGGCCGGCGAGCCCACCTCCGACTACTGCCACCCTCATCGGAGCAACCCCGCGCCCATGATCCGCAGCTTCGTCAGGGACGAGAGCCGAACCGAGCCGTCGAAGACGTCGAAGCCGCGCGACTCGATCCGGTCGAGCGTCGCGCGGTAGAGGCCCGCGAAGGTCGAGACGCACGCGCCGCTGCGCGAGTCGAGCGTCTCGAGCAGCCCGAGCCCTTCGTCCAGGTGCGCCCGCGCACGCGAGGCCTGGAACGCCATCAGCGCCCGCCATTCGGGCCCCGTGCGGCCGGCGGCGATGTCGCCTTCGCCGACGCCGTAGGCGGTCAGCTCGTCCTGGGGAAGGTAGACGCGGCCGAGCTCCCAGTCCTCGCGGACGTCGCGGATGATGTTGATCAGCTGCAGCCCCACCCCGAGCGTCGCCGCGCGCTCGACGTCGTCGGAGCCGTAAACCGCCACGCACGCCACGCCGACCGCTCCGGCGACCCGCCTGCAATAGCCGTCGAGCTCGGCAAAGTCCGCGTAGCGGTCCTGCTCGGTGTCCTGCAGGCCGCCGTCGACCAGGTCGTGGAGCGCGCCGTCCGGGATGCCGTATCGCGAGCGCGCGTCGGCGAGTGCGACGAACATCGCGTCGGCGGGAGCCGCGTCGAGAGCGTCCCGTAGCGCGTGCAGGCGCTCGCGCTTCTGCTCGACCGGAAGCTCGCCGTCGGCGACGTCGTCCACGCGGCGGGCGAAGGCGTAGATCGCCGAGATCGCGCGGCGTTGGTCCTTCGGCAGGACGCGGATCCCATAGGCGAAATTGCGCGCCTCGCGGCGCGTGAGCCGCTCGACCTCAGCGTAGGCGGCGTCGACCGTCACCGAATCACCGCCAGCGCAAGCCGCGCGCGTGAGGGCCGAGGCCGGCCGTTGAAGATGTCCCAGTCGGCGCGCTCGAGCGCTTCGAGCGCTGCCAGGCCGCCGCGCGCGAAGAGCGCGACCGCCCGCCCGACGCGCCCGCCGCCGAGCCGCACTCCGAGCTCCTCGCCGGAGGCCAGCAGCGCGCGCGCCCGCTCGGCTTCGAACTCGAGCAGCCGCCGCAGCTCGGGGCTCGGCCGGTCGAGCTCCTCGACCCCGAAGCGTTGTCGATCCTGGGCGGGCAGGTACACGCGCCCAAGCGCAAGGTCGCGCGGCACGTCCTGTAGGAAGTTGACGAGCTGCAGGCCGGTGCAGACGTCGTCGGAGAGCGCGACCGCCTCCGCATCGACGCTGCGGCCGAGCACCCCGAGCACGAGCCGCCCGACCGGGTCGGCCGAGTGCACGCAGTAGTCCTTCAGATCGAGCCACGTCTCGTACGAGGAGATGCGCTGGTCCATGCGGTTGGCCTCGATCAAGCGCAGGAACGGCTCGCACGGCAGCGAGCACGCGCGGATCGTCGGCTGCAGCTGGCGCATCAGCTCCCACGTGGGCGCGCCGTCGTAGCAGGCCTCGAGCTGCGCCTCGAGCTCGTCGAGCGCCGCGAGCCGGTTACCCGGCACCTCGTCGCCGAGCATGTCCACCAGGCGGGCGAAGCCGTAGATCGCGCGCAGGTGCGGGCGCAGCGCGCGCGGGAAGAGGAGCGAGGCGACGGGGAAGTTCTCCGTGCGCGCCCGGGCGGCAACCGAGCTAGCGGTGGCCGGATCCATAGTCGAAACCTATAGTCGCCGGGTGGACAAGAGCGAGCCTGGCGTGATCGTCGTCGCCGACGACGACGACGACATCCTCGACCTCGTCGCGCTCACCCTGGAGCGCAGCGGCCACGTCGTCCACCGCGCCCGCGACGGCGAGGAGGCGCTCGAGCTGGTCAAGCGGGAGCGGCCCGACATCGCCGTGCTCGACGTCTCGATGCCGAAGCTCGACGGGCTCGAGCTGACCCGGCGGCTGCGCGGCGACCCCGAGACGTCGACGGTGCGAATCGTGCTCCTGACCGCGCTGGTGCAGGAATCAGACGTCAACGACGGCCTCGCCGCGGGCGCCCACGACTACGTGCGCAAGCCGTTCAGCCCGCAGGAGCTGCAGGAACGCGTCGACGTGCTCCTGCGCGCTCAGCCCGGCGAATAGCGATAGCCGTAGCCGCGCACGGTCTCGATCGCCTCGGGCGAGATGCCCGTCGCGGACAGCTTGCGCCGTAGGTACCCGACGTAGAGCTTGACCTGGTCGCGCGAGGTGCCGCGCTCGCCGCCCCACGCAAGCTCGAGCAGCTGTTCATGGGTGAGCAGCTGGCGCGGATGGTCGACGAAGGCGGTCAGCAGCCGGAACTCCAGCGGTGTCAGCTCGACCGGCTGGTCGCCTGCCCGTACGCGGCGCTCCGAGAAGTCGACCTCGAGCAGGCCGTCGCTGTAAGCGTCCCGGACCTCTGGCGTGGGCGCACGCCGGAGAACGCTCTCGACCCGCGCGAGCAACTCCTGGCGCCCGAACGGCTTGGTCACGTAGTCGTCGGCGCCCGCACGCAACGCGCGTACCTTCTCGAGCTCCGCGCCGAGCGCGCTCAGCATCAGGACGGGCACGTCGCTCACCTCCCGGATCCGCTCGAGCGTCGCCCAGCCGTCCAGCTCGGGCATCGAGATGTCGAGCAGGACGAGGTCGGGCCGCTGCTCGAAGAGGAGCTTCAGTGCCTCGCGGCCGTTCGGCGCCTCGCTGACGTCGTAGCCGGAGCGCGTCAGCAGCTCGACGACCAGCGCGCGCACGTCGCCGTCGTCGTCGACCACCAGCACGGAGCCCGGGGCGTTCATCCGCCCCTCATAGCACACCGCTCAGCTAGCCCAAAGGGGTCAGCCCGGGCGAGCCGAGGCAGGGCCTGGCGGTCGCGACGGGCTTGCGCCCGGCGCGCTCCGCCAGACCTGCGTCAGCGAGACCCCGGGCTTGAGCCCGCGCCTCTGGGCCTCGCCGGCCGGGAGCTCGAGCACCGCGCGGGCGCCCTTGCAGGCAGCCATGCGCCAGGGCGACAGCTCGGGCGCGACCTTGAGCACCCGGTCCCCCCGGTCCAGGAAGACCGCATCGATCGGGAACCGCATGAAGGCGGTGTGGATGGACGACGCCGGCCGGAGCAGCATCCCCTCGCCCGAGGAGAGGCCGCTCCGGCCAAGGAGGCCGCGCAGGCGGTGGAGCGCCGTCTCCGCGAGGAGACAGTGCGCGCAGACGACGTGTCCGTCGTCGTTCGCCAGTGCGACCTGAGGCAATGGCACGTCTAGAACCCCACGTGGATGTGGTCGGCGTGGTTGGCAAGGGCGAACGAGGGCCCGCCCATGCCGAGCAGGGAGATGACCTGCGCGGGGAGCATCCCGCCGGGCAGCATCAGGATGCTGCGGACGGCCTGCTCGGTGATCCCGCCAGGCTGCTGGTGCCCGAAGATCGAGACCCCGTTCAGGGCAGCGATGTCGACGGCCCGCCCGTAGATGTGCGCCGAGACGACGCCCGGCCGCGCGTACAGGTGGTGGCCGCTGATCAGGCACGAGACCGTCACCGAGTGGTAGGCCTCGGCGAGGTACAGCATCACTGCGAGCACGCGGACGTCCACGTGACCCTTGGCGACGTCCTGCCGCCCACCGGGGTAGATCGAGAGGCGCATGTCGTGCAGGACGCGGTCCTGCAGGTCGGCCTTCTGCGAGAGCAGGCCGTTGACGAGGCTCGTGAGCCCGACAGCGCGGTAGTAGTGCCGCAACGCGACCACGCGGTCGGCCAGCGACGGGTCGCTCGAGTAGGCGAGCGCCGCGACCCACGCGTTGTTGCCGCCGCCGGAGCCGGCGAGCCTGGCAGCGAGCGAGCGCAGGACGGTTGCGCCGGCCGGGACCCGCCCGTTGTGACCCTCCGCCCGGAGCGTCGCCAGGACGAGCGCCCAGTCCACGTGCGCTGCATGCGAGTCACGGACGAGCTCGCGGGCGAAGCCCAGCTTCAGCCGTGCGGCCGGCGGGGTCGGGTCGGGCGCGGCACGGTTCAGCCATACCGTCGCCGTCGGGAATCCCGCGACTTCGGGATCGAGCGGCGGCACCTTGGGCGCCGCAGGCGCCTTGTGCCGCGGCTTCGAGCTCGGCTTCGTCTGTCGCGTCGAGGGCCGCGCGACGTGGGTCTTCACGATCGCGACCTTCTTCTCGGTGGCGGCCGGCGTCGCCAGCGGCCTTGCGACGACCGCCGTGGCGGCCTTCGCCGTCACGCGCGCGGGCGCGGCGGTCGGCCGGACGACCGGTGCCGCCTGCGGCGCCGCCATCACGACGCGCGCTGCGGGCTGCGAGGCCGGGGTCTTGCCCGTGGCGCCTGTCGCGCCGCTCGGCCCGGAGGCGCCGCTCGCGCCCGTCGCCGCGGGAGTCGTCCCGTCGGCCTGGAGCATCGAGTAGACGCCGTTGCCGGCACCCGCGGAGAGCGCGAGCCCGGCGAAGAAGATGGCGCAGAAAGAGAGGGTCTGCACGAAGCGGCGCTTGTGGTTGCGCGGCTCCGTCGGCTGGCTCGCCAGCTTGCGCTCGTCCCACTCGTCCCAGGCCCGTCCCCGACCGAGGGCGGTCAGGATCGTCCTGGCGAGCGAGATCAGGAGAAGGTGCTGGATCAACCGCCTGGTCAAGGGCTTCCGTCGTGGCATTGCCTTTTGCTCCCGTTCGTCGGGCGCCGGTGGGCCGCCACTTCGGCGCGGATCATGGTGTTGGCATCCGCGGGCCGTTACGGACTTGGGAGCACTATCGAGTTGCAGCCCCGGCCGCCCCTCCCCCGAACAAGGGAGTGTGGCCGGAGATCCCTTGCACGAGGGATGAGCCGGCGGCTCGATCGAAACGATGATGGCGGCAACTGAGCCATAGGCGGCGCGGCCACGCCGAGACACCTTCGGAGGTTTCCCCGGTCGTGACCAAGCGCATCGCCCGCAAGATCGAACGGCTCGTACGACACCACCTTTCCATCGACCACCCGACTTTTTCCTCGGGAATTCCGCGCGCAACCGCGTGCGCATCGATCAGCGAGAGGAGGTGACACAGATGCTGAAGCTCTTCACTTTCGTGCAGACCGCCGCTTACTCGCTCCGCAATCGCGAGGAGGGGCAGACGATGGCGGAGTACGGCGTGGTTCTCGCCGTGATCACGCTCGCCGTGATCGGTGCGATCACGCTCCTCTCCACCCATGTCCGCACCGCTATTTCGAACGTCGCCGGCATTCTGCCGAGCTAGCAAGACCGCAGTTTCTCCGGTAGGGGGCCCCTTCACGCGAAGGGGCCCACTCCACCTCGATTCAGAGAAAGAGCTCCCGTGACCAAGTCAATTCGCCGCAAAATCGAGTGTCGTTCCGAGCGAGGCCAGGCGCTGACCGAATTCGCGCTGGTCTTGCCCGTGCTCACGCTGCTCCTCTTTGCGGTGATCCAGTTCGGAATCGTGTTCAACAACTACGTGACACTGACGGACGCCACGCGCGCAGGAGCTCGCAAGGCGGCCGTCGGGAGACAGTCGGCCGACCCCGTCGGCGACTGCCAGACGGCGATCCGCAACTCCGCGAAAGACCTCAGCTCGGCGACCCTGACGGCCTCGTGCACCTCGACGTGGCAGCCGGGCGCAGACGTCACGGTGAACGCAACCTACCCCTACCAAATCAGCCTGCTCGGGCTCGTCGTGAAGAGCGGCCGGCTTACGAGCACGACCACGGAGCGTGTGGAATGAACGCTCGAAGCGACCGCGGCCAGGCAACGGTCCTGACGCTCGTCCTTCTCGTCGTGCTGCTCGGCATGGCGGCGCTCGTCCTCGACATCGGGTCCTGGTACCGCGCCGACCGCGAGACACAGTCGGCGGCCGACGCTGCGGCGCTCGCGGGGGCAGAGGCGCTGCCGTCCGACCCCGCGAACGCAAACACGCTGGCCGTGCAGTACGTGGCCAAGAACGGCGGCGGAACCTCGGGCGTGACCGTCTCGAACGGTCTCGCGGCCAACGACACCGTCAAGGTGACGCTGGCCAGGCCGGCGACGGGCGTCTTCACGAGGCTCTTCGGCGTCGACTCGGTCACCGTGGGCTCACACGCGACCGCGCGCGCAAGCCTGATGGACCAGGCGAAGTACGTCGCGCCGGTCGGCGTCAACCTCTTGCACCCCAAGCTGAAGGGCTCCCCGTCGTGCCCCTGCTTCGGCAGCGCCAACCTCACCACCCTGCCGCTCGGCAAGACCGGCGCACCGGGCGCCTTCGACCTGATCAACATCGACGGCAGCCGCGGCGGCACCGGCCCGCCGACCCTCGCCGACTGGGTCCTCCACGGCCTGAACGGCTACATGGCCCTGGGCAACTACTACTCCGACCCCGGCGCGAAATGGAACTCGTCCCAGGTCGGCTCCGCGCTCGACCAGCGCATCGGGACCGAGCTCCTCTTTCCGGTCTACGACACGCTCGTCGGCAACGGAGCAAACGCCCAGTACCACGTCGTCGGCTGGGTCGGGTTCCACCTGACCGCCCACACGGAGCACGGAAGCTCCGGCAGCCTCACCGGCTGGTTCACGGAAGTCGTCTGGACCGGTATCGCAGTCACCAAGGCAACCGGCGAACCCAACCTCGGCGCCCGCGTCGTCAACCTCATCGACTGACCTCTCACCTAAGGACAAGGAGCAATGGCATATCGAGCTAGAAACATCATGATCGCGGTCGCCCTCGCCGCTGTGGCCGCCCTGTTCACGAGCTTCTACGTGACCAGCTATAAGCGGCACGTTCAGCGCGGCGAGGACCACGTGACGGTGCTCGTTGCCAAGAAGGACATTGCCCTCGGCGCCAGCGGCGCCGACGTCGCCGGCCAGCTCGCACCGCTGGACGTTCCCCGCAAGAGCGTCGTGCCGGGTGCGATCTCCAGCGCCGACCAGCTGGCGGGCCTCGTCGCCACCGAGCCCACGCTCCAGGGCGAGCAGGTCACCACCCGGCGCTTCAGCCCGCGCACCAACGTCGGCGTCCGGGCTCAGCTGTCCGGCACGCTCCGGGCGGTCTCGCTCGAGGGCGACCAGAACCAGCTGCTCGCCGGCACGCTGAAGGATGGCGACACCATCGACTTCGTCGCCGCCCTGAAGAAGCCGGGCGACCAGGACCTCTACTTCAGCCGCGTCCTCGTTCGCAACCTGAAGGTGCTCCAGGCGCCGACCGCCCCGCCGCCCGGCAGCAAGCTGACCGCCTCGGTGAGCTCGAACTACGCCGTGATGCTGGCCCTGACCGACAGCCAGGCCCAGAAGATCCAGTACATGCTGGCCAACGCCGGCGGGACCGGCGCAGACCGGTGGCACCTGGAGCTCCGGCCGGTCACGCACGACGCCGACAGCCCTGACCACCTCGACAGCTTCGAAAGCGTCCTCACTGGCGGCCTCAGCGCCGGCCAGCGGAAGACGCTGGGCCCCTAGGAGGCCACGATGAGCAACGGCAACGAATTCGCAACCAAGAGCCCGAACCGGATCTACCTGACGGGTGACTGCGACGGGCTGCCGGACCTCCGGGAGGCGCTCGGAGCGCACCCCGAGGTCGAGCTCGTCGGGTCGGCCACGCAGGTCGCGGAGGCCGCGGCCACGCTGACCGGCGGCCACCTGCACGTCGTCCTGCACGCGACCCGCGCAGCCACGCTGCCGGTGAACGAGCTGGCGGCGATCCGCGAGCACACGCGGGCGCCGCTGATCCTGCTCGCCTCGAACGGCTCCCCGGCCCTGCTGGAGGAGGCGCTCGAGCACGACGTCGCCGACGTTCTGCTGCTCCCGCAGCTGACCGACAACGTCGTCTTCTCGATCCGCAAGGCCGGCCACGTGGCCAAGCGCCTGACCGGCGACCAGCGCCGGCACGGCCGCCTCGTGACGGTCTTCTCCCCCAAGGGCGGTACCGGCAAGACCGTGACCGCGACCAACCTCGGCACCTCGCTCGCCAAGCACTGGGGCAAGCGGGCGCTGCTGCTGGACCTCGACCTGCAGTTCGGGGACGCGGCGATCATGCTCGGGATCGAGCCGGAGAAGACGATCTACGACCTCGTCACCGCTCCGGGTGAGCTCGACTCGGAGAAGCTCGCCGGCTACACCACCAAGCACGCCTCAGGCCTCGAGATCCTCCCCGCGCCGCTGCGCCCGGAGGACGCCGAGCTCGTCACTGAGGCGAAGCTGGCGCGGCTGCTCGAAGTCGCGCGCGAGTCGTTCGACGTGATCGTCGTCGACACCTCGCCGTTCTTCCACGGGCCGATGCTGGCCACCCTCGACCGCACCGACGAGCTCCTGCTGCTCGCCGGGCTGGACGTACCGACGCTGAAGAACGTCCGGCTCAGCCTGCAGACGCTGGAGCTGCTCTCCTTCCCGCCCGACCGGATCAAGCTCGTCCTCAACCGGGCGAACTCGAAGGTCGGGATGAAGCCGAAGGAGGTCGAGTCGGCGCTCGAGCGGAAGATCGACTTCGAGATCCCGAGCGACCGCATCGTCCCGCTCGCGGTCAACCGTGGCAACCCGGCCGTGCTGGCCGAGCCGAAGGCCGAGTTCTCGAAGGCCGTCCGCGCGATGGCCAAGGACCTCGTCGCCGCCCAGGCCGTGGAGAAGCAGAAGAAGAAGTTCATGGCGACCCTGGCGAGGGCGTAGCGCGATGGGCCTTCACGACCGCCTCCATCGCCCGAACGGCTCGACCAACGGCCACGGACCGGAGCTCGACGTGCTCGTCGGCGGTCAGGCCGAGGCGCCCGAGCGCCGGCCTGCCGACCCGTACGGGGAGCTGAAAGGCCGGATCCACCATGCCTGCATCGCGAAGCTCGGCCCGCAGCTGTACGCAGCGGGGAACGCCGACGAGTCCTCCAACGATGACCTCGCCGAGAAGGTGCTGCGCGTGGTCACCGAGCAGCTTGCGCTTGACCGGACGCCGCTGACCCGTGAGGAGCGGCGTCAGGTCACGCGCGAGATCACCGACGACATCCTCGGCTACGGCCCGCTCGAGCCGCTGCTGCGCGACGACACCGTGACCGAGGTGATGGTCAATAACCACGACCGCGTCTACGTCGAGCGGAACGGCAAGATCGAGCTCGCCGACGCCGCCTTCGTCGACGGCGCGCACCTGCTGCGCATCATCGACAAGATCGTCTCGCAGGTCGGCCGGCGAGTGGACGAGGCCTCTCCGATGGTGGACGCCCGCCTGCCGGACGGCAGCCGCGTGAACGCGATCATCCCGCCGCTCTCGCTGCGCGGGCCGACGCTGACCATCCGGAAGTTCTCGCGCGACCCGTACACCATGGACGACCTGGTCAACTTCGGCTCGATCTCGCCGGAGGCGGCGCAGTTTCTCTCCGCGTGCGTGCGCGGCAAGCTCAACGTCCTCATCTCCGGCGGTACCGGCACCGGTAAGACGACGACGCTGAACGCGCTCTCCGCCTTCGTCCCGAACGACGAGCGCATCGTCACGATCGAGGATGCGGCCGAGCTCCAGCTCCAACAGGACCACGTGATCACGCTGGAGTCGCGCCCGCCGAACATCGAGGGCGAGGGCGAGATCCGCATTCGCGAGCTCGTCCGCAACGCCCTGCGCATGCGCCCCGACCGGATCATCGTCGGCGAGGTCCGCGGCGCGGAGACCCTCGACATGCTCCAGGCCATGAACACCGGCCACGAGGGCTCGCTGACCACGATCCACGCCAACTCTCCGCGCGACGCGCTGTCGCGGCTCGAGACGCTGGTCATGACGGCCGGCGTCGAGCTGCCCCACCGCGCGATCCGCGAGCAGATCTCCAGCGCGTTCGACCTGCTCGTGCAGATCTCGCGCCTGGTCGACGGCTCTCGACGCGTCACCCACATCACCGAGGTGCTGCGGATGGAGTCCGACGTCATCACCCTGCAGGACGTCTACATCGCCAAGCCGCCCGACGAGGACGCCCCCTCGCAGGCCGGCAAGCCGGTCAACCTGCTCAATCCGCTCGAGTGCACAGGCCTGAAGCCGCAGTTCCTCGAGAAGATGGCCGCAAACGGGGTCGCCCTGCCGCCGTCGTTCTTCGGCGACAACGCGACGTTCCGGCCGAACTACGCAGCTGCGAACTACGGCGGGTTCGAGTGAGCCGCCGCGCGAGTCGCCTCCTCGTCGCCGCCGTCATCGCCGCCCTCGTCACCCCCGTCGCGGCCGGCGCCTCCCTGAGCCTGCGCGGGATCGACACGAGCGGCTACCCGACGGTTCGCGTCACCGTGGTCGCGCCGGTCGCCACGACGGCGGCCCCGCCGACGCTGACCGAGAACGGCAACCGGGTCGTCGGCCTCCACGCCGTCAACCTTGCCGCGACCAAGAGCGTCGTGATCGCGATCGACCGCTCGCGCTCGATGGCCGGGACGAAGCTCGCGGATGCCCTCGCGGCCGCTCGCGCATTCCTGCGTACGAAGGCCCCCTCGGACAAGGTCTCCGTGGTCGGGTTCGGCTCGAAGGCAGTGCAGCTGACCCCGTTCACGCAGTCGACCGCGGAGGCCGACGACGCCCTGCGCCTGCTCAGAGTGGACTCCAAGAACGGCACGTCGCTCTACGACGCGCTGCAGCTCTCGGCGTCCTCGCTGCGCACACAAGTCGCCCGCGCGCGCGTCATCGTCCTGCTCACCGACGGCAAGGACGTCTCCAGCCAGACCTCTCTGAAGGACGCGCTGGCAACCGCGCATGAGACCGGCACGCTCGTCTACCCGATCGCGATCGGCGGAGACGGCGCCACGGTGGCACCCCTGAAGCAGATGGCCCAGGTGACGGGCGGCAGCTTCAAGCCCGCCGCCACCAGCGCGAGCCTGAACGCGGTCTACTCGTCGATCGCGAGCGAGCTGAAGCGCACCTGGCGCGTCGAGTACGTCACCGCCGCCAGGCCGGGCGAGCAGGTGCACCTGCGCGTTGCGCTGAACCCCGAAGGCGCGGCGTCGACCGACCTGCGAGTCCCGGGCACCCCCACGCAGGATTCTGGCGGCAGCGCGCTGCCGAGCCCTCTCTACTCACCGGTCGGCGGCCTGCTGCTGACCATGCTCGTCGCCTTCCTCGTGCTGACGGCCTGTGGGTTCCTGTTCTCCTCGGGCAAGGGGTCGTGGGTCAAGACCCGCCTCGCCCCGCACGTCGAGCGCTCCCGCACGACGCGCAAGGCGGAGAAAGGCGAGCGCCTTGCCGCGCTCGGCGGCCTCTTCCGCGCGACCGAGCAGGCGTTCGGCCACCGGCGCATCTGGCACAGGCTCCAGCGGAAGCTGGAACGGGCCGACCTGCCGCTGCGCACGGTCGAGTTCGCCTACCTGATCGTCGGCTGCGGGTTCGTCGCCGCCTTCTTCGCAGCGGTCAGCGGACGTTCGTCGCTCGGGATCCTGATCGCCCTCGCCGTCGGCAGCGCGATCCCCTACCTGTTCGTCTCCTTCAAGGCGAAGCGCCGGATGAACGCCTTCGATGACCAGCTGCCCGACCTGCTGGTCACGCTGGCGGCCTCGCTGAAGGCGGGCCACAGCTTCAAGCAAGGCATCCAGACGATCGTCGACGAGGGCCACGAGCCGGCGAGCAAGGAGCTCGCCCGCGTCCTCACCGACACGCGCCTCGGACGGCCGATGGACGAGGCGCTCTCGGAGACGGCCGAGCGGATCGGCTCGAAGAACTTCTCCTTCGTGATCACCGCGGTGACGATCCAGCGGCAGGTCGGCGGCAGCCTCGCAGGCCTGTTCGACATGGTCGCAGACACCGTCCGCCAGCGGCAGCAGTTCGCCCGCAAGATCAAGGGCCTGACCGCGATGGGCCGGGCCTCGGCCTACGTCCTGATCGCGCTGCCGTTCTTCATCGCGTTCGCGCTCACCGTGCTCAACCCGTCCTACATGGCCCCGCTCTACAACACATCCACCGGCCACACGCTGATCATGGTCGGCCTCGTGATGATGGCGTTCGGGTCCCTGATCCTCAAAAAGCTCGTTTCCTTCCGGGGGTAGCCGCAGATGTTCATCTTCATCGTGCTCGGAGTTCTTTGCCTCGCCGGAGCCGCCTACCTGATCGGCGAGGTGGTGACGCTGCCCGCCCGGGAGCGGCGCTCCTCGGTCAACCGCGCCGCGACCTACGGGAAGTTCCGTGCGGCGTTCGGCCAGCAGCAGATGCCGTTCAGCCAGCGCGTGCTCGCTCCGCTCGGCGACCGCTTTGCAGGTTGGACGCTGAAGCTGCACCCCAGGACGACGGTCGAGGGCGTCAGCGCTCGCCTCCTCGCCGCCGGCCTGGGCCGGAAGATCTCGCCGACAACCTTCCTGGCCTTCAAGTCGGCGCTGGCGCTCGGCGGGCTCGCGCTCGGAGCCCTGTTCGGCGGCGCCGCCGCCGGGCCGGGCGGCGTGCTCCTCGCCGCGATCGCACTCGCCGGGCTCGGCTTCATCGCCCCCGACTTCGTCGTCTCCGGGAAGGCGCGCTCCCGCAAGGACCGGATCCGGGCCGAGCTGCCCGACGCGCTCGACCTGATGGCGGTCAGCGTCGAGGCCGGGATGGGCTTCGACGGCGCGATCGCGAAGCTGACCGAGCACATGCACGGGCCCCTGGCCGACGAGTTCGCGCTCACGCTGGGCGAGATCCGGATCGGCGAGTCGCGCCAGGACGCGCTCAAGAAGCTGTCCGACCGCACGAACACGCCCGAGCTCGCGAGCTTCGTGCGCTCGATCATCCAGGCCGACCAGCTCGGGATCTCTCTCGGGCGGATCCTGCGCGTGCAGGCGACCGACAGCCGCCTCAAGCGCCAGGCGGCGGCCGAGGAGAAGGCGATGAAGGCGCCGATCAAGATGCTCTTCCCGACCGTGCTCTTCATCTTCCCGGCCATGTTCCTCGTGATCCTCGGGCCGGCGTTCCTCAACCTCTCCAAGATCTTCTAACCGGAATCGGAGGCGACGATGTCCGACACACCCGAGAACCAGGGGGCCGAGACCGAGAAGGGTTTCGGCACCGGCCTGCGAGCTCAGCTGCAGCGCCGGCGGGAGGGTGATGACGGGACGCAGGCCGAATCGCAGGGGCCGACGAACGTCGAGCTGCGCTTCGAGCTGACGGCGCGTCCGGCCGGCGGCGGAAACGGCGACACGTTCGAGGTCGGTGTCGGCGGCCCGGACGTGCAGGCGCTGAAGGACGAGCTGGAAGCGGCGCAGGCACGCGAAGCGACCCTGCGCGACCAGCTGCAAGAACGCTCACACGCCTACGAGCAGAACGTCGGCTCCGAGAAGGAGCTCGCCCACCGCGCGCTGACCCTGGACGAGCGCGATGCGAAGCTGGCCGAGTTCGAGGCGGAGCTCGAGGAGCGCGAGCGGCGCGTCCGCGACCAGCGAGAGGCGATCGAGGCCGAGCACACGCGAGTGGCCGAGCTGCAGGCCGAGCTGGCTGCCGAGCAGGCGCTCGCGGCCGAGCACCAGGAGGCTGCGGAGAAACGGCTGCGCGACCTGCAGGGCGCGGACCGTCAGCGCGAGAAGGCTTCGACCGAGCTGACGAAAGCGCGTGCGGCGCTCGACGACCGTGAGAAGAAGGTGGCGCGCAAGGAGAGCGAGGTTGCCACGCGCGAGCAGGCCGGAACGGCGAGGCTCGATGGGCGCGAGCGGGCTCTCACCAAGCGCGAGAACGAGTGGCGCGCACGCGACAAGGAGCTCTCGGAGCGCGAGCGCAGGCTCGGCCAGCGCGAGGGCGACCTGAAGAAGGAGGCCGCGCGCATCGCTGCTCGCGACGAGGCAATCGGCGAGCGCGAGGCCCAGATCCTGATGAAGCAGGACAAGCTGCGCGACGACGCCGAGCGCTTCGAGCGGGAACTCGCCGACAAGGGCAAGGTCGCCCAGGAGGCGGTCGCACGCCTCGCCGAGCTCGACCGGCGGGAGCTGGACCTGACCGCGCGAGAGGCGGAGCTGAACCGGCTCCAGGCCTCGATCTCCCACGCCGAGCGCGACGCGAACCGCGGCCGGGACCTCGACGAGTGGACCGGCCGGCTCGACCAGCGGGAGCGTGAGCTCGCCGCACGCGAGGCCGAGGCGGCGAACTTCGAGACGCTCTCCGAGTCGCACAAGAAGCGAAGCGACCGGCGCGAAAACCGACTTTCCCAGCTCGAGGAAAACCTCCACGGGAGGCTCAAGGAGCTCGAGGACCGCGAGGGCGAGCTCGAGCTACGAGAGGCCCAGCTCGAGGCCGACGTCCAGATCCGCGGCGACAAGCTCGAGGAGCGCGAGGAGGCGCTGGCCGAGCTGGAGGAACGGCTCGCTAACCAGGAGCGCGAGCTCGCGGCCTACGTCGCGAACGCGCAGACCGCAATCCAGCGCCGCGAGTCGGACTGGTGGCAGAAACAGCTGGGCTCCGAGACGGAGGAAGTCTCCGCCGCCTAAGCTCGCGCGGTG
>DATIOF010000159.1:0-5022 GCA_035473395.1 Gaiellaceae bacterium
CCCTGAGTGCCGGCTTCGAGCTCGCCGCCGTAGAGGCCGACGCGCTCGCGGATCCCGACGAGGCCGTGACCCTGGCCCGGCCGCTCGCCGTTGACGCCGTTCGTCACCTCGAGCTCCACCGTCTGGGCGCCGTAGCGCACACCGAGGGCGGCCCGCTTCGGCGAGGCGTGCTTGAGCGCGTTTGTCAGCGCCTCCTGCACGATCCGGTAAGCGGCGAGGTCGACTCCCGGCGGGAGCCGGCGATCCGAGCCGTGTACGCGCAGCTCGACGTCGAGGCCGGCCGCGCGAACGCCTTCGATCAGGCCGTCGAGCTGGTCGAGCCCCGGCTGCGGTGCGGTATCAGCGCCTTCTCCCTCGTCGCGCAGGAGGCCCAGCAGGCGCCGGAGCTCGATCAGCGCCTGGCGGCCGCTGCGCTCGATCGAGGCGAACGCCTCGCGTGCGCGCTCGGGCTGTGCCTCCAGCAGCGAGTCTCCGGCCTGGGCCTGGACGACCATCGTGCTGACGCTGTGCGCGACCACGTCGTGGAGCTCGCGCGCGAGCCGCGCCCGTTCGCGAGCAACGGCGGTGTCGCGCTCGACCGCCAGCCGCGCGGTCTCCGCTTCGAGCTCACGAGTGCGCAGCTGCCGACGCCGCACCGTCGCTCCGGCAAGCCACGCGCCGCCGAAGATCAGCGTCCCGAACGCCAGGTCGCCCGCGTTGTTGGCCTGGGCCGCGATCGCCGCAAAGGCGACCGCTGCGCCGATGCTCGCCCGCGTCGTGTCGGAGTACGCCGCGACCGAGTACACACAGAGCAGCCCGGCGATGATTCCGGCCAGGCCCTCGGTCGGCGTGGTGCTGACCGCCTGCACCGCCGTGGCGACCATCACGATCACGACCGCGGCGAGCGGGAAGCGCCGCCTCACCGCAACCGGCAGCGTCATCGCCAGCGCGGTCACCGAGAGCACGGCCTTCGTCCCGGTGACGTTGCTCACGCCGAGCGCCCAGGCCGGATGCCAGATCTCCAGCTGCGCGTAGGCCGCGAGCAGCAGCGCGAGCACCACGTCGACCCGCGGGAGCTTCCTCAGCGCCTGCACCGGCGCAACGTAACCCGCTCGGCGCGCGAACGCATCGGCCGCGAGGATGAGTAGCTTCGCTCTCCCGGCCGATGACGCGCGGCCTCGCCCCGCCTACGTTCGAGCCAACCCGACCACGGAGGAGCGAATGTCCCGCAAGCTCGTCTACGCGATTCTCGGCGGAGCCGCCATCGGCGCCCTCGCCTGGCTCGACCCGATCTTCATCCCGCTCGTGCTGCTCGGCCCGCTCGTCTCGGGCTTCGTCGTCGGCCGGCGAGGCGGTGAGTGGCGCTACCTCGCGCTTGCCTGGGCGATCGGCGGCGTGAGCATGCTCGTCTCGGACTGGATCGTGAACAACGAAGACCGCGCCTTCCACGCGGCGATCACGGTCGCGATGGTCGCGCTGGCCTCGGCCGCGTGGTGGGGAGGCCGCCGGCTCGGCGGTCGCAGGGAGGTGGCGCGTCAGGCCGTCTAGGCTCAAGGCGTGGCCAGGCACGTCGTCCTGCTCCGCGGGATCAACATCGGCTCGCGCAACCGGGTCTCCATGCCCAAGCTGCGCGAGGCGCTCGAGAAGGCCGGCTTCACGGACGTCCAGACCTACCTGCAGAGCGGCAACGTCGTGCTCGAGAGCCGGGCCAAGCCGGAGACGGTTCGGCGCAAGGTGGAGCAGCTGATCAACGAGCAGTTCCGCCTCGAGATCGCCGTCGTCGTCCGCACCAGGGCCGAGCTCGCCGCGGTCGCGAAGCGCAACCCGCACGCGAAGGTCGCCAAGGACCCGAAGCGCTACCAGGTCACGTTCCTCTCGAAGAAGCTCACTGCGCAGGCCGTGAAAGAGCTCGAGCAGGCCGCCGCGCCCAAGGAGCGCCTGGTCGTCGCAGGTCGCGAAATCTACGCCTGGCACCCGGCAGGCGTTGCGCGCTCGAAGCTGTGGTCGAAGCTCGCCGGGCAGGGCCTCGGCGTCACCGCTACGTCACGGAACTGGACGACGGTCGAGGCCCTGCTCGAGCTGGCGAGCGACGGCTAGCCGCCCGCGAGCGCCTTCTGCTTCAGCGAGTCGAACTCCTGCTGGTTGATCGCGCCGCTGTCGAGCAGCGACTTGGCCTGCGAGATCTGCGAGGCCGGGTCTTCCGCGGCGACCGAGCGGATGTACTCGTCGGTCTGCTGCCGCTGCTGCTTCACCTGCTGCAGGTTGCGCTCGTTCATGCCCTTGCTCTGGGAGATCAGGTAGACGAACACGCCGATGAACGGCGTGACGATCACGAAGATGCACCAGAGCGTCTTCGTCCCACCGCCGATGTCGTGCCGGCGGAAGACGTCCGCGAAGATGGTGATCAGGAGCCAGAACCAGATCACCCACGCGAAGAAGATGAACATCGTCCAGAGGATGTCCAGGAACGGGTAGTTCGCTGCGATCACGCGCTTCCTCCTAGTTGGTTGAGGCTCTAGCCTGCGGGTTGCGGGAGCACGTGTCTAGTCCCAGGAGGATGATTCGACGGTGATCCGTCTCGCCAGGCAGCTGACGCTCTCGTGGGTGGCGAACGCCGTCGTGCTGGCGGTCGTGACCGCGGTGCTGAGCGGGGTGACGGTCGACACCGCCGGCGACCTGATCAGGGCCGCGCTGCTGTTCGGGATCCTGAACACGATCGTCAAGCCGCTGTTGCGCCTGCTCACCCTGCCGCTCGCGTTCATCACGCTAGGGCTGATCTGGTTCGGCGTGGCGATGCTGATGCTGTGGCTGACCGACCTGCTGATCAACGGCTTCGAGATCCACGGCTTCCGCTCGCTCGTCTGGGCGACGATCGTCGTCTGGGCCGTGAACGTGGTGCTCGACTTCGTGCCCGGGCCCTGGCGCGGCACGCGGCGCGACTAGCGACGCCGATGAGTTCGCCGCTCCGCGGCGGTCTTACGAGTGACCCCGCGTCAGAGAGGAGTGGAAGATGAGTGTGAGAGCGAAGGAGTCGCTGGGCCACGTCAGCGCGATCAGCCTGTTCGTGGAGGACCTCGCGGCCGCGAAGTCGTTTTACCGGGTGGTCTTCGGCGTCGAGGTCGTGTTCGAGGACGCGACTTCCGTCTGCGTCAAGTTCGACCACCTGTTCGTCAACCTGCTGCTGAGCTCGGCGGCAGGGGAGCAGGTCGAGGCCGTCGCTGCGCGCGATGTCGGCTCGCGGTTCCAGCTCAGCGTCTGGGTCGACGACGTCGACGCCGCAGCCGCGACGCTGGAGCAGCAGGGCGTGAAGCTGCTGATGGGGCCCGTCGACCGCGAGTGGGGGATGCGAATCGCCACGTTCACGGATCCCGACGGCCACAGCTGGGAGATTGCCCAGGCGCTGGAGCAGCCAGGGGCGTAGCGGCCGTCTACCTCGATCGAGGTACCCCGCGAACCCTTGCGGGCCGGCGCCTTCTGGCCGAGGTAGGCCCGGATGCGCCGCCTGCTTCCCGTCATCGTGCTGCCTGGATTGCTCGCGCCGACCGCCGCCCAGGCGCGGGTCGACCCTGCCCGCGTGGCTCCGGTGCGGCGCCAGGCCAGGCCCGTGCAACGGGTCGTGTCGTTCGCGGAGCGCCAGATCGGCGTGCCGTACCGCTGGGGCGGCATCTCGCGCCGCACCGGCTTCGACTGCTCGGGCCTCGTTTACGCCGCGTATCTCACAGTCGGCCGGACGCTCCCGCACTCGACGTGGGGCCAGATGACCCTCGGCAGGCCGGTCCGCTTCGGCCGCCTGCGGCCGGGTGACCTGGTCTTCACGAACGGCGGCGACCACGTCCAGCTGGTGGTCTCGAACCGAGCTGCGGTCTCCGCGCCGCACACCGGCGCACGGGTGCGCTTCGTCAGCCTGAGGTCGTTGCGAGGCGGCTTCGTCGGCGCCCGGCGGCTGCTTCGCTGAGCGGCTAGGATCGCCGCATGAACGACAACTCGAAGGCGAAGGTCACGCGCATCGACGACCTCGAGCAGCGCGGAAGGTTCATTCCGCTGCGCGAGCACCTCGGCATCCACTCGTTCGGCATCAACGGGATCAAGTCCGACGACGACGGCCTGATCGTCAACGAGCACGACGAGGCCGGCGGCCAGGAAGAGGTGTACGTGGTGCTTGAGGGGACCGCGACCTTCGAGGTCGACGGCGAGACGATCGAGGCGCCGGCCGGGACGTTCATCTCCGTCCGGCCGGAGTCGAAGCGCAAGGCGACCGGGAACGCAACCATCCTCGCCCTCGGCGGCACGGAGGGTGAGTCGTACCAGGCGATGGACTGGGGCGAGGTGTGGCCGATCCAGATGGAGTCGATGGCCGCCTACGGCGAGCAGCGCTACGCCGACGCGCTCGCAGCGGTGCGCCGCGGGCTCGAGCAGGCGCCCGACCATCCGGGCCTGAACTACAACTACGCGTGCTTCGCCGTGCTCGCCGGTGAGATCGACGACGAGACGTTCGACCGGCTACGAAAATCGGTCGAGGGGTTCCCGCCGTTCCGCGGGCAGGCGCCATTGGACGACGACCTCGCCGCCGTCCGCGACGACCCGCGCTTCGACGCGGCTCTCCGCTAGCCGCCGCCGGAAGTCGCGGCGACGGAGCCGGCCGCGGCGGATGCGTTGTCCTCGGCCCTGCGGATCAGGAGGTAGGCCGTCAACGCCGCTGCGAGGAGAGCCTCGCGCTCGGGCAGCGAGTCCGAGACCTCGATCTCGCCCTTCGTGCGCGTGAGCCCGGCCGAGACTTTGCCGCGCACCAGCGGCTCCCCGTCGGGGCCGACGAAGCCGTAGCTGCTTCCCCAGCCGAGCGACCGCCACTCCGTTCGCTGTCCGCCGAGCTCGAGCACGCGGTGCAGCTTCTCGCGAGCGATGCGCGTGCGCTCCTCGCCGGTCGCCGTGTCGCGAACGGCCACCGAGGTGCCGATCAGCCCGCTCGGCTCGAGTGTGAGCTTCCGGCCGCCGATCTCGACCTCCGCGCCGCGGCGGAGCAGCGGGATTCGCAGCGTCGCGACC
>DATIOF010000160.1:0-17965 GCA_035473395.1 Gaiellaceae bacterium
AGAGCCGGCGCGACCCCGGCGGCGAAAGAAAGTCGCGGCGGGTCGGCGGCAAGCGCCAACGCTCCGCCGAGAACAACGACGAGACTTGCCCAGATGCAGGCAAAACGAGCCAGGCCTGCAGGCTACGGGATCGTGACGACGACCTTGCCCCGAGGGCGCCCCTCGCCCTGGTAGCGCAGCGCCTCGCCAGCCTCCGCGAGCTCGAACTGCCGGTCGATCACCGGGACGATCGTGCCGTCCTCCAGGAGCTTCGCCAGCAGCTGCAGATCCTCCCGGTTCGGCTTGGCCAGCGCGAACAGCGCCCGCCGCCCGCCTCGCAGCGAGCCCAGCTTCGCCTTCACCATGTGGCCCAGCGGCCCGAGCACGCGATTGCGCTTCGGACCGCCGATCAAGACGACCTTCGCATTCGGCGCCAGCACACGCCGCGTGTCTCTCCACGAGCGGGTGCCGGCGTTGTCGAAGAGCACGTCGTAGCGACGCTCGCCGCGAGTGAAGTCCTCGCGCGTGTAGTCGATCACGTGGTCGGCGCCGAGCTCCCGTGCCTGCTCGGCGTTCGGCGTGCCGCAGACGGCGGTCACCTCGGCTCCGAGCCACTTGGCGATCTGGACGGCGAACGTGCCGACGCCTCCCGACGCTCCCTGGATCAGCACCTGCTGGCCCGGCTGCACGCCGGCCGTGTCGCGCAGGCCCTGCAGCGCGGTCAGCCCGCCGAGCGGGGAGGCCGCGGCCTGCTCGAAGGAGAGGTTCGCGGGCTTCAGGGCGACGGCGGCCGAGGCGCACACGTACTCGGCGAGTGAGCCGCTGCGCTCGCCGAACACCTCGTCGCCCACCTTGAATCCCTCCGCTTCAGGCCCGACCGCCTCGACCGTGCCCGCGAAGTCGAGGCCCAGCAGCGGCGACCTCGGCCGGAAGAAGCCGACGTCGGGCCGCGCGATCCAGGGCATTCCGGTCAGCCAGTACCAGTCGAGCCGGTTCAGCCCGGCCGCCCGCACACGTACCAGCACGCCGTCGTCGGCCAACGCCGGGCGGTCGACCTCCCCGACCTCGACCGTCCCGGGCGGCCCGTACCGCCTTCGCACCACAGCCCGCATCGCCTCTCCTCCTTCGTTCCGTACAGCGTAAGTTTATGGCGTAAGATTTACGTACAGCGTAAGATTTGTCAATGGCCCCCCAACCCGAACCCCGGCTCCCCCTCAGCCGCGACCGCATCCTGCGGGCCGCGCTCGAGCTCGTCGACGAGAACGGGATCGACTCGCTGACGATGCGCAGGCTCGGCCAGCAGCTCGGCTTCGAGGCGATGTCGCTGTACAACCACGTGGCCAACAAGGACGAGGTGATCGACGGGATGCTCGACCGCGTTCTGGACGAGGCCGAGCATCCAGCGCCGGGCCGCGACTGGGAGACGTCGATCCGCGAAAGCGCGGTCTCGATTCACGCCGCGCTGCGGAATCACCCGTGGGCGGCCAACGTGCTGATGTCGTACGGCCAGGTCCGCCCAGCGCGCCTGCAGTACATGGAGTCGTTGCTCGGCCGGCTGCGCGAGGCGGGCTTCTCGGCCGAGACGACGTACCACGCCTACCACGTGCTCGACGGCCACATCTTCGGCTTCTCGCTCTGGGAGACCGCGCATTCCTTCAGCGAGGAGGAGGAGTCGGAGATGGAGGAGCTGTTCCAGAAGGTGATCACCGCAGAGGCGTTCCCCTATCTCCGCGAGCACGGCGAGCAGCACATGAACGAGGGGCCTCACCACGACGTCAGCGCGTTCGAGTTCGGGCTCGACCTGATCCTCGACGGCCTGAAGAAGATCCACGCGAGCTCGTAGCGGAACCGTTACGGGGCGGTCACCTGCGCTCGACGGCGCACCGATTTCACGAGCGCCCTTCTCCCGTAGAGTCGCGCCGTGGAGACCGCGACTCAGGCTTTGCACCGGCTGACCTCGTACGAGCCCGGACGCGACTGGGACGAGCCCATCGACGACCCGCGCGTGCTGCAGGACCTCGAGACGAACGTCATGGAGCGGTTACCGTGGTTCTACAAGCGCTACGCCGAGGCGCTGCCGCGGATCGAGCTACCGCGCGAGCTGCCGGCGACGACGGCCCCGGCGGTCTCGGTGCTCGCCGGCACGGCCGAGGTCGAGCCGCGAGCGCTCGATCTCCCGCAGCTCTCACGGTTGCTGCACCTCGCAGCCGGTGTGGTGCGGACGACCACGCGGCCGGAGGGCACCTGGCTTTTCCGCGCTGCCGGCTCGGCGGGTAATCGCTTCCCGCTCGAGCTCTATGTCGCCGTGCCGGAGGGCGGCGAGCTCCCGGCGGGCGTGCATTGGTACGACCCGCAGGCGCACGCGCTCGTGCAGGTCGGGCCGCCGCCGGGGGCCGGCGCGCCCACGGTCGTCGTGACGGGCGTGCCCTGGCGGACGGGCTGGCGCTATCGCGAGCGCGGGTACCGGCACACCTACTGGGACGCCGGCACGATGCTCGCGCAGCTGCTCGCGGCCGCCGACTCGGCCGGTCTCGGGCCGGCGCTCTACACGCGGTTCCCGGATCGGGCGGTCACCGCGCTCGTCGGCGCCGACGGCGTGCACGAGTGGCCGGTCGCCGTAGTCGCGCTCGGCGGGGAGCCCGCGCTCGAGGCGAGCGGGCCGGCAGCAGCCGGTGAGGTCGACGCAGCGCCACTCGAGCTTCCGCTCGCCACTGCGGCGCAACGGGCCGGCGACGGGAACACGCTCGGCGAGCCGTGGCAGCGCGGTGCACCGGTCGCCGTGCCCGAATCCGGCTCGGGCCCGGTCGAGACCGTCGTCCTCTCGCGCAGCTCGCAGCGGCGCATGGACCCGGCGCAGAGCCTGCCCGAGAGCGTCGCCCGCAGCGCGCTGGCCGTGGCGATGCGCGGGATCCAGCAGCCCCACTTCGTCGTCGTGCACGCCGTCGACGGCCTCGAGCCGGGCATCTACCGCTGGCCGGACCTCTCGGCGCCGGTCCGGGCTGGTGATTTCCGCAAAGAGCTCTACCGCGTCGCGCTCGACCAGGGTCTCCCCCGCGACGCCGCCTTCGTGGTGATCGGCACCGCCGACGTGAGCGCTCTCGACGACCGCGAGTACCGCGAGGCGCAGCTGGCCGCCGGCCTCGTCGAGGGCCGGCTGCACCTGGCGGCCTACGCGCTCGGAGCGGGCGCCTCGGGGATGACGTTCCTTGACAGCGAGATCCCCGGCCTGGTCGGCGAGCCGCTCGACGGCCTCCTCTTCACGTGCGTGGGCGTGCCGGAGTACAGGCCGAAGGCCGGTGGCCTCCCCGGCATGCCAAGCGAGATCCGCATGGTCACCCCACGACTCGACGACGAATAGCCGAGACTCAGCCGCTACGCGCGGGGCAGCACGTAGAACGCGACGGCGACGTATTCGCACGCCGCGGCGGCGATCGTGAGCACGTGAAAGAGCTCGTGATACCCGAAGACGCTCGGGTACGGATTGGGCCGGCGCCGCGCGTAGATGACCGCTCCGGCTGTGTAGAAGAGCCCGGTGGCGATCACGAGCGCAATGGCTGCCGCCGGGAGCTGAAGCAGCTGCGAGAAGGCGGCGGCTCCCACCCAGCCGAGCGTCAGGCCGATCGCAGCCGATAGCCACTTCGGCGCCTGCACCCAGAAGAGCTTGAGCAGGATCGCGAGGAGCGCACCGCCCCAGACGATCGCCAGCACGGGGATCGCCCAGCCCTTCGACATCACGATCAACCCGAACGGCGCGTAGCTGCCGGCGATCAGCAGGTAGACGCCGGCATGGTCGACTCGCGCGAGCCACGCGCGCGGTCGCGGTCGCCAGGTCGGCCGGTGGTAGACCGCGCTCGCGCCGAAGCACAGAGCAACGCAACCCGCGAAAATCGCCCCGGCCGTGCGGGCCCTTCCAGGTTCGGCGGTGATCACGAGGGCCACGCCGGTGGCGGCGGCCACGTAGAAGCCGATCTCGTGAAACACCCCACGCAGTTTCGGCTTCACGAGCAGTTGCACTGTCTCCACCACACCAATCGTATGCGTCCGGGCGGCTGCGTTAAACGAGACTTGCCGTTCTTGCAATCCCCGGCACGGGTGGGATACTCGAGCCATGGCCCGCCGCCGCCGGCCACTCGTCGTCATCACCGCCGTCCTGCTCTGCGCGGTCGGAGGCTCGGTCGCGGCAGCCGCCTCACCGCATGCCGGGCCGGCGCTGATCAAGATCCGGCTCGCGAAGAAGATCAACCGGAAGATCGTCGTCTCGTCGACGGGCCTGACGCTCTACATGTTCACCGCCGACACCGGCGGCACCTCGGCCTGCACCGACGCCGCCTGCATGAAGCTCTGGCCGCCGCTGGTGACGACGGGCCCACCGGTGGCCGGCAAGGGGATCAACCGCACCCTGCTCGGCACGACCCAGCGGCCGGACGGCAAGCAGCAGGTGACGTACAACAAGCACCCGCTCTACTTCTTCCACGGCGGCTCGGGCTACGGGGCCCGCGACCGGCTGCCGGGCCAGCTCCACGGCCAGGGCCTGTTCTCGGCGTGGTGGGTGCTCTCGCCAAAGGGCGTCGCCATCCACAAGCGGGGACGATGAGCCTGATCGACCGGATCCGGCGCTTCTGGAGTCCCTCGAAGCTCGACCATCCGCTCGACGAGGCGGAGCGGGAGGAAATCGAGCGGCCGCAATCGGCGTTCGACGTCCGCGCCGACGTCGAGCAGGAGTACGTCGGGAGAGATCTCGACCCCGACGAGCCGCGCTCGGGGCACCTGTAGGCTAGGTAGCCGCCTCGTCGTAGCGCGGCAGCCCGTCGTCCGGGAGCTGCTCCCACGGCGCCTTCGACGCCACGAAGGTGTGGAACGACGGCCGAATCCCTGGGTCGCCGTCGAGCGCGCCGAGCCGGATCCCGATCTGGTCGCCGTCGGGCCACTCGTTGCCGAACAGGCTCGAGCCGCAGACCGAGCAGAACGCCTTAACGCGCCCGCCCTCGGGCCGGTAGACCTCGATCAGCTCCTCGCCCTGCAGCAGACGGAAGCCCTCACGCGGCACCCGTCCCTGCGTCTCGCCGAATGCGCCGGAGTGCTTGCGGCAGCGCGAGCAGTGGCAGTGGCTCGCCCAGACGAACGGCGCGGTCACCTCGAACTGCACACCGCCGCAGAGGCACGAGCCGTGGAGCGGATTCTCGGGGCTTGGCTCCGGCACTGCGCTGCCATGACTATCACAGCGCCGAGGGTGTTCACCCCATCTGGGCGATGTCGGCCCGGTGCCGCCGCGCGACGCTCACGGGCGTCCTCAGGACGGCACGACGAGCTGGAGGGAACGTGGGCAAGAACGCGCTGGCCGAACAGCCACCCAGACCTGTCGACTCGCTCATGACGGAGCTCCAGGCCGAGCTCGCGCAGCTGGTCGCGATTCCCTCGATCTCGGCACCGGGCTACCCCGAGGAGACGCGACCGGCGCTGCTCGAAGCCTACAACCAGGTCGCCGACCTGTTTCGAGGCGCCGGCGCTGAGATCCTGGAGCCGCTCGAACTCCCCGACACGGCACCGGTAGTAATGGGCGAGATCCCGCCGCCCCCCGGAGCGCCGACGGTGCTGCTCTACAGCCATTACGACGTGGTGCCCGTAGGCGACGAGGCGAAGTGGCAGTCCCCTCCGTTCGAGGCGACGGAGAGAGACGGGGCGATCTACGGACGCGGCGCAGCGGACACGAAGTCGAACATCCTGATGCACGTCGGGGCCCTGCGAGCGTGGGAGGGCACGCCGCCGGTCGGGATCAAGATCGTGATCGAGGGCCAGGAAGAGGTCGGCAGCGCCTTCAGCACCTTCCCGCCCTCCCGCCCCGACCTGTTCGCGGCTGACGCGATGGTGATCGGCGACATGGGCAGCTTCCGGCCGGGCGTCCCCACGCTGACGGTCGCTCTGCGAGGGATGGCGATGGTCATCGTCGAGGCGAGGACGCTCGCCGGGCCCAAGCACAGCGGGCAGTTCGGTGGGGCGGCGCCGGACGCGCTCCTCGCACTGCTCCATGGCATCGCGTCGTTGCACGACGAACGCGGCGACGTGATCGTTCCCGGTCTTCGGCGCGAGGATTGGACGGGAGCGTCCTACAGCGACGACGAGTTCCGTGAGTTGGCCGAGATCGAGGAAGGCCTCCCGTTCCTCGGCACTGGCGGCCTGGGAGAGCGACTGTGGACGGGGCCTTCCATCACCGTCACCGGGATGGATGTGCTGCCGGTGGACCGCGCCGTCAACGCGGTCGTCCCGTACGCCGGCGCGAAGCTCAGCCTGCGCGTCCACCCCGAGCAGGATCCGCTTGAAGCGCAGGCAGCTCTGGTGAAGCACCTCGAGAGCCTGAAGCCGTTTGGGATCGAGCTGACCGTGACGAAAGCAGAAACGGGCCAGGGCTTCGCGGCCAAGACCTCCGGGCCCGCCTACTCGGCCGCGCGCGCAGCCCTGGCGGAGGCGTGGGGAGGCGAGACCGTGAGCTTCGCTTCGGGCGGCTCGATCCCGCTCGTCAGCGCCTTGCAGGAGGCGGTGCCCGACGCCGAGATGCTGCTGCTCGGAACCACGGACGGGTTCGCCGACATCCACGCGCCGAACGAGCGCGTCCTCGTCGACGAGTTCGAGAAGGCCGTCGCCGCCGAGGCGGACTTCTTCGGCCGTTACGCGGCGGCGGCAGAAGGTCGCGGCGCATGAGCACCGAGGCTCCGCCGGTCGCAGCCGAGCCGCCGAAGCACTCGTTCCTCGAGCGCATGCTCGACCGGGTCGAGCGCCTAGGCAACAAGATGCCGCATCCGGTGATCCTGTTCCTCGTGCTCTGCGGCGCCGTGATCGTCGTCTCGCAGATCCTTTACTGGTTCAACTGGACGGCGACCTACGAGGTCGTACAGCCCCCGCCGGCCGCGGCCGAGCAGACCTACTACGGCGGCTCCGTGGAGCCGACCTACGTCGGCCCGACCGAGCCCGAGCCTCCGTCCGACTACAAGCTCGTCACGCAGACGGCGAAGGTGCAGGGGCTGCTGACCGGGGACGGAGTCCGCTACCTCTTCACGTCGTTCGTCTCGAACTTCAGGAACTTCGCGGCGGTCGCGATCATCCTCGTCGTCATGCTCGGCGTCGGGCTGGCGGAGGCCGTCGGGCTCATCGCCGCGCTGATACGCAAGCTCGTCGGCGTGTCGACGCGAAGCACGCTCACGGTCATCATCGTCCTGCTCGGCGTGCTCTCGAGCATCGCGTCCGACGCCGGCTACCTCGTCCTGATCCCACTGGGAGCCGCGGCCTTCAAGAGCGTCGGACGGAACCCGCTCGCGGGCATCGCGGCTGCGTTCGCGGGCGTCGCGGCCGGTTTCGGCGTCAACTTTCTGATCACGCCGCTCGACGGTGTCCTGACCGAGGTAACGAACGACGCGAGCGGCAACCCCTCGCACCACATCGACCTCGCCGCAAACCTCTACTTCGGCATCGGCTCGACGATCTTCATCGTGGTCGTGATGACGTTCATCACGACGAAGCTGGTCGAGAACCGGCTCGGCGAATGGGACCCGGCCGAGGCCGGCGAGGGAATCCAGACCGCCGACGACGAGACGCCCGAGATCTCGGCGGAGGCGGAGTCGCGCGGCCTTCGCTACGCGCTCTGGGCGACGCTCGCCGTCCTCGGGGCGATCGCGCTGCTGACCTTCATCCCGGGCGCGCCGCTGCGCAATCCCGACACCGGGAAGATCATCGGCGACTCGCCGTTCATGGACAGCCTGATCCTGATCATCACGCTGATCTTCTTCGCCGCCGGTGCCGCGTTCGGGAAGGGCGCGGGAACGCTGAAGAACAAGGAGGCGGCGATCGAGTCGATCACGAAGTCCTGGGCAAGCCTGGCGAGCCTCCTCCTGCTCTTCCTCTTCATCGCGCAGTTCATCGCGTACTTCAACTTCAGCAACATCGCCGAGGTCGCGGCCGTGAAGCTCGGCGACGTGCTCGAACGGATCAACATCGGCGCCGTCTGGCTGCTGATCGGGATGATCGTCATCACCGCGATCGTCAATATCATCATCCCGCAGGCGATCGGGAAGTGGGCGCTCCTCGCGCCGATCTTCATCCCGCTCTTCATCCGGCTCAACGTCGCCCCGCAGACCGTGCTCGCCGCCTACCGCGTCGGCGACTCGCCGGGGAACGTGCTCACGCCGCTGATGGCGTACTTCCCTCTGATCGTGATCTTCACGCAGCGCTACAGGAAGGACGCCGGCATCGGCACGGTCATCTCGCTGATGCTGCCGTACGTCGTGATCCTCTACATCACCTGGACGCTCTTTTTCGTGGCGTGGTACCTGCTCGGGATCCCCCTCGGCCCCGGCTCGTCCGTGCACATCTAGGCAAAGCGCCGCGACCCGGGGCCCCGCCCGAACGACGTGAGCGACCAGACGATCACCTTTCTCGTGCTCGCTGCGGTAGTCGTCGTCTTCATCGTCGACGTTCTGCCGGTCGCCGTCGTCGCCGTCGGCACCGCGCTTCTCCTCTGGGCGACGGGCGTGCTCGAACTGCCTGCCGCGCTCGCGGGCTTCGGCGACCCGGCGGTGCTGTTCATCGCCTCGCTGTTCGTCGTGAGCGAGAGCCTCGACGCGACCGGCGTCACGGCGTGGGCGGGACAGCAGCTCGTCGCGCGCGTCGGCGAGAGCCGAATGCGGCTGCTCGTTCTGCTGCTGCTCTTGACCGCCGCGCTGACGGCGCTGATCAGCGTCAACGGCGCCGTCGCCGCGCTGCTGCCGGTCGCCGTGTTGACTTCGATGCGGCTGCGGCGATCGCCGAGTCAGCTCCTGCTGCCGCTCGCGTTCGCGGCGCACGCCGGCTCGTTGCTGACGCTGTCCGGCTCGCCGGTCAACGTCATCGCATCGGAGTTCACGAGCGATGCAGGCTCCGGCAGCTTCGGCTACTTCTCCTTCGCGCTCGTCGGCGTGCCGCTCGTCGCCGGGACGATCGCGTTCGTTCTGCTGTTCGGCGAGCGGCTGCTGCCGCATCGCGCTCCACGCTCGGGCTCCAGCGACTTCAGTCAGCACGCGCGGACGCTCGTCGACCAGTACGGGCTCGATGAGGACGCGGAGCTGCTGACACGTCGCTACGGCGTCGCGGAGGTCGTGATCCCACCGCGCTCTGAGCTCGTCGGCGACGTCGCGTTTCCGGGCATGGTCACCGAGAGCGGCGACCTCGTCGTGCTCGGCGTGCAGCGCAAGGGCGAGGAACTCACCCGCGAGTCCGTGCTCGCCGTCGGCGACACGCTGTTGCTCCAGGGCGCGTGGGGAGCGTTGGAGGAGCGGCTCGACGATCCGAAGGTGCTCCTCGTCGACCGGCCGGAGCTCGTTCGCCGGCAGGTGCCGCTCGGGCCCGGCGCCAGGCGCGCGCTCGTCGTGCTCGCGGCGATGGTCGTCCTGCTCGCGACGGGTGCGGTTCCGCCGGCGGTCGCCGGGCTGCTCGCGGCGGGCGCGATCGTCGTCGGCCGCGTGCTCACGATCGAGCAGGCCTACCGCGGGATCTCCTGGACCACGGTCGTCCTCGTCGCCGGGATGATCCCCCTCTCGACGGCGATGAGCCACACGGGCGCCGCGGCGACGCTCGCCGACGCGCTCGTCGACGTCGTCGGCGGCTCCGGGAACTACGCCCTGCTCGCGGGCCTCTTCGTCCTGACGGCCATCCTCGGACAGCTCATCAGCAACATGGCCACGGCGCTGATCGTGATCCCGATCGCGCTCGAGACGGCCAAGGATCTCGCCGTCTCGGCGCGGCCGCTGGTGATGTGCGTCGTCGTGGCGGCCGCGGCGGCTCTGATCACGCCCGTCGCAACTCCCGCGAACCTGATGGTGCTGGAGCCGGGCGGCTATCGGTTCTCGGACTACTGGAAGCTCGGCCTGCCGCTGCTCGTGCTCTACGGCGTCGTCGCGGTCGGGCTCGTCCCGGTGTTCTGGCGGTTCTGAGCATGAGCGAGGGAATCGAGACAAGGCAAGCCCGCCCTGACGCGAGCTCGCCGGTGCGCCGCGTCAGCGTGCGGGCCTTCGTCCAGATCATCCTGCTCGGCTTCGCCTCGTACACGATCCTCGATGCCGCTGCGCGCGTCAGTTGGGCGGACGTCTGGCACACGCTCGGTGACGCATCGTGGGGCTGGGTCGCCCTTGCTGCACTGACCGCGCAGCTGCCACGGCTGAGCCAGGCAGTGAGCACGCTGGGCTCCGTCCCGACCGCGATGCGGTTCGGCCCGGTCTACGTCATGCAGCTGGCGACCGGCTATATGAACGTCGCGCTGCCGTCGAATCTGGCGCGCATGGCCGTCAACATCCGCTTCTTCCAGTGTCAAGGGCTCTCGGCGCCGACGGCGGTCGCTTCGGGCGTGATCGACTCGTTTGCGGCCACAGTGGTGCAGGGACTTCTGCTCGGAGGCCTGCTGCTCTTCACGGAGTCCTCGCTCGAGCTCGACCTGCCTTTGCCGGCGAGCCTCGGTTGGATCCTGTGGGCTCTCGTCGCAGCCGTCGTCGGCTGCCTCGTGCTGCTGGTCGTTCTCCGCCGGATCCGCACCGCGATCGCCGACCGCGTCCGGCGCTGGTGGCCGGACGTCCGCGCCTCGCTGGTGGCGCTGCGCGCCTCACACAAGCTGGCGCTGCTGCTGCTCGGGAATCTCGCCACCGAGCTGCTGTTCGCGACCGCGCTCGGCTTGTTCGCACGGAGCTTCGGCTTCCACGCGAACCTGGCCGAGCTGCTCGTGATCAACATGAGCGTCTCGCTGCTCGCGAGCTTCATCCCCGTCCCGGGCGGCGTCGGAGTCGCAGAGTTCGGCCTCACGGTCGGGCTCACCTCGGCCGGGATGGACGCGGAGGCCGCGATCTCCGCGGTCCTGCTGTACCGGATCGCCACCTTCTACCTCCCGCCGGCGTGGGGATTCCCGGCGCTGCTCTGGCTCCAACGGAACCGCTACCTCTGATGGACCCACGAGCTCAAACCTTTGTCTCGACCGGAAGCCTTCCGTCGCCCGAGCGCGTCCAAGAGCTCGTCACCGAGGCCTACGAGCGCTTCCGGCAGGACAACGGCGGCGCGAACTCCACCGTCTATCCGGCGCTCACGGCCGTGGCGCGGGAGCTCTTCGGGATCAGTGTGGCCGGCGTCGAAGGCGCGGTCTTCGCGACGGGCGACGCGGACACGGAGTTCACGATCATGAGCGTCGCCAAGCCGTTCGTCTACGCACTGGTCTGCGAACAACTCGGCGGGGACCGCCTGCGCGAGCTCATCGGCGTGAACGCGACCGGGCTCCCGTTCAACTCGCTGGCAGCCGTCGAGCAGGGCGGCGACGGCCGCACCAACCCGATGGTCAACCCCGGCGCGATTGCCGTGACGAGCCTCGTCCCCGGCCCGGGCGTCGAGGAGCGGTGGCAGCTCCTGCAGGAAGGCCTGGCGCGCTTCGCCGGCCGACCGCTGTCGCTCGACGAGGATGTTCTCCGGTCGGCCCGCGCGACGAACCACCGCAACCGGAGCCTCGCCCAGCTGCTTCAAAGCTTCGGCCGCCTGGGCTCCGATCCGGCCGAGGCCGTCGACCTCTACACGCGCCAGAGCTGCCTGCGCGTCACGGCCCGCGACCTGGCGGTGATGGGCGCGACGCTGGCCAACGCCGGCGTCAACCCGCTTACGAACGAGCGCGTCGTCGAGCCGGAGACGTGCCACTGCACCCTCGCCGTGATGATCACGGCAGGGCTGTACGAGACCTCCGGCGACTGGCTGTACGACATCGGCCTCCCCGGGAAGAGCGGCATCGGCGGAGGGATCGTCGCCGTCTCGCCCGGAAAGGGCGCGCTGGGCACGTTCGCTCCGCCGCTCGACGAGGCCGGGAACAGCATCAAGGGCCAGCTGGTCGCGCGGTTCCTCTCGCGGCGAATCGGCCTCGACCTGCTCGTCTCGAAGTCCGAAGGCTGAGAGCATCCGCAGATGGCCCGCCCTCACGTCACCGCCCGCTGGCTCGAGCGTGGTCGAACCGCCAAGGCGCGAGTCGAAGCAGCGCGCCCGCGTCATGCGACGGTCGACTTCGGCCTGACCCTCTTCGAGCGGGACGCGTCGATCGGCGGCGGCCTGCTTGCCGGAGCGCTCGCCTACAGGCTGTTCGTGCTGCTCCTGCCGACCGCGCTCCTCTTCGTCTCGGGCCTCGGGCTCTACGCGGGCGCGGCCGACAAGAGCACGAGCGCTGCAGCGAAAGAGGCCGGCCTGCACGGGTTGATCGCCTCCCAGGTCGCGTCGGCGTCGTCAGACGGTGCTCGCTGGCTCATCTTCATCGTGATGGTGCCCGCGGTGCTCTACGCCACCGCGACCCTCTACCGTGCCCTCGCGATCGTGCACGGGATCGTCTGGCAGGGCTCGGGCCGCGGCGCTCGCGCGACGCCCAGGGGGATCGGGCTGCTGTTCGGAGCGTTCCTGCTCGTGATCGCGGCCGCCCAGATCGTGGGTTGGATCCGCCGGCACGACCAGCTGGGCGGGCTCACCGCTCTGCTCGTCTACCTCGTGCTCGGTGGCGGAGCGTGGTTGCTCGTCTCGCTGCAACTGCCGCACCGCGACGCCCGCTGGCAAGCCCTTCTTCCCGGCGCCGCGCTGGTGGGTGTGGGCCTGCTGTTCGTGAACGTCTTCAACATCTACGTCACGACGCGCCTGGTCGAGAATCGCGCCGACACCTACGGCGCCCTCGGGATCGCCACCGCGCTGCTGCTCTCGCTCGTGATCGTCGGCCGGCTGATGGTCGTCTCGGCGGAGCTGAACGCCCTGCTCGCCCCACCGGAGCGCTCGGCGTGAGACGGGCCCTGCTCCTGTCGCTCCTGGCCGTCGCCGCGCTCGCCGTCTGCGCCCCAGTGAGCGCGGGCGACGAGCAGGCGCTTGCGAAGCGCTACTCGCCGGTGGTCAGGCTCGTCGAGCAGAAGGAGGAGTGCGGCCCCGGCGAGCCATACCAGCCGCTCGACGTCAACGCGCTCTTCGGCCAGCCGACGGTTGCGCTGCGCGGGCCGTGGAACGTGGCCGACCTCGTCAAGATCGCGCCGACCGCACGCGATCTTACGGGCGGGCTCTACGACTACCACCTCGACTTCCCGGGAGACGCGCTCTCCCCGGGCTGCGGCTACGAACGATGGGCCCGCCTCATCTCCGAGGGCCACCAGCCGACGGTGTACGCCCACGTCGCGACCGAGCGCGGCCACCCGGGGCGGCTCGCCCTGCAGTACTGGTTCTTCTACGTCTTCAACGACTGGAACAACCTCCACGAAGGCGACTGGGAGATGATCCAGCTCGACTTCGCCGCCGCGAACGCCGGCGAGGCGCTCACGCGGCGGCCGGCAAGCGTCGGCTACAGCCAGCACGAGGGCGCGGAGAAGGCGACCTGGGGCGACGACAAGCTCCACCTCGTCGACGGCACCCACCCGGTCGTGTACCCGGCCGCCGGCTCGCACGCGAACTTCTACGGCGACGGGCTGTTCCTCGGGAGCTCGGCCGAGCAGGGCGTCGGCTGCGACAACACGAACGGCCCGCACGACACCTTGCGCCCGGCTGTCGCGACGATCCCGAGCGATCCCGCAGCTGCTACCGCCGGGTTCCCGTGGATCGACTTTCAGGGCCGCTGGGGCGAGCTCCAGCCGGCGTTCTTCAACGGGCCGACCGGCCCGAACCTGAAGACGCAGTGGACGCATCCGATCACGTGGTCGAAGGGCTGGCGCGACCGGAGCTACGCCGTCCCGTCCGGTAGTGCGTTCGGCACGGCTGCCACCGACTTCTTCTGCCGCGCGATCGGCAGCGGCTCGCGCGCGCTCGTCCAGCTCGTCCACCGGCCGCTGCAGTTCACCCTGGTGCTGGCCGTGCTGGCGCTGCTGCTGCTCTTCGCGCTCTCGCGAACCACGTGGCGACCCGTCGCGCCCTTGCGCCTGGCTCGCCGGCGTGCCTGGGGCCAGACCCTCGCCGCCGCGGCGCGCATGTACGTGACCAAACCGGGACTGATGCTCGGGATCGGCGTGCTGTTCATCCCGATCGCGTTGCTGACGGCCCTGCTGCAGGCGCTCGTGGTGCACGGAACCGACCTGCTCGGCGTGGAGACCGGCGGTGGGACGAGTGGCCTGGTCGGCTTCTTGGTGCTCGCGATCGGCACGACGCTCACGCTGCTCGGCCTCGGTGCCGTTCAGGCGGCGACCGCGAGGGCGCTCGTCGAGCTCGACCAGGGCCGGCCGGTCGGGCCCCTGCGGGCCTATGCGCTCGCGGCGGACAGCATCCGGCCACTGTCCGGCGCGCTGCTGTTCGCGACGATCGTCGTGTCGCTGCTCGTCAGCTCCCTCTACCTGATCCCGATCGGCGTCTGGCTCGCCGGGCGCTGGGCGCTGATCGCACCCAGCATCGAGCTCGAGCGCCTCGGCGCCCTCACCGGCCTGCGCCGAAGCCGGCTGCTCGTTCGGGGCGCCTGGCTGAAGGTCGCGTCGCTGATCGTGGTCGGCGCCGCGCTCGCGCTCGCAATCGGCCCGATCGTCGGCGCGCTTCTGATCCTCGCGACGAACGCGCCGTTCTGGCTCGCCAACGTGATCGCCGGCCTGATCTACACCGTGACCATGCCGCTCGTCGCGATCACGACGACCTACGTCTACTTCGACCGGCGGGTCGCGGACGAGCGCGCCGAGCCCGCGATGCCCGAGCTGCCCGCCGAGATCGAGTTCTCTGGTTAGCTTTTTCTCGTGTCCAAGCCTGCGAAGATCGCCGTCATCTACTACAGCGCCACCGGCAACGTCCACGGGCTCGCGCGGGCCGTCGCCGTCGGCGCGGAGGAGGCGGGCGCCGAGGTGCGGTTACGCCACGTCGAAGAGCTCGCCTCCGAGCTGCTGATCTCGCAGAACCAGTACTGGGGACGGCATCGCTCGGAGGTCGCCGAGGCGCCCGTCGCGTCGCTCGACGACCTCGAGTGGGCCGACGGCGTGGCATTCGGGTCACCGACGCGCTTCGGGAACATCGCCGCCCAGCTGAAGCAGTTCATCGACCAGGCCGGCGCGCTCTGGCAGGCCGGGAAGCTCGCCGACAAGGTCGCCACCAGCTTCACTGCTTCCCAGACGGCCCACGGCGGCCAGGAGACGACGATCCTCGCGCTCCACAACACGCTCTACCACTGGGGAATGCTGATCCTGCCGCTCGGCTACACGGTGGGCGAGGTCTTCGCTGCGGGCGGCAATCCGTACGGCGCGTCGTTCGTCACGGGCCACACGGTCACCGGTCCCGACGAAGGCGCCCTGGCGGTCGCCCGGTACCAGGGGCGGCGGCTTGCCCACTTCGCCGCCGTGATCGCCGAGGCCCGCCGCGACGGTGTTTTCGACGTCCAGCGACCGAGCCCGGACGAGTTCGCCGGCCCGACCGGCAAGGAGTAGGCTCGCACCGTGAGCTCCTTCGATACCACTCTCGAACCGGCTGTCTCACGAGACCAGAGCCGTGCGCTCTTCGGCCAGACGATGGGGCTCGTCGCGATCACGACGGGCTTCTTCGCGCTCGGTGCCTACCTCGGGCGCGACCTGTCGCGGGGCTGGGGCATCGTCCTGTTCATCGCGAGCTTCGCCCTGCTGTTCGGGCTGAACTACGCGGCCCAGCGCTCCGAGCAGCTCGCGATCGCGTTCCTGTTCGGCTTCGGCGCCCTCGTCGGGCTCGCCACCGCGCCGACGATCGCCTATTACGCCGCGACGAACCCGCAGTCGGTGTGGCAGGCGGGCGGGGCGACCGCCCTCTTCATCGCGGGCTTCGGCGCCGCCGGCTATGCCACGCGCCGCGACCTCTCGGGCGTCGCCCGCGTGTGCTTCTGGGCGCTGCTGGCCCTGATCGTCTTCGGGATCGTGGCCATCTTCGTGAACATCCCGAACAGCTCGCTGATCTACGCGATCGCGGGCCTGGTGATCTTCGCCGGCTTCACGATGTACGACTTCCAGCGACTGCGAAAGACGAAGGACATCCGCGCGGCACCGCTGCTCGCAGCGTCGATCTTCCTCGACGTCCTGAACGTCTTCCTGCTCTTGCTGTCGTTGTTCAACCGGCGCTAGCCGGCAATCCGACAGGCTCGCAGGATCGCGGCTAGGGTGTGACCAGCGCGTTGGCTCTAGCTGTTGAAGCCGTCGAGGCCCTGAACGTTCCTCTCCGACTGTGACCCTGGCCCGACCGCTGCAGCGCGCCCATTCGGGCGCCCTGCCCTGCAAGACCCCACAGAAGGAGCATCACATGCATGCCACCATTCGTCGTTACGAAGGTGTCGACACGACCCGCATGAACGAGGTCGTCGGCAAGATCAACGAGACGCTCATCCCGCAGATCCGTGAGCTCTCCGGTTTCAGCGGTTACTACCTGATCGAGGCCGACAACGGCATCCTGAGCTCGGTCAGCCTCTTCGAGAGCCCTGAGCAGACCGACGAGTCCACGAAGCTCGTCTCGAAGTGGATCAGCGACGAGAACTTCACCTCGGTGATTCCGAACGCGCCGAAGATCACCACCGGCAAGGTCGTCGCTCACAGCGATCGCGTCCTCGCAGTCGCGTAGCTCGACCGAGCTCCGCACCAACGCGAAGGGCCCGGCGCCGCCGGGCCCTTCGTTTTCCAGCCCTGACTCAGCGCCTGGCCGGCGCGTATGCCGACCAGATCAAGACGTCGAGGAGACGCACCTCGGTCAGGGCCTGGTAGCCGCGGCCGACCAGGCCGCGCTGCACCTGGCGCAGCGCAGCAAGGTTGCGATCCAGATCCTCCTTGTAGCTCTCGACAAGGGCAGTCGCGCGCTCGGCGAACGGCGCGCTGGTCTCGTCAATCGCCAGATACGACTGCACGACGCTGTCCAGCATCGGAATGAGCGCGCGCCGCTTCGGGTGCAACGCCTTGGTCATCTTCGAGAAGCCGACCCCGGAGATGTCTGCGAACGCATCGAAGAGCCGCGTCAGCGGATCCCAAGGGATCGACGCTTCGGCTAGCGACGCGTCGGGCGCGATCGCGCGCAAGGCCCGCTCGATCCGGGCCCGCCGCTCGAGGATCGCCGCGATCTGCGCAGCGGAGATGCGCGCGCCGCCGCGGTTCGCGTGTCGCAGGTCGCTCTCGTCGAAGGAGCCCGGCCGCGAGTCACGCGAGTCGTACGCGGGGTAGGCCTCTACGAACCCGATCGTGGTCTCGAGCGGATCCTCGATCTCGAGGCCGCCGCGAAGGACGACCCTCACTGCGCGACGACGCGCCGGTACTTCCAGGCCGAGAGCGGCGCGAAGACGGCGATGATCGCCAGCGTCCAGACCAGCGCCAGCCAGACGTTGTTCCCGGCCGGGATGCCGAGGAACAGTGCCCGCGCGGCATTCACCATGTACGTGAACGGGTTGTGCTCCGCAATCGACCGGAGCCAGCTCGGCATCGTCTCGACCGGGACGAAGGCCGACGAGACGAATGTGACCGGGAACAGGATCGTGAAGCCGAACGCGTTCGCTGCCTCTGGCGACGACGACGAGAGCCCGATGAAGGCGAACACCCATGAGAACGCGTAGCCGATCAGCAGGAGCAGCAGGATCCCGGCGACGACCTCCCCCACGCTGCTCGAGAAGTTGAACCCGATCAGCAGCCCGACGGAGAACATCACGACGAGCTGGAAGCTGTTGGTGACGACGTCTCCCAGAGTGCGACCGGTCAAGAGGGCCGAGCGGGTCATCGGCAGCGACCGGAACCTGTCGATCAGGCCCTTCTTCAGGTCGTCCGCGAGCCCCAGCGCCGTCACGAAGCCGCCGAAGACGATCGACTGGACGATGATCCCGGGGATCAGGAAGTCGACGTAGTCGAAGCCGGGCGTGTTGATCGCCCCGCCGAAGACGTAGACGAAGAGCAGGATGAAGAGGATCGGCTGGATCGTGAACCCGACGAGCAGGTCCGGCTGGCGCGGGATCCGCAGCAGGCTGCGCTTGGCGAGCACCAGCGTGTCGGAGATGCCGTAGCGAAGGCCCTTCACCGAGTCTCCGCCT
>DATIOF010000161.1:0-7243 GCA_035473395.1 Gaiellaceae bacterium
GGTACTGCTCAAGGTCGCGCTGAGCCTGCTCGACCGCGGCGAGCGCGTCCGCGTAGCGCGTGTCACCCTGCAGGACAGCCGCGACGTGCGGCTCGCCGTCCTCCAGCGCCGTCTCCAGCTCGGCTAGGACCGGCGGCTCGACCAGGTGGGTCGCCATGCCGACCTTGCCGCAGCCGTTGGTGCAGGCGTAGGTGGTCTTGCCCTTGCCATACGCCGCGACGGTGAGCTTGGCGTCGCAGAGGCCGCAGCGGACGATGCCCTTCAGCTCGACAGCGTCCTTGAGGCCCGTGTGAACGGGCGCGCGGCCGGTCTTGACCGCGTTCGCGGCCTGCCACTCGGCCTCGGTCACGAGCGGCGGGTGGCCCGGGTAGCTCGTGGCGACCTTGCCCTGGCCGGGATTCTTGTCGTCGGGGATCCGCTGCTCGCCCAGGTAGGCCCGGTTCATCACGACCTTGCGGACACCCGACCGCGTCACCCGCACTTCATCACGCGCGGCGATCTCGCTGAACCGCTGGCCCTCGGCCCGGAGCTTGAAGATCAATCGTACCGTTTCGGCGTCGTCGTTCTTCACGAGCCGGCCGTCCTCGTCGCGGTCGTAGCCGAAGGGCGTCGTCGCGCACCACACGCCCTGCGCGACCTTCCGCTCCTTGCCGGAGATGTAGTACGCGCGGTTGCGGTCGTACGTCTGCTCGGCGAACAGCATCAGCATCGTGAACTGCGGCTTGGAGCCGTCGCGCGACGAGTCCAGGCCGTCTGCGACCGCCACGAGCCGCGCCCCCGACTCCTGGATGCGCTTGTACGCGCGAGCGCCCTCCCCCACGTTGCGGCCGAACCGGTCGATGTGACGGCACACGATTCCGTCGGAGTCGCCGCGCTCGCACTTGCGGACGAGGTCGCCAAGCCCGCGCTCGTCGGCGGCGAGCTGGCTCGAGGTTTCCGGCTCGTACACGACCTCGTCTACCTCCCACCCCTGCGCCTCGGCGTACGCGCGGCAAGCGGCCTCTTGAAGCTCGGGTGACGCCTCGGTCTCGGCGCCGGACTGCCTGGTGTAGATGTCGACGATCATGTTCCTCCTCCTGCTCATATATTGTAATCTACGATCACGGTTTCGAACAGGCAAGCCACAACGGGGAGCTGGCGCAGGCGGTGGCGTCGGGAGCGCTCGAGCGCGAGCAGGCGACCGAGCTTGGTTTCGTGCTCGCAGGCGAGGCCGAGGGTCGGCGCTCGGACGCCGAGATCACGACCTTCGACTCGACCGGTCTGGCAATCCAGGACCTCGCGATCGCGCTGGCCGCGCTCGAGCAGCGCGACGAGCTCGATCTCGCCACGATCGAGCTCTAGCCGCCGGTTAGGCTGCTGCCAACGACCGAAGGAGGGGAAATGGACGGGCAGCTGGTGCATTTCGAGATCCCTGCGCAGGATGGCGCGCGGGCGATGGATTTCTGGAAGTCGCTCTTCGGGTGGAAGTTCCAGGCCTGGGAGGGGCCCGTCGAGTACCACATGTTGGACGGGAACGAGCCCGGCGGCGCGATCTACCCGGATCCCGACACCGCCGGGTCCGGGCCGATCGTCTACTTCGGCACCTCGGACATCGACGCGTCGATCGCGAAGGCGCGCGAGCTCGGCGGGTCGGCCGACGACAAGCAGCCGATTCCGAGCATCGGCTGGTTCGCGCGCTGCGTGGACACCGAGGGCAACCGCTTCTCGCTCTTCCAGGCCGACGAGTCGGTGCCTGCGCCGGGCGAGGGCTAGCCGCCGAGCAGGCGCGCAGGATCGAACAGCTCGAGCTCCGGCGCGGGAGCGCCGAGGATCGCGGCTGCCACAAGCTCGCCGCAGGCGAGGCCCAGCACGTTGCCGTGGCCGGAGTACCCGGCCGCGGCCCAGAGGCGCTCTTGTCCCGGGAGCCTGCCGACCAGCGGCAGGCGGTCGGCGGTCGTGCCGAAGATCCCGGCCCAGCGGTGCTCGATCTGCGGTTCCTCGCCGAGGAGGTCGGTCACGAACTGCTCCAGGTGGCCCTGGATCAGCGGGGTAGTCGCCTCCTCAGCGGTGAACTCGTGGTCGGCCGCCTTGTCGCGGAAGCCGCCGGCCACGAGCCGGCCGTCCTCGGTCTGCTGCCAGTAGTCGTAGCCGTGCCTGGCGTAATGCGGGCAGGGGAAGAGGCGCCGCTCGAGCGGCTCGGTTGCGAGCACCTGGCCGCGGGTCGGCTTGATCACAGCGTCCAGCTCGGGCACGAGCCCGTGCGTGTAGCCGTCGGTGGCGATCACTACCTCGTCGGCGTCGAGCGCCTCGAGTGACTCGACGCGCTCGTGCTCGCGTAGGTCCGCGCCCGCCTCGGCGGCGCGCGCTGCGAGGCGCCGGACCCAGCGGGCAGGCTGAAGCGACCCATCCGGCGGATGGAAGATCGCGGCCTCGAACCGCCCGGCGAGGGGCGGCGCGAGCTCCACGCGCCACTCGACGGCGAAGCCGTCCTCTCGCAGCGCCTCAAACTCGCCCTCGAGCTCGGCCGCCTCGGTGGAGTCGGCGGCGAGGCGGAGGCTGCCGGTCCGTCGGAAGGCATCCCCGGCGAGCTGCTCGAGCCGGTCGAGGTAGCGCTCAGTCAGGACCCACAGCGCGCGGGCCCGCTCGGGTCCCAGCTCTCGCCGCGCGTCGTCGTAGGCGGGAGCGCCACCGCGCAGGGCGAAGCCGCCGTTGCGCCCGCTCGCTCCGCCCGCGATCTCCCGGGCCTCGAACAGGCGCACCCGCTTGCCCGCCTCGGCGAGTCTGAGTGCGCAGGCGCACCCGGTCACGCCGCCGCCCACGATCGCCACGTCAACCGGTCCCGCCGACCGGTCGACCGGGGCTACAAGGGGCGAACGCGGCTCTGAAAGCCAGTACGAGCTCGTCTCGATGTCGGCGATCCTAGCCCTGCGGCCTCACCCCTCTGTAGAGACCGTCCGCCTCGGCGACCGCTCCGAGGAGCTCGAGCTCCGCAAGAGCTGTGGCCACGGCTGCGGCGTCAAGTCCGGTCTCGCGGATCAGCCCGTCGATTCCGCTCGGTTCGCGAGCAACTGCCTCGAGCACGCGGGCGGGTGTCCCGTCGAGCTCCGGTGAGGTCGAGGCCAGAGCGTCGATGCCGAGTGCCTCGAGCACATCGGCCGAAGACGTGAGCGGTGTCGCCCCCAGGCGCAGGAGCGCATTCGTGCCCGCCGACAGCGCCGAGGTGATCTCGCCCGGAACCGCAAAGACCTCACGCCCGGCCTCGAGCGCGAAGTCGGCGGTGATCAGGGCGCCGCTGCGCTCGCGGGCCTCGACGACGACCGTCGCCGCCGCAAGCCCGGCGATGATCCGATTGCGGGCCGGGAACCGCCAGGGTGCCGGCTCGACCCCCGGCGCGTACTCCGAGGCGACGAGACCCTGTTCCGAGATGCGGTCGGCCAGCTGGGCGTGAGCGGCCGGATAGTTGCGGTCGACACCACAGCCGAGCACGGCAACCGTGGGGCCGCCGGATTCGAGCGCGCCGCGGTGTGCCTCGCCGTCGATGCCTCGGGCGAGGCCGCTGATCACCACGAGCCCTGCTGCCGCGAGCTCGCGCCCGAGCAGGCGCGCGACCTGCGAGCCGTACGACGAACAGGCCCGCGCGCCGACGATCGCGACTCCGCGTTCGGCAAGCACCTCGAACCCGCCGGAGCCGCGCAGGAACAAGCCGGGTGGCGGGTCGTGCAGCTCCCGCAGCAGGGCCGGATACTCGGTTTCACCGCGGCCGACGAACCGCAGATTTCGCGCCGTCAGTGTCGCGCGGAACGCGGCCTCGTCGAAGCCACGCCGGAAACGCTCGAAGCGCCTTGCGCGCGGCTCCTCGACCACGTGAGCGCCGGTCGCCGCCGCGAACGCGGCCAGCACGAGGTCGCTCACTGCGTTCCGAGCTCCGTGGGCGAGCGGTAGGAGAGCGCTTCCGCGATTTGGGTGGTACCGACTTCCTTCGCACCGGCGAGCAACGCGATCGTCCGCGCCACCCGCGCGACCCTCGAGCGCCCACGGGCGGACAGCGGCAGCCGCTCGACCGCACGGCTCAAGAGCTCGTTTGCCTCACGCGACCGCCGCAACGGCTCCCGCCGCGCCCGCTCCCGCGCGGCCGTGACGCGATCGCGCACGGCTTCCGACCGTTCGCCCGGAGCGCCTTCGAGCTCGCGAGCCCGCGGACGGGGCACCGTGACCACGAGGTCGAAGCGGTCGAGCAGCGCGCGCGAGAGCTTGTCTCGGTAGGCAGCCAATCTGGCCGCGGAGCACGAGCACTCGGCCGCGGGATCTCCACGCGCTCCGCACGGGCAGAGGTTCATGGTCCCGACGAGCTGGAACCGCGCCGGGAAGACGATCTTGCCGCCGACCCGCGCGATCGAGATCGCACCGTCCTCCAACGGCTGGCGCAGAGCCTCGAGTGCATTGCGCGGGAACTCCGCCAGCTCGTCGAGGAACAGCACGCCACGGTGCGCCAGTGACGCCTCACCGGGGCGCGGCGACGAGCCGCCGCCGACGATCGACGCCACCGAGGCCGTGTGGTGCGGCGCACGAAAGGGCGGCACGGAGACAAGCGGCCGGCCCGGCGGGAGCAAGCCGGCGACGGAATGGATTCGCGTGACCTCGAGCGCTTCGTCCGGCGGCAAGCGCGGCAAGATTCCGGGCAGACGCCGCGCCAGCATCGTCTTGCCCGTGCCCGGAGGCCCGCCGAGCAGCAGGTTGTGGCCGCCCGCCGCCGCCAGCTCGAGCGCACGCCGTGCGCGTTCCTGCCCGCGCACCTCGGCGAGGTCGGGCCCTGGCAGCTCGGAGCCATTCAGCGCTGACGGCGCGAGCTCGTCGGGCGGAGGCGGCTGCCACTCGCCGCGTAAGTAGGCCACCGCCTCCGCCAGGTGATGCACCGGCACGGGCTCGATGCCGGCCAGCGCCGCCTCGGCGGCGCACTCGGCCGCGCAGACCAGCCGCGAGAGCCCGGATTGCCGCGCGCCCTCGGCGGCCGCGAGCACCCCGCCGACCGGCCGGAGCCGCCCGTCCAGCGCCAGCTCACCGACCGCCGCGTGCCCACCCAGCGCCTCAGGCGGCACCTGCCGCGAGGCGGCCAGCACGGCCAGCGCGATCGGGAGGTCGAACCCCGAGCCCTCCTTGCGCAGCTCGGCCGGCGCAAGGTTGACCGTGATTCGCCGTACCGGCCACTCGAGCTCGGCCGAGGCGATTCCGGAGCGAACGCGTTCCTTCGCCTCCTGGCAAGCGCGGTCGGCAAGGCCGACGATCGCGAACGCCGGCACGCCGAGCTGCAGGTGGGCCTCGACCTCGACCCGGCGGGCGTCGAGCCCGACGAGTGCGTGCGTGACGGTGCGAGCGAGCACACGTCCAAGCTAGGCGGCAACGTGTGACGTGTCTGTGACGGCTCTGTGCCGAGAGTGGAACGTCTACGCCCGCGCGACGAGCACGTCTTCGAAGTACTCGCCCGCGCGCCGGCCCGTGCGGCGGTTCACATGTCGCCGGTAGCGCTCCTCGAGTCCCAGGCCCGCCCGCTCGAGGATCTCCGGGTAGAGCTCGCGGCGGTCGTTGATCACGATCACGACCGGCGCGCCCGGCCGCAGCGCGCCGCGCACGTTCGCCAGCACCGCGGCCACCCCGTCGACGTACACGGCCAGCGCCACCCGGGACGAGCCCTTGCCGAGCTCGAGCTCGCGGAACTCCTCCAGCCCGAGCAGCTCGTAGGCATAGCGGTGCTGCTCGTGGTAGTCGATCAGGCCCGGATACGGCGGTGAGGTGACAACGCCGGCGAACCCGGAGCCGAAGTCGAGCTCGCGCGCGTCGCCGTGGAGCACCACCGCCTCCCGCCCGCGCGCCCGTACCCGCGCGAACTCCTTCACCCGCGTGAGCGTGTCCAGCGCGTAGCGGCGCAGGAACCGCCGCGCCTCGCCCACGGGCTTGCACTCGCGCCGGTGCTTGTGGCACCAGTACGGCGTCTTCTGCGGCCGCCGCGGGAAGTCGAGGTCGAAGTGCGTCGTCCGCCTGGCCGAGCGCGCCGCCCGCGCGAGCACGACGCGCAGCACGTCGGCGTGCTCGTAGTCCTCGACCAGCGAGCGGAAGAAGAGCAGCTCCGCAGCCGCCTGCGGTGCGTACCAGTCGCGGACGAATCGCGAGACCGTCCCTTGCGGCCGTGCACCCTCGAAGCCGTCGAGCCGGGCGAGCGCATCGCGCAGCTCGTGCTCGAGCACGAACGGGTTGTACTCCCGCGTTTTCACGCGCATCAACAGGCAGTTGAACGGCGCCACGTCCGCGCCGGTCGCGTCGTAGCCGGACTCGAGCGCCTGCACGAGCGTGGTCCCCGAGCCCGCGAACGGGTCGAGCACGCTCCCGCCGCCCGGAACGTGGCGCGTGAGCAGCGCCTCGACGAGCTGCGGAATGAACTTGCCGAGATAAGGGTGCAACCGATTGACGTGCTTCGTCCGCTGCCGCTCGGGGAGGTCGGACTCGGACCACGAGAGGTCGAGGTCGATGCGCCGGTAGAGCGCGTCCTGGGTCGAGGCCACCCGCCGCAGTTCGCCGGAGGCGGAAACCTTCCTCGTGCCGCCCGCCGTTCGCGGTAGCGTTTTCCTGCGGTGGCCAAGCAGAACGTCGAGGAAATGTGGCGGCAGATGCTGACCGGCGACTACCCGGGTCTCCAGCGGATGCGCCGCATGTGGGGAGCGCTCCCCTCGGACCCGCGCTGCAAGCTCTGCAACGCGCCCTTCCGCGGCCCAGGCGGCATCCTGACGCGAGCGCTGGCGTTCGGGCCCTCGCCGCTGAACCGGCGCCTCTGCAGATGGTGCATCCGCTCGATCCACAAGCATCCTGGCGGAGCCGAGATCGAGCTCTCGGTGCTCTTTGTCGACGTGCGCGGCTCGACCTCGATCGCCGAGGAGATGGTGCCCGGCGACTACTCCAAGCTGCTGGCCCGCTTCTACGGCGTCGCTGCAGAGGCGATCGACGACCACAACGGGATCGTCGACAAGTTCGTCGGCGACGGCGCGCTCGCGTTGTTCATCCCGGGCTTCGCCGGCAGCGAGCACGCCGCCGCCGCAATCGCCGCGGCCAGAGACCTGATGGATCGCACCGGGAACGACGGAGCCGACCCTTGGGTCCCGATCGGAGTTGGCATTCACACCGGGCCGTCGTTCGTCGGCAGCATCGGCGAGGGCGACGCGCTGGACTTCACGGCACTCGGCGACACGGTCAACGTGGCCTCGCGGCTGACCGGGCT
>DATIOF010000162.1:0-5393 GCA_035473395.1 Gaiellaceae bacterium
TAGTCCTGGACGAGCCGGCGGTAGCGCTCGAGCCGGCGGGTCAGGCGCGCGTGCTCGGCGCTGACCTGCGCCGCATGCTGCTGCTCGTCCCAGAAGCCGGGCGTGCCCAGCTCTTGCTCCAGCTCGCCGACGCGGCTTTCGAGGCGATCGGGGTCAAAGGTAATCACGGACCCAGGCAAGCTGGGCCCCGATCTCCTGGAGCTGCTGGTCGAGCGGCTGGGTTGGAGTCTGGTCAGCCATCGTTGGTCGATGGTATCCGAGCGGGGTATTCGCCCAGGGGCGACCGGACGCGGCGTGCAGGGCTCTCGCGGCCCGCGGCGCCGTCGCCGGCTCAAGCATGCCGGCGAGCCGAGCAACCAAGCCGTCCTGTGGAAACAACGTCACACTTTCGACGCACCTCGGCCACGCCCAAACGCGTCAACCCGGGGACAGTCCCCATCGGGGAGCGCAACCGCTGGTCGGTGAGAAGGGCGGCTACGCGCCGTGGCAGCGCTTGAACTTCTTGCCGCTGCCGCACCAGCACGGGTCGTTGCGGCCGAGATTCTTCTCGCGCTCGCTCGTCACGCGCTGCGTCATCACGGAGCCGCCACCGGCGTCGAGCGTGCCGGCCGTCACCGAAGCGCTGTCGCCGCCGAGCGCGAGGCCCGCCCCGCCCCCCGCGGCTGCGATCGCCTGCGCGCCCGCGAGCGACTCGTGTGCGTACGCGAACCCGTCGCCGTCCGGCGCGCCGGCCGCCTGCGCCTGCTGGAGCTGGTCGGCCTCCTCGACCTCGATCTCGGCGTGGAAGAGCGTGCGCACGACCTCCTCGCGGATCTCGGCGTTCAGCTCCTCGAACATCCGGTGCCCTTCGCCGGTGTACTCGACCAGCGGATCCTTCTGCGCCATCGCGCGCAGGTGCACGCCCTCGCGCAGGTAGTCCATGTTCTCGAGGTGCTCCCGCCAGCGGTGGTCGACCACCTGCAGGATCACGAAGCGCTCGACGTCGCGCAGCAGCGGCTGCTCGGTCTCCGGATTCAGCCCGAGCCCCTTCTCGCGCTCCGCGTAGGTGTCGCGCGCGTCCTCCTGGAACTCTTCGACGAGCGCGACGCGGTCGAGCCCGACCTCCTCGCGCAGCTCGTCCGGCGTGATCGGGTCGTCGGTGGCGTAGAGGTCGACCATCGCGCGGCAGAGCGCGTCGAGATCCCATTCCTCACCGAACTCGCCGGTCGTGTACTCGTCGACCGTGCGCTCGATCACCTCGTCGATCCAGAGCCCGACCTCGTCGGAGAGGTCCTCGCCCTCGAGCACACGCCGGCGCTGCTCGTAGATCACCGTGCGCTGCTTGTTCATCACGTCGTCGTACTTGAGGACGTTCTTGCGCATGACGAAGTTCTGCTCCTCGACCTTCTTCTGCGCGTTCTCGATCTGGTTCGAGAGGATCTTCGCCTCCATCGGCTGGTCGTCCGGCACCTTGAAGCGCTCCATGATGTTGAAGATCCGGTCGCCGGCGAACAGGCGCACCAGGTCGTCCTGGCCGGAGAGGTAGAAGCGCGACTCACCTGGGTCGCCCTGACGGCCGGAGCGGCCGCGCAGCTGATTGTCGATCCGGCGCGCCTCGTGGCGCTCGGTGCCGAGCACGTACAGGCCGCCGAGCTCCTTGATCTCGTCCTCGAGCTTGATGTCGACGCCGCGGCCGGCCATGTTGGTCGCGATCGTGACCGCGCCGCGCCGGCCTGCCTCGGCGATGATCCCGGCCTCCTTCTCGTGCTGCTTCGCGTTCAGGACCTGGTGCGGGATGCCCTGACGGTCGAGCAGCTGGGAGAGGTGCTCCGAGACCTCGACCGAGATCGACCCGACGAGCACCGGCTGGCCTTTCTGATGGCGCTCCTTGATGTCGTCGATCGCGGCGTTGTACTTCGCGTCCGCGGTCTTGAAGATCAGGTCGTTCTCGTCGTCGCGGGCGACCTGTACGTTGGTCGGGATCTCGACCACGTGCAGGTTGTAGATCTCGACGAACTCCTTCTCCTCGGTCTTGGCGGTGCCGGTCATGCCGGCGAGCTTGTCGTAGAGGCGGAAGTAGTTCTGCAGCGTGATCGTGGCGAGGGTCTGGTGCTCCTCCTGGATGCGCACGCCCTCCTTGGCCTCGACCGCCTGGTGGAGGCCCTCAGACCAGCGGCGGCCTTCCATGATCCGGCCGGTGAACTCGTCGACGATCTTCACCTCGCCGTCCTGGACGACGTAGTCGACGTCGCGGTGGAAGAGCGCCTGCGCCTTCAGCGCCTGGTTGAGGTGGTTCGCCAGCTGCCCGTTGCGCGGGTCGTAGAGGTTGTCGATCCCGATCGCGCGCTCGACCGCCTCGATCGCGCCCTGCATCGGCGAGATCGTCTTGTGCTTCTCGTCGTACTCGAAGTCGGCGCCGGACTCCTCGGCCGCGCCCTTCGGCAGGCCGGGCTTGGCCGCGAAGCCCTCGAGCGTCTTGGCGACGCGCGCGAAGTCGTAGTAGACCTGCGCGGCGGTCTCTGGCTCGCCGGAGATGATCAGCGGCGTGCGTGCCTCGTCGATCAGGATCGAGTCGACCTCGTCCACGATCGCGAAGTCGTGTCCGCGCTGGACGACGCCGTCGAGCGTGACGGCCATATTGTCGCGCAGGTAGTCGAAGCCGAACTCGGAGTTGGTGCCGTAGACGACGTCGGCCGCGTACGCCTCGCGCCGCTCGTCGAAGGGCATCATGTTCGCGATGAAGGACGCCTTCATTCCGAGGGCGTCCCAGACGGGCTTCGTCCACTCCGGGTCGCGCTTGGCCAGGTAGTCGTTGACCGTGACCAGGTGGACGCTGTTGCCGGTCAGCGCGTTCAAGTAGAGCGGCTGGACGGCGACGAAGGTCTTGCCCTCACCGGTCTTCATCTCGGCGATGTCGCCCTCGTGGAGTACGATGCCGCCCATCTGCTGGACGTCGAAGAGGCGTACGCCCATCGTGCGCTTGAACGCCTCCCGGACGGCGGCGAAAGCCTCGAAGACGAGCTCGTCGACCGGCTCGCCGTTCTCGATCCGCTGCTTGAACTCGGCGGTCTTGCCGGCCAGCTCGGCGTCGCTCAGAGCCTCGAACTCGGGCTCGAGCGTGCCGATGTAGGCGGCCTGTTCGGCCAGCCGCTTGACGCGGCGGCCCTCGCCGAAGCGCAGGACTTTTTCGAACGATCCGAGCTGCTGAGCCATCGTCTTAGGGTAGCTGCCCTACAGGGGGTCGGCCTCGATTTCCCAGGCCTCGCCGTCCAGGCGGCTGGCACGGACGACGTAGTGCTCGCCCGCGGCCTGGCCGATCCGCTCCAGCTCCGGCACGCTCCCGAATGTCCGCTGGCCGTCGACCGTGAATGTGCGGCCGGCCTCGGTTGACACCAGCTCGAGCGCGTCGCCGTCGGCGTCGAAGCTCGACACGGCGATGCGGCGGGCGGCGACGGCCCAGACGTCGTCGCTCTGACGGATGGCCTCGGCGCGGTAGGGCGCCTCGAGGGTCTGTTCGATCGCCTCCGCGAGCGGGCCGAGCGTGTCCGGCGGCTCGTCTTCGTCGACGACCAGGTCGCCGTTCGGAAGCGTGACGAAGTGGATCTCGTCGCCTGCCAGGCCGGGCGCCTCGGCCGAGGCGACCGCGTCCCAGCGGCGCGGCCGCGGCACGCCGTGGATTCCGACCTCGCCCCAGTGCGGGCCCGGGTCGACGAGACCCTGATCCGGCTCCTGCTCGAGCCGCGCTTCGCGCGCCAGCTTCTTGTGCAGCGGCTCGCGCCGGAAGATCACTGTGGCTCGATCAGCCCGTAGCCGCCGTCTCGCCGTCGGTAGACGATGTTCACCGCCTCGGAGTCGCCGCTGCGGAAGACGAAAAAGTCGTGCCCGACAAGCTCGAGCTGCAGCACGGCCTCCTCCGGCGTCATCGGGTCGAGCGTGAACTGCTTGGTCTTGACGATCTCCAGCTCGAGGTCGTCGGCCAGGGCCGGTGTCGCCTCGGCGGCGGCGTTCTCTCTGGCCGCACGCCGCCTGCGGTCGCGGCCGCGCGTGCGGTAGCGGGTCACCTGCCGCTCCAGCTTCTCGACGAGCTGGTCGATCGAGGCCCGCATGTCCGAGGACGCCTCTCGCGCCCGCAGCACCGGCCCGGCTGTCCAGATCGTCGCCTCGGCGACCTGGTTCTCCGCAATCGACGGGTTCTTCTCGAGCATCAGCTCGAGCTCGACCCTCGGGTCGGTCAGCTGACGTTCGAGCTTGCCGAGCTTCTCCTCGGCGTAGCTGCGGATCGAGTCGCTGACCTCGAGGTTCCTGCCCTTCACCTGGAACTGCATCTGCACTCCTTCGACGCTGGCTCCGTGCCAGGAATCTAACGGACGACCCGTGCAAACGTAATCACCTCGACCCTGCGGGCCCCCGCTTTGCGGAGCGCGCTCGCCGCCGCGTTCGCGGTCGAGCCGCTGGTGTAGACGTCGTCGACGAGCGCGACGCGGGCCGGCGCTTCGCCGGCAGGGGCGAACGCACCGGCGACGTTGCGCCGGCGGTCGGCGAGTGACAGCCCGCGCTGCCGCGAGGCGAGGCGCGTCCTGCCGAGCAGCGCCGGCACCGGCAGCGACCATCGCTCGCCGAGCTCGCGCGCGAGCCGCTCGGCCGGGTGATGCCCGCGCTCGAGGCCGCGTGCGCGGTCGGGCGGGACGAACGCGAGCGCTGCCACCGCGGGCGTGGGCAAGGCGTCGGCCACCGCGTCGGCCGCCACGGCTGCGAGCGTCCGCAGGCCTCGCTCCTTCCAGGCGCGCACGAGCTGCCGGACCACCGGGTCGTACGCGACCGCCGCGCGGGCCGAGACGAATGCGAGACGGCGGCCTGCGCATTCGCGGCACCGCTGGACCGGCCACGCGGTCGGAGCGCCACAGCGAGCGCAGAGTTGCGCGGCGAGCCGCGGGAGGGCGCCGCGACAGGCCGGGCACAGCTGCTCGCCGCCGGCGCCGCAGACGACGCAGCGCACGGGCAGGATCAGGTCTAGGAGCTTCACGTCACACCGGCTTCACCTCCTCGGCCAGCGTACGGAGGAAGGCGTCACGCGTGTGTGACGGCTCTGCGACGAGTGTGTGCCGGACTATCCCCCGGCGCTGAAGGCGCGGTCGGCCTCGGCGAGCGTTTCCGCCGAGCCGATGTCGTACCAGCGGCCCGGCACCCGCCAGGCGTAGACCGGCGTCCGCGGGTAGAGCCACTCGACGAGCCGGCCGGGCTGGTCGGGGTTGTTCCCCGCGGCGAGGTATTCCACCACGACCCCGAGCGACTCGCGCGGGTAGAAGTAGAGCGCGATCCCGGTCAGCGTGCTGCGTGGCTGCTCGGGCTTCTCCTCGAAGTAGGTCAGCCGATCGTCGTCGTCGAGCTCGATCGCGTTGTAGCGGCGGATCGCC
>DATIOF010000163.1:0-44353 GCA_035473395.1 Gaiellaceae bacterium
CGCTCGCGGCGCCGCTTCTGGGAGGGCGAGCCCGAGGCGCTCGAGGCGCTCTGGTGGTCGCTCGTCCAGGCGCTGCGCGTCGTCGGGCCGGTGATGCCGTTCCTCGCCGAGCACCTCTGGGACGCGCTCGTCGAAGAGGGCCCCGAGTCGGTGCATCTCGCCGGCTGGCCCGAGGTGGGCGAGCCGGACGCGCGGCTGCTCGACGAGATGGCGGCCGTCCGGCGCGTGGTCGAGCTCGGCCGCCAGGCGCGCGCGCAGTCGGGGCTCAAGCTTCGGCAGCCGCTGCGCCGGCTCGTCGTCCAGGGCGCCGAGGCGGCACAGGCGCAGGCGGGCGAGATCGCCGACGAGCTGAGCGTCAAGCAGGTCGAGTTCGGGCCGGTCGACGCGACCGAGCTGCGCGTCAAGCCGAACCTGCCGGTGCTCGGGCCGAAGCTCGGCAAGCAGCTTGGGCCCCTGCGCAAGAAGCTCGAAGCCGGCGAGTTCGAGGAGCTCCACGGCGGCGGCGTGCGCGTCGACGGACACGAGCTCTCGCCAGAGGAGGTGATCGTCGAGCGCCGTGGCAAGGAAGGCTGGGCGGTCGCGGGCGAGGACGGCCTGACGGTTGCGCTCGACCTCGCGATCGACCCGGAGCTGGAGCTCGAGGGCCGCGCACGCGAGGCGATCCACCAGGTCAACACCATGCGCAAGGAGGCCGGCCTCGAGATCACCGACCGGATCGCCTTGACCCTGCCTCCCGAGCTGGCCGAGCACGAGGAGTGGATCGCGCGCGAGACGCTGGCCGAGCGGGTCGAGCCCGGGGGCCAGTTGCAGATCGAGAAAGCCTGAGCGTGGCCGAGCCGGCGATCCAGACGGACGAGCTCGTCCGCGAGTACAAGAAAGGTCCACGCGCCGTCGACGGGATCGACCTCGCCGTCCAGCCCGGCGAGATCTACGGCTTCCTCGGGCCCAACGGCGCCGGCAAGTCGACGACCGTGCACATGCTGACGACACTGCTGCCGCCGACCTCGGGCAGCGCGCGCGTGGCCGGCTTCGACGTCGTCAACCAGGGCGCGCAGGTGCGGATGCACATCGGCGCAGCGCTCCAGGAGGCGGCGCTCGACCCGCTCCTGACCGGTCGCGAGCACCTGCGCCTGCAGGCCACGCTGCAAGGGATCCCGCGCGCGGAGCGCCCGAAGCGCTCCGACGAGCTGCTCGGACGCGTCGGCCTGCGCGAGGCGGCCGACCGGAAGGTGCGCGGCTACTCGGGCGGCATGAAGCGCCGCCTCGACCTCGCCCTCGCGCTCGTGCACAGGCCGGAGATCCTCTTCCTCGACGAGCCGACGACCGGCCTCGACATCCAGAGCCGAACGGCGCTCTGGGGCGAGGTCAGCCGCCTGGCGAGCGAGGACGGCGTGACCGTCTTCCTGACGACGCAGTACCTCGAGGAGGCAGACGTCCTGGCCGACCGGGTCGGGATCATCGACCATGGCCGGATCGTCGCCGAAGGGACGCCGGCCGCACTGAAGGCCGAGGTTGGGCGGAGCACGGTCGAGGCGATTCCCGCCAACGCGGCAGACCTCGAGCGCACGGCCGCGATCCTCGACCGTTTCGGCGAGCTCGTCCCGTCCACGAAGGGCGCCGCCGTGCGCTTGAGCGACGGTCACGTCGGCCTCGCGCAGATCGTGCGCGCGCTCGATCAGGACGGCCTCGCGTGCGAGAACCTTCAGCTCCACCAGCCCTCGCTCGACGATGTCTTCCTCGCCAAGACCGGTCGCTCGCTCGAAGGCGCCGGCGACGAAGAAGAGCAGGGCCTGGCGATGGAGGCCACCTGAGCGCGTTTGCGGACCAGGTCTACGTGCTCGGCCGCCGCTCGGTCGTGCGCACGGTGCGCCAGCCGGCCAACGTCGTCGCGCCGCTGCTCTTCCCGATGCTGCTGCTGGCGGTCAACTCGGGCGGGCTCAAGGCCGAGACGAACCTGCCCGGGTTCCCGACGAACTCGTTCCTCGCCTTCGCGCTCGCGGTGCCGTTCATCCAGGGAGCGCTGTTCGCGACGATGAACACCGGCACCGACCTCGCGCGCGACATCCAGACCGGCTTCCTGAACCGGCTGACGCTGACGCCGATGCGCGGGATCGCGCTGCTTACCGGCCAGCTCGGTGGGGTGGTCGTGCTGAGCCTCGTTCAGGCCACGGTCTACCTCGGCGTCGGGCTGATCACCGGCGTGCGGATCGCCTCGGGACCGGCCGGAGTGCTGACGCTGTTCGCCTTCGCGGCGCTCGTCGGGCTCGCGTTCGGCGCCCTTGGCGCCTTCGCCGCGCTGCGCACCGGCTCGGGCGAGGCGGTGCAGAGCCTCTTCCCGGCCTTCTTCGTCTTCCTCTTCATCTCCTCGATGAACATCCCGCGCAACCTGATCGAGGTCACCTGGTTCCGCTACGCCGCCACTGCCAACCCGGTCTCCTACCTGCTCGAATGCGTGCGCAGCCTGATCATCACCGGCTGGGACGCAGAGGCGCTGGCGCTGGGCTTCGGGATCGCCACCGTGTTGGCCGTCGTCGCGCTCGCCGCCTCGAGCTGGGCCCTGCGCGTGAGGATGGCGCGGTCGTGAGGACGCTGCAGGTGGCCCAGGGCGTCGCCTGGCGGACGCTCCACAACGTGCTCACGAACCCGTCGCTGCTGATCCCGTCGCTGGTCTTCCCGCTCTTCTTCTTCACCGCCTTCGCCGGCGGGCTGTCCAACATCCGGAACGTCCCCGGCTTCGACTTTCCCAGTGGTTACACGGCCTTCCAGTTCGTGTTCGTGCTGCTGCAGTCGGCGGCGTTCGGCGGCGTGTTCACCGGCTTCGGGATCGCCCGCGACTTCGAGAGCGGCTTCGCGCGGCGGCTGCTGCTTGCGGCGCCGAACCGGGTCGGGATCATCGGCGGCTACGCGCTCGCCGCGCTCGGGCGCTGGCTGATCACGGCGACGGTGCTGACGACGGTGGCGCTGCTGGCGGGGATGAAGATCGGCGGCAGCAACGTCGACCTCGTCGGGCTCTACACGCTGGCGGTGCTGCTGAACCTCGCCGCCGTGCTCTGGGCCGCGGGCGTTGCGATGCGGTTCCGGACGATGCAGGCCGGCCCGGTGATGCAGTTCCCGGTCTTCGTGGTGCTGTTCTTCGCGCCGGTCTACGTGCCACTCGCCCTGCTGCAGGGGTGGATTCACGGCGTCGCGACGCTGAACCCGCTGACGCGCACCGTCGAGGCCGGGCGCGGCTTCATCTCCGGGAGCCCCACCGAGGTCGGGCTCGCCTACGCGACCGGGGTCGTGCTCGTGGTGCTGTTCTCGCTCTGGGCCTTGCGCGGTCTGCGCAGCGCCGAACGCGCCGGCTAGTAGAGACCCACAGATCGGAAAGAGCCCGCCGCTCGGGGGGTGGTGGCGACGGGCTCTCCCCATGTGCTCGCCGCGGGCCACAAGGCCAGGTACAGGGCTCCGCGGCTCGCATCGCCCAGTGCCTGCCACGCTAGTCCTGGCCGTCCGCGATTCCAATAGGCCGTCCGGCCCATCTTTGGAAGTGGCACGGAGCGGATTTCCAGCCAGGATTCCTCGACGCCGCCTGAGGCCCTCCGTATCATCTGCGTCGCCCAGTGAGCCCGGAAACCACGGCTGTCTACTTCAACGCGGTCCCGCTCTTCATCCTGGCGGGCGCGTACCTGATGGTTACCGCCGCCCTTGCGCCGACACTCTGGCGCGAGCGGCGCCGGGTGAGCGTCACCGACGTCGGACTCGCGGCGATCTTTCCCGCGATCGGGATCGCGGCCGCGATCTTCGGGCTCGAGGTGCTGCACGACCGCGCCGCGATCGGCGGCCACGTCTGGCCGGCGTTCGTGGCCATCCTCGTCGCGCTCGTCCCGGCGCTCATCTTCCTGCGCCGCTGGAGCGAGCCCGCCGGCGTCGTGATGAGCGGCGCTCGCGCGCGTGAAGCAGAAGAGCTCGTCGGCGTGCGCGACCGGGAGCTCGATTCGGTCGCGCGGATCGTCAACGCCCTGACGCGCATCAAGGAACCGGCCGACGCCGCGCGCGTGCTGCTCGACGAGGTCGACGGCCTGGTGGGCTCGGACTTCAACGCGCTCGCGCTCGTCAATCAGGACGAGGACGAAGCGGTCGGCCTGCTGGCTCGCTCGGACGGCAAGGACCTGGACTGGTGGAGCGAGGTGCGCGTGCACCTGCACAACGAGCCGTCTGGGATCGCAAGCGCGTTCTTCGAGGCCGCGCCCGTCTCGGTCTACGACGTCGAGTCGTCGCCGCTCGTCAGCCAGCGGCTGGCGAAGATCGCCGGCGCCAAGAGCGCCGCCTTCGTGCCGTTGATCGTGGACGAGCGCGTGATCGGCGTGCTGGTTGCAGCCACGACCAGGGAGCGGCGCGCCTTCGCCGCGGACGAGATCCGTTTGATGGAGGCGCTCGCCAGCGAGGCCGCGATCGCGCTCGACCGCACGCGCTCCGCCTCCGCCCTCGACCGGGCGCTCGTGCGCGAGCGCCTCGTCGCGAAGATCTCCCGCCGCGTGCGTTCCGTGCACGACCTGGACGCGATCACCCGCGTCGCCGTGACCGAGACCGGCCGTGCGATCGAGGCCTCGCGCTGCTTCATCAGGCTCGGCGAGAGTGGGGAGCCGCTGCCGATCCGGGCCGAGTGGTGGGCGGACGGGCTCGAGCCGATCGGGGACGCCGTCGCGGGCCTCCCGGTCTCGAACCTGGCGGCACGCGAGCGGCGCACGGTCGCCATCCCCAACGTGCTCGATGCGCCCGAGCTTGCCGATCCGTCACTCGGCGACGTCGCGGAGCTGTCGCGCCTCGGCTCGCGCGCCGTGCTCGCCACGCCGGTGATCGTCTTCGACCGGATGATCGGCGTGCTCGGGCTGCACCGTCCCAAGCCGGGGCCGTGGTCGGCCGGCGACGTCGGCCTGGCCGAAGCGGTCGCCCGCGAGATCGGCCTGGCGCTGCACACGGCCAAACTGCTCGAGGAGAACGAGCGCCGGCTCGGCGAGCAGGCGGCGCTGTTGAAGGCCGCCCAGACCGTGACGAGCGAGCTCGAGCTCGACGCGGTGCTGCAGCGGCTGGTGGACGAGGTGGCCGAGCTGCTCGGCGCCGAGGCGGTCGACTGCTTCCTGCTCGACCAGGAGCGGGGAGTGCTCCGCTGCGCGGCGGTGCACGGCTCGCTCGAAGGCATCGTCGGGTTCGAGTTCCCTGCCGACCGCGGCCTCTCGGGCCGCGCGATCGCGCGTGGGCGGCCGGTGCTCTCCGACGACTACGCGAATCTCTCCGAAGCCGTCCCGCACCCGAGCTATGAGGGCTTCCGCAGCGCGATCGTCGCGCCGATGCGCTGGTCGGGAGAGGTGATGGGCATCCTCGGCGTCGGCACGCGCGAGCCGGAGCGGCGCTTCACCCAGGGCGACGCCGGGCTGTTGGAGGCCTTCGCCAACCTCGCCGCGCTCGCGCTTCGCAACGCGGAGAGCTTCGCCGAGCGCACGCGCCAGGCCCGGATCCAGCGCGGCTTCTACCGGATCGCAGCCGTCCTCGGGCAGCCGCTCTCGCGTGAGGAGACCTTCGACGCGCTCGCGCAGGCCGCCTCCGACGCGCTCGGCGGCGGCAGCGCGGCCGTGCTGATGCCGCGCGAGGACGACCTGCGGCTCGAGGGGCTGCACAACCTCCCGGGCCTGCTGGTTCAGTTTCTCGAGAACGGTCTCGGCGAGCCGTCGGGGCCGCTGCGGACAGCCGCGCGCAACCGCCGCGTGCTCGCGGCGCCGCGAATCGAGGACGACGAGCGCTTCGACGAGGAGTGGCGGAACGTCGCCCGCGAGAGCGGCTACCGCGCGCTGCTGGCAGTGCCGGTCGAAGCGCCGCGCACCGAGGAGTGCGCGCTCGTGCTCGTCTTCTTCGCCGAGGAGCGGCGCTTCGCCGACGACGACCTCGAGCTGGCCCGCAACCTCGCCGGTGCGGCCCGCGGAGCGCTCGAGCGGAGCGAGCTGTTCGAGGTCGAGCGCCGGGCCCGCGCGCTGGCACAGCAGCTCGCGCGCACCGGCACGCAGCTGGCGACCGAGCTCGACCCGGCCGCCGTGCTCGACGAGGTCGTTCGCCAGGCACCGAACCTGCTCGACGCCGACGCCGCGGTGATCCGCCTCCTCGCCGGCGACGAGCTGGTCGCCGAGGCCGGCACCGGTGAGGAAGCGCAAGAGTTGCTCGGCTCGCGCGTCGCCTCGACCGCGCGCCTCGCCGGCGACGCGGTCCAGTCGCGAGCCCCGGTCGCGGTCCCGGACGCGCGCGAGGACCAGCGACTGCTGCAGGCCGACCCGATGCTCGCCTCCGGGTACGCCTCCTGCGTGGCCGCGCCGCTCGTCGGCCCCGAGGGCGCGGTGCAAGGCGTGCTCTCCGTCTACTGCCGCGGCCCGCGCGCCTGGCGGGAGGAGGAGATCGAGGCACTGGCGGCCTTCGCCGGCACCGCGTCGGCCGCGCTCTCGAGCGCCGACCTGTACCAGAGCGTCGCGCTCGAGAAGGAACGCAGCGTGGCGATTCTCGCCAACATCGCCGACGGGATCGTCGCCGTCGACCGCGAGGGCAAGGTCGTGCTGTGGAACGAGGCGGCCGAGCGCATCACCGGCGTCCCCGGCCGCGACGCCCTGGGTCAGCTCCCGAGCGACGTGCTGCAGCGCGAGCTCGAATCCGGCGAGCATGCGCCCGCGGGCGAACGGCTCGTGTCGCTGAACCGGGGCGGTGAGGAGATCTGGCTCTCGCTGACCCAGGCCGTGATGCGCGACCCCGCGGACGCCGTCGCGGGCCGCATCTTCGCCTTCCGCGACATCTCCGCCGAGCGCGTGGTGGAGCAGATGAAGTCCGAGTTCGTCTCGAACGTCTCCCGCGAGCTGCGCTCGCCGCTGACCTCGATCTACGGCTTCGCCGAGACGCTGCTCCGCGACGACGTCCTCTTCGGCGAGGAGGAACGCACGACGTTCCTCGGCTACATCGCCTCCGAGGCCGGCCGCTTGACCACAATCGTCGACCGGCTGCTCGCGGTCGCCCAGCTCGACTCCGGCGACCTCCACGTGCAGCTTGGAGCGACCGACGTCGGCCAGGTCGTCGCCGAGGTGGTCGCGGCCGCCAAGCAGTCGCTCGTGCTCGACGGACACGCGTTCGAGCTCGACCTCCCGCCCGAGCCGCTGGCCGCGGCCGCCGACCGGGAGAAGCTGCGGCAGATCGTGATGGATCTCATCGAGAACGCCGTCAAGTACTCGCCCGGGGGTGGCACCGTGCGGGTCTCTGCCCGCCGGCGCGACGACACGGTGGAGGTGAGCGTGGAGGACGAGGGGATCGGCATCCCGCAGTCGGAGCAGACGCGGATCTTCGCGAAGTTCTATCGAGCCGAGAGCAGCGGCCGCGACCTCGCGAGCGGCGGCACCGGCCTCGGGCTGTTCATGGCCAAGGAGCTGCTCGCCGCCATGCACGGCCGTATCTCGGTGCGCTCGGTCGAGGGCGAGGGCTCGAGCTTCGTCTTCTCGCTACCGATCTCGACCACGCCGGTTCTGAGCGAGCGCGAGTGAATCGGCCTCCGAGCGGGTATAGGCGCGGCGAAAGAAAGGGCGCATGACCCGGGTGCTGGTAATCGACGACGAGCCACCGATCCGCCTCCTCTGCCGCGTGAACCTCGAGGCGGAGGGAATGGAGGTGCTCGAGGCGAGCGACGGGCCGACCGGGCTCGAGATGGCCCGCAACGACGAGCCGGACGTGATCCTGCTCGACGTGATGATGCCCGGGCTCGACGGCTGGCAGGTTGCCGAGGAGCTGATCGACGGCGAGCGTACGAATGCCATTCCGATCGTCTTCCTGACCGCTCGCGCCGAGGCGCGCGACCGTGCCCGCGGGCTCGACCTCGGCGGGATCGACTACGTCACGAAGCCGTTCAACCCGGTCGAGCTGGCGCCGCTCGTCCGCGAGCTGATCGCCCGGGTCGACCGCGGCGAGCGCGACGACTTGCGCCGCGAGAAGCTCGCCGAGCTGCGGGACCTGCTCGACCCGCCGTCCGCTTAGCTTCCGGCGAAGTCGGTCGTCACCATCAGGGTGTGACGGTGCCCGGCGAAGCAGCCGCGCAGCGCGCCGACCCCGACGAAGCGGTAGCCCGGGTGCAGGAGGTTCGCGCGATGCTCGGGGCTGGCCAGCCACATCCGCAGAATCGTGCGCGCGGCACCCAGCTGGCCCTGGGCCCACGCCAGGTTCTCGCCGACCCGCTTCGCGTGGATGCCGGTCCGGCGGATGCGCGTGTTGAACGCGCCGTGCGCGAACGTGCCGGTACGGAGCATGCGGTAGCTGTGCGCGCGGGCAGCGCGTCCGAGCCTCGCATCCTCGCGGAGCGGCAGGAGCCCGTTGGCGAGGCGCACCTCGTTCATGGCGGTCAGCAACGACGACTCCGATCGAGTCAGCGTTGCGATCGAGGCAGCATCAGCGGCTCCGACCAAGATACAAGCGGTGACGACGACCGCCACCCCGGTCCCTACTCGTCTGGCCACGAGTGCTGGCATGTAAGCACAGGTTTCGGACGAAAGCCTGCGTAAAAGCGAACTAAGTGTGATTTGAAACAGTAAAAAGCTGCGCTAAGAGCGCAAACTTCGCGGTTACACTCAGCGTGCGGGACGTAGCGCAGCCTGGTTAGCGCGCCTGCTTTGGGAGCAGGAGGCCGGCGGTTCGAATCCGCCCGTCCCGACTAGCTTGGAACCTTGGGCGTGGAGACCACGCCCAGCCGCGCCAGCAGGCCCCGCGCCTCGGCGGCTTCCGCCGATCCGTCGGCCCCGATGTGCGGCTTCAGCGCGCCGATCGCGTCGAGCGTCATCGCGAGCTCGTAGGTCTCGTCGGCCGCGCGTGCGAGCTCGAGGCTTTGCTCGAAGGCGGCCATCGCCTTCGCTTCGTGGCCGAGCTGCTGCAGGGCGTAGCCGCGGATGCGGTGGGCGAGCGCGTTCTGCAGCGAGCCTCCGCCGGACTCGCGGATCCTCGCCAGCGCGGCCTCGACTCCCTCGAGCGCCTCCTCGGGCTTCCGCGCCAGCACCGCCCACTCGGCGAGCCGAGCCTTCACCTCCTCGACGAGGCTCGCCGAGCTGATCTCCTCGGCGATCCCAAGCGCCTCGCTCAGGAGCCGGTGCGCTTCGTCGAGCTCACCGGCGCGTGCGGCGATCCGCCCGAGGTTCGAGAGCGCGTGCGTCAGCAGGAGGCGGTGGCCGGCGTTGGAGAACACCTCACGAGCCTCCTCCGCCAGCCCGGCCGCCGTGGTCAGGTAGCCCTGGTCGGACTTGACCTCGCCGATGTTGTTCGTGATCGTCGCCGCACCGACGACGTCGCCGATCCGCTCGCGTAGCGCCTTACTGCGGTCGTAGTGCTCGAGCGCCTGCTGCCAGCGGCCCTCGTAGTAGGCGTCGACACCGAGGTTGTTGAGCACGTTGGCCTGACCGAGCAGGTCGCCGAGCTCTTCGTAGATCGGCAGCGCGAGCCCGCGCAGCGCCGTCCGCTCGGGGCTGCGGTTCGAGATGTAGGCGAGGTGCATCAGGTAGTAGGCGTGCGCCAGCGCCGGCAGGTCGCCGACCTGCCCCGCCTCCTCCGCGACACGTTTGCACCAGCCCGCGCCGTCCACGAACTCGCCCTGCCGCACGCGCACGCCCGCGTAGGCGAGTCCTAGCTCGGAGCGCATGCGAATCTGCTCGTCCGGCTCGAGCTCGTCGAGCGAGCGCAGGCCGCGGTTGTACCAGCGCAGCGCTTCCGCGTAGCGTCCGAAGCGCTCGCGGATGACGCCTTCCTTGAGGAGCAGCCTCGGGTGCGAGACCAGCTCGCGCGCCTGCGAGTAGGCCTCCTCGGCGTCGGCGTAGAGACCGGCGAGCTCGCTGACGTCGCCGACCGCCTCCCAGACGCGCGCCAGCTCGGCCGGGTCGAGCTCGAGCTGCGGCGCGAGGTCGAGCGCGCGCCGGTAGAAGCCAGCCGCCTCGACGTTCGCGAACTTCGCCTGCGCGCGCTCCCCGGCGACCAGCGAGTAGCGGTAGCTCTTCTCGGCGTCGCCCGCGTGGAAGAAGTGGAGCGACAGCAGCTCGGCGAACTCGCCGCGCCCCTCGACTTCGAGCCGCTCGTACGCGCCGCCGACCTTCGCATGGAGCTCGCCGCGTCGCTTGTAGGAGAGGCCCTCGTAGGCCGCATCGCGGAAGAGGGCGTGGCGGAAGCGGAAGGCGCCTGGGGTGTACGGGTCGCGCTCGACGAACTCGCCCAGGCGGTCCCACGCCTCCGAGTCGGCGGAGGCCTCGGAGTCGTCGGCCAGCACCGCGCCGACGAGCTCGGCGCTGAAGGTCGCCCCGAGCACCGCCGCGTAGCGCAGAAGCGCGCGGTCGCCGGGCTCGAGCTTGTCGATCCTCGTGGCAACGACTGCCTCGACGCTCTCCGGCAGCGCCTCCTCCTCGGGCGCGCCGGACGAGGCGACGAGCTCCTGCAGGAAGAGCGGGTTGCCGCCGGCCCGCCCGGCGATCGCGGTCGCCTCGTGCTGGAGCAGGCCCTGTGCGGCGGCGGCACCGATCAGCGCCTGTGAGGCCTCCTCGTCGAGCGGCTGGAGCTGGATCGTCATTGCGGGAAGCGGGGGCACGCCGTCCGCCGCTGAGAAGCCGCCCTCCACCGGCCGGCGGGTCGCGCACACGAGCCAGGGCCGCGTCGAGACCTGCCCGCCGAGGTGCCGCAGGAACTCGGCCGACGCCTCGTCCATCCAGTGGACGTCCTCGATTACGAGCAGCGTCGGGCCTTCGAGCAGCTTGGCGAGCACCGATTCGACGACACCATGCAGGCGGGCCCGGCGGAAGGCCGGCTGCAGCTCCTCGACCTCCTTGGTCGGCTCGACCTGGAGGTCGAGCGGCAGGGCGACGAGCGGCAGCCACGGGACGAGCTCGGGATCGAGGGCCGTCACGCGCTCCCGCAGGGCATCGGGCGCCGCGCCATTCTGCGGGAGCTCGAGCAGCGAGCGAAGCAGGCCGCGGAAGGCGAAGTACGGCGTCGAGGCCTCGTATTGCGCGCACGCGGTCGTCACCGAGAACAGGTCCGGGGCCTGGGCCTGGAGCTCCTCGACGAGCCGCGACTTGCCCATGCCGGGCTCGCCGATCAGCTCGACCAGGTTGCCGAAGCCCATCCGCACGGGCGCGAGCGCGGCGGAGAGGATCGTCAGCTCGCGCTCGCGGCCGACGAACGGGAGCCGGCGCGCAGAGTCGCCAGCCGCCGTGCCGGAGACCGACACGACGTCGAACGCGGTTACCGGCTCGGCGATGCCCTTCAGCGCCAGCGGCTCGAGCTCGACCGTCTCGAAGGTGCTGCGCGAACGCTCGAGCAGGTCGACCGTCGTCAGCACCTGGCCGGGCTTCGCCTTGCCCATCAGCCGCGCCGCGAGGGCGGCCGTCTTGCCGAGGATCGTGTAGGTGCGCCGAAACCGGGCCCCGACCTCGCCCGCGAAGACGCGGCCGCGCGCGGTGCCGATTCGGAGCGGCAGCTCGCTGGACAGGTCGCCGATCCCGCGGGCGGCACGCAGGATGCGCTCCTCGTCCTCGCCGGCCGTCTCGGGCGCGCCGGCGACGAGGATCATCTTGCCGCCGTCGGCGTCGATGTCGGTCTCGAGGAACGTGACCCCGTGCTCGTCGGCGACCCGCTGGGCTCCGGTGACCAGCTCGTCGAGCACCGCAGCCACCCGCTCCGCCCCGGATTCGGCAAGCAACGCGTCGACGCCGCCGAAGTGCACGAACGCGACGGTCGCCTGGCGGTGCTCCGACTCGGCTCGGCCGTCCGCGACCACCCGTCGGATCGGGCCAGGGACGCATGCCGCGAGGTCGATGCCCTCGAGCGGCGGCAGCGGCTCGATCCCGCCGCTCGCCCCGGGCGCGAGCTCCAGCAGTCGGCCGCCCTCCTTGGGCTCGCCGAGAACATCGGCAGGCAGCATCGCCGCGGTCTCCTCGCTGACGAGGATCTCTCCCGCCTCGGCCCCGGACTCCATCGCCACGGTTCGCGTGACACCGGGCCCTGTGAGCAGCAGTTCGCGGTGCGACGTGCCGACGAGGAAGAAGTCGTAGGTGTCCGCGTGGATGCCGACGTGCATCTTCAGCTCGACCCGCCCGACCGAGGTCTGCGGCTGTCCGAGGTCGGACAGCGCCGTGCGCATCCCGTACGCGGCGTCGCAGGCGCGGGCCACATGGTCCTCGCCCGTGAAGAAGAGGAGCAGCGCGTCGCCGCCGAACTTGAGCAGCCCGCCGCCGGCGGCATAGGCGACGTCGAGCAGCCGCTCGAAGGTGCGGTTCATCACCTCGGTCACCTCCTCGGCGCCGAGCTTCCCCTTCTGCGCGAGCCGCTCGTTCAGCGCGGTGAAGCCCGAGATGTCGACGAACGCGAGCGTTCCTTCGAGCCGGCGATGCCGCGCTTCGGGGTCGACGCGCAGCCAGTCGATCACCACGCGCGGCACGAATGGCGTCAGGTCGACGAACGATGAGCTGGTCTCAGGAACCGCGTTCACAAAGCCCTCCGGCGCCTCCCTCGAAAACCCCTGCGCCGCTGACGATTGTCGCATGGTTGACAATCTCCGAGAACCGAGTCAGGGTGGACGGCGAAGGAGCGACCGGGGGAAGGATCTAGGGGAAATGGCTGCGGCCAAGCAGTGGGGAGCAAACCGGCGGCGACACGGGCTTCTGCTCGTTCTCGCGCTGCTCGTCCTCGCGGTCGCCGGGGGCGCACCGCATGCGTTCGCCGACCCCGTTCCGGCCCCAACCGTCCAGGTAACCGCCCCGACAGCGGGGTCGACCCTCTCGGGCGTCGTCACGGTCGCCGCGACGGCGTCGAGCTCGGTCGGGATCGACCGGGTCGAGTTCTCGTACTTCGACGGCAACACCGGTCACGAGGTCTCGCTCGGGACAGATACCTCCGCGCCGTACACGACGTGCTTCGACACGACCAAGGTTCCGAACACCGTTCCGGTCAACGGCAACCCGCTCAACGGCACGATCTACGCGACGGCTTTCGACACGGGCGACGTCGCGCAGAGCACGAAGACCGGCAACGGGGTTGCCGTCGCCAACCCGGTCAGCGGCTCGGGCCAGCCGACCGGCGATTCGCTGCAGCCCTGCAGCGTCTCGATGCGGCTCGGCGTCGGGACCTCGAAGTCGGTCCCGGCGACGCTGCACCTCGACCCGCTGCCGCCGAAGGCGGACATCCTGCTCGCGTTCGACACGACCGCCAGCATGGGCCAGGCGATCACCGACGCCAGGAACGACGCCAACTCGATCGTCGACCGGATCCAGGCCAAGATCCCGGGAGCGCGCTTCGCGATCGCCGACTTCAAGGACTACCCGAGCGTCACCAACCTCGAGGGGCAACCGGTGCAAGGCTTCGGGGGCTTTCCCTTCGGCGGCGAGGGCGACTACCCGTGGCGCGTCGACCTGAACTTCGGCCAGCCGAGCCAGTGCGAGGCGCTGAGCGCCGTTCGCTGTGCGCTGGATTCGCTGAGCGCGAGTGGCGGCTCCGACACACCGGAGGCCTACAACCGGGCCTTTTACGAGGCGTATCACGACGACTCGCTCAGCTACCAGTCCGGCGCGCCGCGCTACATGATCGTGCTCGGGGACTCGCTCCCCCATGACGCCGCCCTGAGCGATACCTTCGCGCCCGCCTGCCCGGCCACCGGGCCGACGGACCCGGGGCCCAACGCCATTGCGGGCGACGGGGACGACCTCGCGACAGCCGCAACGCTGACCGAGCTCAAGAAGCACAACACGAACGTCTCCTTTGTGACCTACAACGACAACTCGATCAGCGGGCTGCCGGTCGCCGCCTGCCAGGCGGAGCTCGCCAAGTTCACAGGGGGTACCGAGGTTTCGCGCGCGGACAGCGCGAGCCTCGCCGACGGGATCGTCGGCCTGATCAACACCGCGGGCGCGCACGTCGATGCCATCGACCTGCAGGTGACCGGCTCGGGGCCCCCGGGTACGGAGATCGACCCGTCGTCGTGGGTCAGTTTCGCGCCACCGATCACCGGCCCGGCGGTCGCGCCGGTCGACATCAACGCCGACGAGACCGTCACCGTCCCGCAGAACGCGGTTCCGGGGACGTACCACTTCACCGTGAACGCGATCGTCGACGGGGCTGCGCGGGCGACCCAGCAGGTGACTGTCACCGTCACGAACACCGGTGTCAGCGCGCTGCAGATGACGGCCGACGAGACGTCGGTGCCGGCAGGGATCAAGAACCTGACGCTCGGCTCGGTTCCCACTTCGCGCCTCGCGATCCTCTCGCCTGATCCCAACTCGGGCCCGGCGGGCTCGACGGGGGCGGCCGGCTCGATCGGCACCGCGGGCTCGATCGGCACCGTCGGATCGATCGGGGCGGTCGGTTCGATCGGCGCCGCAGGCTCGATCGGCACGGCGGGCTCGATCGGCGCCGCCGGCTCGATCGGAGCGGTCGGCTCGATCGGCACCGCAGGCTCGATCACCGCCGGGTCGATCGGCCTCGCCACGATCGGAACGGCCGGGTCGATCGGCGCTGTGGGCTCGATCGACACCACGACGATCCCGAACGGCGGCGACGTCCTGAAGAAGATCACGCTCGCGCAGCTGCCGCTCGCCGGGGCGAGCTGGGCCGACATCCTCGCCGGCACCCCGCTCGTGGTGCAGCCGCTGCAGGCGATCAGCTTCTACGACATGGCCACCTACCCGACGCGCGGGTCCGACGGGAAGACGCCGTGGGAGCGCCTCGCCGCGCTGCCGCTAACGAAGGTTCCGTTTGTGACCAGCCTCTGGCGCGACGTCCCGCTCGGCGCGCTGTTCCTCGGCAACACGCCGCTCAACCAGGTGCCGCCGCCGCTCAAGCCCGACGGCACCCAGTACGCGAGCTGGAGCGCGGCGCTCGCCGAGAACGGCGGCAGCGCAGCCGGCGTCGACCCGTCGACGAACACGGTCTTCGGAGTCGCGATCGCCGGCCAGCTGGGGACCCAGGATCTCGGCTCGATCCGCGTCGGCTCGATCGGCGCCGCGGGCTCGATCGGGGCGGCCGGCTCGATCGGCGCCGCAGGCTCGATCGGCACGGTGGGCTCGATCAAGGCCTCCGCGCTCAACCTTCGCTTCACGGGCCTCGGCAACGTGCCGCTGACCGCGGTCGCGGCGGGCATCGTCAACTGCGGCGGCACCTTCACGTGCCCGACCGGCTCGACCCTCGGCGACGCCTCCGCGGCCAATGCGATCCTGCCGGCGGTCACGCTCGCGGACGTCTTCAGCCACCTGCAGGCGCCGTACGACACCACGGTGACCGTCTCGATCGGGCAGCTGATCCAGGCACTCCTCGTCGCCTCGGACTACCCGTGGGAGCAGATCCAGATCCAGGGTCTCCAGGACGTCGCGGACACGCTGCCTCACGTGCACTACCACGTGGACTTCGACCTGGTCTGCGGCGCGGCGACGACCTTCAGCGTCCACGTCAACCTGCCCGACGGCTTCTTCCCGGTCGCCGGGAGCTCGACGTTCTCGTACGCGGGCGGCGCGCCGGTCGCGGCTGCCGATCCCGGCGGCACGCGGAACGAGCCCACCTGGTCGACCGTCCCGCCGGGGCCTTGCGACGAGGGCGGCGCGACGAAGCACGTCCGGCTCAACTTCGCGTCATACGCAGGGCTCGACCTCGGGAGCAAGACGTCCGACGTCTCGGTCACCGCGGCCGACAGCACCTATTCGCAGTCAAACCAGGCCCCGGTGCTGGTCACGCAGAACTGGGAGCCGAACGACGACTCCTCGACGGCCCCCACGATTGCGAAGAACGCGCTCGTCGTCGGCCACATCGCCACCGCGAACGACACCGACCTCTTCCGCTTCCCGCTCGACGGGCTCGCGCCCGGGACGAAGGTGACCGCCTTCCTCAAGGTGCCCAGCGACGGCACCGACCTCGACCTCGTGATCAACAAGCCGCCCGCGCCCGGCGTGCAGTCGAGCGGCGCGGCTGGCAGCATCGGCACGGCCGGCAGCATCGCGATCGAGGACACGGGCTCGGGCCTCGACAACTCGCACGTCGCGTTGCAGCCCGACGCGCAGTCCGATGTGCACGCTGCCGCCATCGGCGCGGCCGGCTCGATCGGCACCGCCGGCTCGATCGGCACGGCGGGCAGCATCTCCGCCAACCGCGGCTCCGTGAATGAGGTGACCCAGATCGTCACCCACGGCGAGACCGGGTCCGCCGTGATCGGTATCAGCGGCTACAACAGCGCGTTCAGCGACAAGAACTACGTCCTGCGCGTGAAGGTGACGCCTCCGCCGGCGCAGCTGCCCTGCGACCCGGTCACCGGGCTGAACACCGCGACGCCGGGCACCCTGCCCGCCGTCACCTCGCTGCCGACGACCACCAAGGCGCTCTTCCTCGTCGACCGCCAGCGGATGGTCGGCCTCTACGGACAGACGAAGACGGATGCGCTCCTCAACGGCGGCGTCTCGTCCCCGCTCAGCCGGGTTGCGGCGATGGCCGGCGCGAGCGTGCTTCAGGTCGACGGCAATCCCGCCGTTCGCGCGGCCTACGCGACCTGGGACCAGAACCAGTGCAACCTCGAGAACGCCAACGCGGTCGTGCGCTCGATCAACGATCTCGTCGGCACCTATCGCTCCCGCCTCCCCAACCTGAAGTTCATCGTGCTGCTCGGCACCGACCAGCTCGAGCCTTCGTGGCGGCAGGCCGACCTGGCGGCCAGCGCGCCCGAGGTCGACGAGGCCAACGACCTCGCCTTCACGACGCGCGGCTTGACGAAGGGGAACGCGATCTATGCGACCGCGGCCCAGAACGCGATCCTGACCGATGGCGCGTACGGCCACTTCACGCCGACCAACTGGCTCGGCCACGACATCCCGCTGCCGCAGATCAGCGTCTCGCGGATGGTCGAGACGCCGGACGACATCACCGCGCAGCTGAATCAGTTCCTGACGGTGAACGGCGTGCTGAACCCGCACACCGCGCTGACCACCGGCGACTCGTTCTTCAACGACGGCGCCGCCGCGGCGGATGCCGCGCTGCGTTCGCAGTTCACGGGCCTCACCAGCACGTACCTGAACCCGGCGATCCTGCCGGCGACGCCGACCTGGACTCATGCCGACCTGCTGTCGAACTTCTTCAACAAGAGCCCGGTGCCGGACATCAACGCAATCTGGGCGCACTACAGCCAGTGGCTTGCGCAGCCTGCCGGGTTGCCGGCGAGCTTCACGGAGGCTGACTTCGCGACGACCGGGGACCTCGACCCGACCGTCAATCCGAGCGCGCAGCCCGTGAACGGGCGCCTGCTGTTCACCGTCGGCTGCCACAGCGGCCTGAACGTGCCGGACACCCTGCTTGCCCCAGGTTCCTCCCCGGACGTGCTGAAGCGCTTCCGCGACTGGGCGCAGAGCTACGGTGCGGGCGCCGCGTCCGTCTACGTGGCGAACACCGGCTTCGGCTACGGCGACACCGACGTCGCCGACCTCTCAGAGCGGCTGTACGACCACTTCGCCAGCAACCTCAACTCCGGCGGCACCATCGGTGAGCAGTGGGTCCGTGCGCTCCACCAGTACTACTCGGAGCCCTCGAACTACGACGTCATCGACGAGAAGGTGATGATCGAGGCGAACATGTACGGCCTGCCGTTCTACGGCTTCGGCGGCACGCCGCAACACACGCCGCCGGCTGTCACGCCGCCGACGCACGCGGTCGAGAACGGCATCGACACTGCGCACCTGCCCGCGGCGAGCGGCTTCACGCTCGGGGCCACCCCCACCAGCGTTCCCGGTGCGTCGCTCTTCACCGATCCGCTCCACCCGGACGGTTCGACGTTCACTACCGGTGGCGCCCCCTGGACGATGGGAACCCTCTCGGTCTTCTACCGCCCGGCGCAGCCGACGATGTCTCGCGAGGTGACGGTGCCCGGAACGGTCGCGCACGGCGTCTGGGTGCGCAGCCTGACCACGCAGACGGTTCCGAACGTCAAGCCGTACAAGCCGTTCCCGCTCGTGCGCTCGTCGGCGGACAAGCCCCTCGTCGACTACCCGAACATCTTCTTCCCGGCGAGCGCGGCGACGATCAACCGCGACGTGGTGTTCGGCCAGCAGCACGACAACGTCGTCGCCAACCTCGGCCGCTTCTTCCCGAACCAGTCGGGCGACCTGACCAAGGGCACGGAGCAGCTCGTCAGCTCGGTGGGGCTCGATGTCGGCTACTCGACCTCGAGCGACTACACGCCGCCGCTGATCACGCAGGTCGGCGCCGTCAAGACCGGCCCAGGCAGCTTCAGCGCGTTCGTGCGCGTCAACGACGACTCGGGAGCGCCGCGCAGGGTCGCAGTGCTCTACAACACGGGCGCGGCGGTCTGGCAGGTGCTCGCGCTGAACAACGTGGGCGACAACCTCTGGACGGGCACGATCTCGACCGCGCCGACCGTCGACACGATCCAGCTCGACGCACAGGCTCAGGACACGGCCGGCAACGTCGGCTACAGCTTCAACAAGGCGGTCAACTTCCAGTCGGTCGAGGACACCTCGAGCCCGTCGTTGTCGGTCGACGCGCCACTACCGGGCGGCGTCTTCATGCTTCACGAGCTCGTTCGCACGAACTTCGACTGCTCGGATGTCGGTGCGGTCGCGAGCTGCCGCGGGCGCTCGGACAACCTGATCTACCTCCGCAGCGGCGCGCCGCTCAACACACTGTGGGTCGGCGACCACATCTTCACCGTGACCGCGACCGACCTGGCCGGGCACACGACCTCGAAGACCGTGCACTACACGGTGCGCTACGTGTTCCCGGGCTTCCGGCCGCCCGTCAACAACCCGCCGGTGCTGAACCTCGAGAACGCGGGGCGAACGATCCCGGTCAAGTGGGTGCTGCAGGACGCGTTCGGAGTCAACTGGCCGGTCCGCGCGGCCGTGCAGTCGATCTCCTCGAAGCAGATCCGCTGCCCGACCGCAACCACGGACCCGATCGAGGACGAGGTCCCGATCGGCCTCTCCGGCCTGCGCGTCGACGACGGCGTCTTCCAGTTCAACTGGGCCACGAACCGCGCCTGGGTGGGCACCTGTAGACGTCTGATGGTCCACTTGAGCGACGACACGACGCCGTTCGCGGACTTCAAGTTCAAGTAGTCCAGGCGGGCGCCTCGATCCAGGCTTCGAGGCGGTCGACCGCCTGGCGCAGGTCGTCTGCACTCAGGCGGAACGGCTCCGCGTAGGGAACCTGCCCGACGGCCGCGGCGGGATCGCGGCCCTCGAGTGCGTCGAGCACGTAGCGCACCGGCAGGCCGTGGGCGACCACGAGCACCGTCTTCTCGGGGCGCGCGAGGATCTTGCGGTAGGCGTGTGCGTAGCGGGCGACCGTCTGGGCCCGGCTGTCGCCGCCGGGCACGACGTCCTCCGGGCCGTGCGCGTGCGCCCAGGCGCGATAGTCGGTCAGCGGCCGGCCCTCGAATTCGCCGAAGCGGATGTCGTTCAGGTCGGCGAGCACGAGCCGCGGCACGTCGCGGCCCTCGAGCGCAAAGTCGGCGGTTTCCTGCGCCCGCTCGAACTCCGAGGTCACGCAGAGGTCGATCGCGTCGTCCGCGAGCTCGACTCCGAGCCGCCGCGCCTCCTCGCGCCCGGTGGCGGTCAGCGCGACTCCGACGCGCGGGTCGCCGCTGGTGAGACCCTCGACCGAGCGCTCGCTCTCGCCGTGGCGGGCCAGGACAACTCGATCCACCGAATCACCCTATCGAGGGAGGGTCCTAGATCAGCAGTTGCCGACACTGTGCCTACAGGCAACGTGGGCCACCTTTGAAGTCTCGCCGCAGGGGCTCAGAGAACATGCTCGCCGCATCGGCCCGCGTCATATACGAAACGGCCTCCTCCGGGAGGCCGTTTCCCTTTGCAGAGCGGGCGGCGGGGATCGAACCCGCATAACTAGCTTGGAAGGCTAGGGCTCTACCATTGAGCTACGCCCGCGGGCTGCGAAAGCGTAGCCCCTGTGGCGGAGGCCGTCCGACCTGCGCGCGATGCTGCTCGGGTGATTCCGGAGCGCCTCGTCCGGTTCCGGCTGCGGACGGTCGTGTCGCTGCTGGTGATCATCATCGCGGTCGCGGTCGTGCTCGAGGTGATCTGGATCGCGCGGCACGTCTTGACCTGGATCGCGATCTCGCTGTTCCTCGCGCTCGCGCTCAACCCGGCCGTCGAGTGGCTCCAGCGCCGGAAGGGCCTGAAGCGGCGAGGTGCGGCCGCGGCGGTCGCCTACCTGCTCGCGCTCGGCTTCTTCGTGGCGATCGGATACACGTTCGTGCCGACGCTCGTGCACCAGGTCAACGACTTCGTCAACAAGCTCCCCGCCTACGCGCACGACGTCACCCACGGCCGTGGGCGCCTCGGGTTCCTCGAGACCAAGTACCACATCGAGGAGCGGATCCAGAGGGCCATCAGCAACGGCGGCGCGTCGAGGGTGCTCGGCCTCTCGGGCGTCGCGCTCTCCGTCGCGAAGAGCGTCGTCTCGATCGTGGTCGCTGCGATCACGATCCTCTTCATGACGTACTTCATGCTGCTCGAGGGCCCGGCCTGGGTCGAGCGCGGCTTCGGCCTGCTGCCCGAGCAGTCGCGGCCTCGCTGGCGCAAGGTCGGACACGAGATCTACAGGACGGTCGGCGGCTACGTGACGGGCAACCTGCTGATCAGCCTGATCGCCGGCGGCCTGACGACGGTCGTCCTCCTGATCCTGGGAGTGCCCTATGCGGTGGCGCTCGGGTTGATCGTCGCGATCCTGGACCTGATCCCGCTCGCCGGCGCGACGATCGCCGCGATCCTGATCGGGGTCGTCGCCTTCCTGCATTCGATCCCCGCCGGGGTCATCGTGGTCGTGTTCTTCATCGTCTATCAGCAGGTCGAGAACCACGTCCTGCAGCCGCTCGTCTACGGCCGCACCGTCCAACTCTCGCCGCTTACCGTCCTGATCTCGATCCTGATCGGCGCCGAGCTGGCCGGGATCCTCGGGGCGCTCGGGGCCATCCCCGTCGCCGGCTCGATCCAAGTGGTCATCAACGACTGGCGCTCGCACCGGCACGAGCACCCCAGCACCGCGCTCTGATCCCTCGTTCGGTGGATTGCCCCACGCGCGCCAGGGGCCGACTGCGCATGTATGCGCAGGACTTCAAGGCTCCTGGTCGTGCTTGTCGCGCTGCTCGTCGTCGTGGTCGCGCCGACTTCCGGCTCGGCCCGCCCCACCGGCTCGACGGCCCCGGTCGCGCAGCTGCAAAGCGCGCTGCTCGACCAGATCAACGCCTTTCGCACGGTTCACGGGCTCGTGCGGCTGAAGATCTCGCCGGCGCTGTCGAACGTCGCCGACGGGCATTCCTCGCAGATGGCCAGGCTCGGCTTCTTCAGCCACAACTCGGCGAACGGGCAGTCGTTCTCGCAGCGGATCGCGCGGGCCTACTCACCGCGTGGCTACCGCAGCTGGACGGTCGGCGAGAACCTCGTCTGGGGCGGCCCCGACATCGCGGCCGCGCGCGCCTTCCAGCTCTGGCTCTCGAGCCCACCGCACCGGGCGAACCTGATGAACCCCCGCTGGCGCGAGGTCGGCCTGGGCGCCGTCCACTCGACGAGCGCTCCCGGCGTCTACGGCGGCGGCTCGGCGACGATCGTCACCGCCGACTTCGGCGCCCGTAGCCGCTAAGAGGGTTTGGCGGGAAACCGCTCGTCGTCGGCGTGCGCTGGTCGTTCGCTGACAAGGACGCAGGGAGCGTCAATAGCGGGAAGCTATTTGCGCGACTGAGGACGCAGCTCAGCGGGCGAGCAGCGTGCGCCGGCGGCACAGAGTGTTTGCCGCCGAACCCTCCTAGTACTCTGTCGGCTTACCAGCGCCTGTAGCTCAGTGGAAGAGCGACGGCCTTCTAAGCCGTTGGTCGCAGGTTCGAATCCTGCCAGGCGCATGGGTTCGAAATGGCGCGGCCGGGTAGACCGGCCGACATGGGAATCGTCATCAGCTTGATCCTGATCGCCTTCGGGGCGATCCTCGCCTGGGCCGTCAACACCACCGGCGGCAGCGTCGACCCGCAGGTCGTCGGCGTGATCCTGATCGTGGTCGGAATCATCGTCTTCGTGATCTCGCTCGTGCTCTGGCGCACCTGGTGGGGCGCAGGCTTCTGGTCGCCGGCGTACGGCGGCGATCCGGCTGCTCCGGCAGTGCGACGGCGCGTGTACCGGCCCGCCAGGCGGCGGACGACCACGTACGTCGAGGAAGAGCCGCCGCCGCCCGCCGGGCCACCCGCTCCGTAACTGGAACGCGGCCTCGGCCGTTGTCTGTTTCGACGTTGTCAGCGACCTGACGGGAGGTGGAGATGTACATCGGACTTGGCACCTTGCTGCTGATCGTGCTGATCGTCCTGCTGGTCGTCTACGTGTTCTAGGCCGACCACCTGCCCTCAGGCCGCTGACGGCCGTCGCTCAGACGTGGCGGCCTCAGCGGCCTTCTTGGTTCTCGAGCACGGCGCGTTCGTCTTGCCACTCGTTCCACATTCGGCCGAAGACCGCGCCCGCGTGGAGACAGACCCCGAAGCCGACGAGGAAGGTGATGAGCGCAATCACGACGCCGGCGGGGCCGTAGCTCTTCTGCCCCGACGTGACCTGGTCCGAGAAGAGAAACGACGAGACCACTCCGAGACCGGTGATGCAGGCCCCGGTTGCCACGCCGGCCGGGAAGAGCTGGCGCAGCGGGACCTGGCGATACAGGAGCATGTAGATCGACCACCACCAGAAGAGCACGGCGAAGGCGAATGTGAGCAGGAAGATGAGCCCGCGACCTCCCACCGGCCGGAGCTGGCCGAAGAGCTCCACCTCGGCAGAGATGTAGAGCGCGAAGGCCACGACCCCGGCGGCCTGATAGGCGAGGTGCCGGAGGAGGCCCTTCGAGGGCGTTCGCGCGTAGATCCGGTGGTACCAGGTGGAGAGCGTGGACGCCATCCCGATCCCTCCCAGGACGAGCACGATGCCGCTGACCCAGGTGAGCGTTGCGACCGCCTGATTGCCCGTGGAGATCAGGCCGTTCACGTCCTGGGTCGCAGCGGCGTTCAGTCCCATGCGGGCGACGATCGCCTGCCTGATGTCTCCCCCGACCACTGTCGAGGTGACGGCCAGGAATGGAAACGCGGAGAGCACGGCCAGTGCCGCGAAGGCAAAGGAGCTGTTCATGAAGTCGGCGGTCGAGAGATGAGCCCAGTACCGTCCGGCGGCGCTCTGCTCGAACCGTGCAACCCGGTCTTGCAGCGACCAGCCGGAGGGCACCTTCTCGGCCTCGCGACCCGATGTCGGAGGATCGAGCGGCTCCGGGTCCTCAGGCACGCATCGATTATGGCCCCGGGAGGAGTCGAACCTCCGCGCGCGGATTCGAAGTCCGCCGCTCTTCCGCTGAGCTACGGGGCCCTGAAATCAGTCTGACAGACACATCCTCGGGTTCCCGGCGTGCCGTCAGCCGCGCGAGGCTGCGCTGCAGGCGCGCCGGCCGGGGACGCGAGAGGGTGGCGGACGGGACTCGAACCCGCGACCACCGGGACCACAACCCGGAGCTCTACCAACTGAGCTACCGCCACCACGCAGCGTGGACAGGATAGCCCGTCGCGGCGAAGGTGCTAGGCCGCGGCGGCGGGGAGGTGGCGTCGGATCAGCGCGGCGACGAGCGCCTGCTGCAGGCGGACGAGCTCGGCGCGGTTGCGCTCCAGCTCCTCGCGCCCGGCGCCGACGCTACGCATGGTCTGGCGCTCGTAGACCACGCCGCGGATCTCGTCGCTGAGCGACTCGACCGTAGGGAGTTCGATGACCGTTGCGTTCATGACCGAGAGTGAGACGGGGCCCGGTCGAACTAGTTAGTCGGCAACCGGCTCTATCCTTCACCTGCACGCGGGCGTGGCGGAATTGGTAGACGCGGCGGGTTTAGGTCCCGTTGGGGCCAACGCTCCTTAGAGGTTCGAGTCCTCTCGCCCGCACTCGCTTCCTGCGACCCCAAGCCGCGTCCCTTTCCGGCCTCATCGTCGGCCGGGCACGGTCCCTTTGCTTGAATGGGTCGGGTGATGGCGACCCAGGTCGAAGAGCTGCCCGACAACAAGGTCAGGCTGACCGTCGAGGTGCCGCAGGCCGACCTCCAGCACGCCGTCGAGCATGCGACGTCCGACCTTGCCGAAGCGGTCAAGGTGCCGGGCTTCCGCAAGGGAAAGGTTCCGCCGCAGGTGCTCGAGGCGCGGGTCGGCCGGGAGCGGATCTTCACCGAGGCGGTCGAGAGCCACATCGGCGGCTGGTTCATGAACGCCGCCGCGACGACGAACATCCGTCCCGTCGCGCAGCCCGAGTACGACTACGAGCTGCCCAGCTCTGAGGATTCCGACTTCCAGTTCACGGCGACGGTCGCGGTGCAGCCGAAGCCCGAGCCGGCGGACTGGTCGCAGCTCGAGGTTCCGTACGCCGAGCCCGAGGTTCCGCAGGAGCTCGTCGACCAGGAGCTCGAGGCGCTGCGCGAGTCCGTCGCCGAGCTCGCTCCGGTCGAGGGCCGGCCGGCCCACACCGGCGACGTCCTGGTCGTGGACGCGCTCGACGAGAACGGCGAGGGCCAGCGCGACCTGGTGGTCGAGCTCGGCTCCGGCCGCCTCGTCGAGGAGATCGAGCGTGCGCTCACCGGCGCCTCCTCCGGCGAGACGAAGGAAGTCGAGTTCGAGTCGGTCGACGGCTCGACCGCCAAGGCGACGGTCGAGGTCAAGGAGATCAAGGAGAAGGTGCTGCCGCCGCTCGACGACGAGCTGGCGCGCGCCGCGAGCGAGTTCGACACGCTCGCCGAGCTGCGCGCCGATCTCGAGCAGCGCATGCACGACGTCCTCGAAGAGGAGGCCGAGACGCAGTTCCGCGCCGCCGCCGTCGATTCGCTCGTGCAGGCGTCGAACGTGCAGGTCGGCGGGCCGCTCGTCGAGGCGCGCACGCGCGAGCTGCTGAACGGGCTCGGGCGTTCGCTCGAGAGCCGCGGGATCAGCGCCGAGGCCTACTTCCAGGTCTCGGGCCAGACCGCCGAGCAGCTCGTGCAGCGGATGACCCAGGAGGCCGCGCTCTCGGTCGCGCGCGAGCTCGTGCTCGAGGCGGTCGCCGACAAGCTCGAGCTCGAGGTGACGGACTCGGAGATCGAGGACCTGATCCGCGAGCAGGCCGAGCTCGCCGGCGACGATCCGGACGAGGCGATCAAGCAGGTGTTCGCGTCCGGCCGCCAGGAGGTGCTGCGCGCCGACCTGCGGCTGCGCAAGGCGCTCGACCGCGTCGCGGCCGAGTCGAAGCGCATCCCGCTCGACGTCGCGCGCGCCCGCGAGGAGATCTGGACCCCCGACAAGGAATCCCAACCGACAGAGACGAAACTGTGGACCCCCGGCAGCAAGGAGCCAGCATGAGCCCGTTGATCCCGATGGTGATCGAGCAGACGTCGCGCGGCGAGCGCTCGTTCGACATCTATTCGCGCTTGTTGAACGAGCGAATCATCTTCCTCGGCACGCCCATCGACGACCAGATCGCCAACCTGATCATCGCGCAGCTCTTGCACCTCGAGTCCGAAGACCCCGACAAGGACCTCTCGATCTACATCAACTCGCCGGGCGGCTCCGTCTACCACGGGCTCGCCATCTACGACACGATGCAGTTCATCAAGCCCGACGTGCAGACGATCTGCGTCGGCACGGCGATGTCGATGGGCGCGCTCCTCCTGGCCGGCGGCGCGAAAGGAAAGCGGATGGCGCTGCCGAACGCCAAGATCCTCATCCACCAGGTCTGGGGCGGCTTCCAGGGGCAGGCGACTGACATCGAGATCCATGCCCGGGAGACGATCGCCCTCAAGCGGCGACTCGAGGAGATCATGTCGGAGCACACCGGCCAGGAGATCGACAAGGTTTCGAAGGACATGGAGCGCGACTACTTCATGACACCCCAGGAAGCGCTCGACTACGGCATCATCGACAGCGTGATCGTCCACCGCGATACCGCCAAGGACGGCGCCAAGGATGGGGCGTAGGCCTGGATTCTCAGGCCGATCCGAGGTAAAAGGAGACTGAGGTGGCTCGCGCATCCGATGGCAACGAGCAGCTGCTCTGCAGTTTTTGTGGCAAGAGTCAGCGGCAGGTCAAGAAGCTCATCGCAGGCCCTGGGGTCTACATCTGCGACGAGTGCATCGACCTCTGCAACGAGATCATCGACGAGGAGCTCACCGCTCCCGCGCAGCTCGACCTCGACAACCTGCCTCGCCCGCGTGACATCTACGCGGTTCTGAACGACTACGTCGTCTCACAGGAAGAGGCGAAGCGCACCCTCGCGGTCGCCGTCTACAACCACTACAAGCGCGTGCAGATGGCCACCGAGGAGGACGACGTCGAGCTGCAGAAGTCGAACATCCTCCTGCTCGGCCCGACCGGTTGCGGCAAGACGCTGCTGGCCCAGACGCTGGCGCGGATCCTCAACGTCCCGTTCGCGATCGCGGACGCGACGGCGCTGACCGAGGCCGGCTACGTCGGTGAGGACGTCGAGAACATCCTGCTGAAGCTGATCCAGGCGGCCGACTTCGACATCAAGAAGGCCGAGACCGGGATCATCTACATCGACGAGGTCGACAAGATCGCGCGCAAGGCGGACAACCCGTCGATCACGCGCGACGTGTCGGGCGAGGGCGTGCAGCAGGCGCTGCTGAAGATTCTCGAGGGCACCGTCGCCTCGGTGCCACCGCAGGGCGGGCGCAAGCACCCGCACCAGGAGTTCCTCTCGATCGACACGACGAACATCCTCTTCATCTGCGGCGGCGCGTTCGCCGACCTCGAGTCGATTGTGGGCAAGCGCGTCGGCAAGCACGCGATGGGCTTCGGCGCCGAGATCCGCTCGAAGAACTCGTACGAGGCGTCCGAGATGCTGTCGCAGGTGATGCCCGAGGATCTGCTCGCCTACGGGTTGATCCCGGAGTTCATCGGCCGTCTGCCTGTCGTCTCGACGGTGCATCAGCTCAAGCGCGAGGACCTCGTGCAGATCCTGACCGAGCCCAAGAACGCGCTCACCCGTCAGTTCCAGCGCTTCTTCGCCTACGACGACATCGAGCTCGTCTTCACCGAGGAGGCGCTCTGGGAGATCGCCGAGAAGGCGCTCGCCCGTGAGACCGGCGCCCGCGGCCTGCGCTCGATCATCGAGAGCGCGCTGCTCGACGTGATGTTCGAGCTCCCGTCGCGCAAGGACGTCGTCAAGTGCGCGATCACGAAGGAGACGATCACGCAGGGCATCAAGCCGACGCTCGTCACGAGCGCCGGCGCCGACGACGAGCCGGCCGAGCTCGCCGAAGAGTCGGCCTAGCCGGATCGCAACGTGAGTGCGGTCGAGGCCGCGGTCGCGGTCGCTGCCGACCACGGCCTCGTGTCAGACCAGCCCCTGGTGTTGAGCGAGTCGTGGCACGTGCTCGTGCACCTGCGGCCGTTTCCCGTGGTGGCGCGCGTGACCAGCGGCGCTCACGGGGTGGATCCGGGCGACGTCGAGCGGGAGCTGGCCGTCGCCCGTCACGCGGCTCGTGCGGGGGCGATGGTTGTCGAGCCGACTGACCTGCTTCCGCCCGGCCCGCATCGCCGGGACGGGCACACGCTCGTCTTCTGGCGCTACCTCGAGCGGGCCGGCGAGCTCGACCCCGCCGCCGCCGGCCGGGCGCTCCGCCTGATCCACGAGTCGCTGTCGGACTACGACGGCGAGCTTCCCCGTGGCGGCCGCCCGGCGGAGGTGCGGGCAATGCTGGCTCCCTTTGCGCCGTCCCAGGACGTCGAGCTCCTGGTCGAGCTGGCGGCGCGCGAGCTTCCGGAGGGCCAGGCGCTGCACGGCGACGCCCACCTCTTCAACTGCATCCAGACGGCAGGCGGGCCCGTCTGGCACGACCTGGAGACCGCCTGCCGCGGCCCGCGCGAATACGACCTGGCCGCCCTTGTCCTGGACGACCGCTCGCAGGTTCCGGATCCGGAGGCTCGGGCGGCGCTCGCGGCCTACGGCCCATACGACGAAACCCTCCTCGAGCAGGCGCTTCCGGTGTATGCCGCGTGGATCGCCGCGTCCTTCATGGTCGCGGTCGCCCGGCGTCCCGAAGCCGCGCCGTCACTCGAGCGGCAGCTGCGGTTCCTGCGCGGCTTCCGCGGTTAGCCCGCTCAGGAGCTCTTGTTCTCCGCGGCCTTGGCCTGACCGAGGATCTTCCGGAGCCGCAGCGTCCCGAGCGAGGTGAAGATCGCGATCGCTCCGATCGCGACGTTGAACGCGGTCACCGCGACGTACTGGCCGACGCTGAAGGCCAGCAGCTGCGAGCTCGACGCCTGGCCGCGCAGGACGTAGACGAGCAGGCCCTGCTTGGTACCGGCGCCGCCGGGCGAGAACGGCAGCAGCGTCGAGAAGCTGTCGACCACCTGGGCGAGCAGCGCGTTGTGCACTGAGGCGTGGACGTGGAACGCGCGCAGGAACCAGTGCAGCGACGCAATCCGCAGCACCCAGCTGAGCAGCTGCCAGCTCACCACCTCGCGGCCGTAGCGTCCCCGGTCGCGCAGGATCGCGAAGCCCTGGCCCACCCGCTGCTTGAAGTTCGCCACGTGCTTGGAGGCCCAGTGCCAGAGCCAGATCGCGCCGACCGTCAGGGCCGCCACCGCGATCGCCGTCGTGCGCGAGTCGCGGAACAGCCAACCCCAGTCGAAGGCGGGGATGCTCGGCAACACGTGCAGGCTGGGCAGCACGCCCTGGGTCAGTGCCCAGAGGAAGATCGAAGTCGCCAGCACGAGGTCGAGCAGCGTCTCGGTGACGAGCGTCGAGGCCAGTGTCGTGTAGGTCGTTGCGGGCTGCTCGCGGTGGACGAGGTAGAGCTTGACCAGGTCACCGGCACGGCCCGGCACGATCGAGTTGATCCCGACGCCGCCGATGTACGCCTTGGCCACGGGCAGCCAGCGCCACCGCTCGTTCGGGTATGAGGCGGCCAGGATGTTCCGCCACGCAACCGTGCGGGTGAGCATCCGCGCGAAGTGGATCGCGAGCCCGATCGCGAGCGCCGTCCAGCCGACTCCGGCGAGCTGGTCGAAGAAGACCCGGGCGGCATGAAAGAACTCGCTCATGTGCTCGTAAACTTGCCCGAATGGAACCGCTCTACAAGCCCCAAGGCGTCGAGGAGCGCTGGCAGCGCACCTGGGAGGACGAAGGCCTCTACAACGCCGAGCCCGGCTCCGGGCGCGAGACGTTCGTGGTCGCGCACCCGCCGCCGAACGTCACGGGCGCGCTGCACACGGGCCACGCGCTCCAGATCTCGCTGGCGGACGCGCTCGTGCGCTGGCACCGGATGCGGAACTTCGAGACGGCCTTCCTGACCGGCTACGACCACGCGGGCATCTCGACGCAGAACGCGGTCGAGAAGCACCTGGTCGAGCAGGGCACCTCGCGCGAGGAGGTCGGCCGGGAGCGGTTCGTCGAGATCGTCTGGGACTGGCTGCACGAGTACGGGCGCACGATCACCGCTCAGTTCCGCCGCCTCGGCGCCTCGATGGATTACCGCCGCGAGCGGTTCACGATGGACGACGCCTACATCCGCGCCGTGATGCGCTTCTTCGTCCACCTCTACCGGAAGGGCTGGATCTACCGGGCGAACCGGATCATCAACTGGTGCCCGCACCACCAGACCTCGCTCTCCGATCTCGAGCTCGTGCACGAGGAAGTCGACGACGCCCTGACCTACATCCGCTACCCGTTTGTCGACGAGCCCGAGAGCGGCGTGACGATCGCGACCGCGCGGCCCGCGACGATCCTGGCCGACGTGGCCGTGGCGGTCGGCCCCGGCGACGAGCGCTGGAGCGACGCGGTCGGGCGCGAGGTGGTCGTGCCGTTCGTCGAGCGGATCGTCCGCGTGATCGAGGACGAGCGCGTCGACCCGGAATTCGGCACGGGCGCGCTCAAAGTCACGCCCGGCCACGACCCGCTCGACTTCGAGATCGGCCGCGCCCACGAGCTGCCCGAGCTGACCGTGATCGGCCCCGACGGCCGGATGAACGAGGACGCGGGCGAGCTCGCCGGCCTGACCCAGGCCGAGGCCGAGGAGCGGATCCTGGCCTGGCTCAAGGAGCGCGGGCTGCTCGTCAAGCGCGAGGCGTACCGGCATTCGATCGCGCTCTGTGAGCGCTGCAAGAGCAGGATCGAGCCGCTGATCTCGCTGCAGTGGTGGTGCGCGATGGACGAGCTCAAGCAACCGGCGCTCGCCGCGCTGCGCGACCGCCGCGTGACCTACCACCCGCCCTCGCAGCACCGGTACGCGATCGACTCGCTCGAGAACGCGCCCGACTGGAACATCTCGCGCCAGATCTGGTGGGGCCACCAGCTGCCGGTCTGGCAGTGCCCGGACGGCCACCTGACCGTCGAGGAGACCGAGCCCGGGGCCTGCGCCGAGTGCGGCTCGACGGAGCTGACCCGCAGCGAGGACGTGCTCGACACCTGGTTCTCGTCGGCCCTCTGGCCGTTCGCGATCCTCGGTTGGCCCGACGAGACGCCCGAGCTCGAGGCCTGGTACCCCGGCTCGCTGAACACGACCGCCCGGGAGATCATTCGTCTCTGGGAGAACCGGATGATCTTCAGCGGCCTCGAGCTGCTTGGTGAGATCCCGTTCAGCGACGTGATCATTCACACGACGGTGCTGGCCGCCGACGGACGGCGGATGTCGAAGAGCCTCGGCACGGGACTCGACCCGCTCGAGCTGATCGACCGGCACGGCGCCGACGCGACGCGCTACGGCCTGCTCAAGCTGACCTCGTCGCAGGACGTGCGCTTCTCCGAAGGCGCGATCGAGGAGGGACGCAAGCTCGCGAACAAGCTCTGGAACGTCTCGCGGCTGATCCTCACCAACGTGGGCGACGCGCGGCCCGAGCAACGGCCTAGCGCGCTCGAGGAGCGCTGGATCGCCTGGCGGCTCGACCAGGCTCAGGCCCAGGTCGACGAGCAGTTCGCGGCCTTCGACTTCGCGCCGGCGACGAGCGCGCTCTACCACGTCACCTTCGACGACTTTTGCGACTGGTATGCGGAGGCGATCAAGCCGCGGCTCTACGACGGCGACGAGGACGCGCAGGCGACCGCGCTCGCGAATCTCGAGCGGCTCCTGAAGCTGCTGCATCCGGTGCTGCCGCACGTGACCGAGGAGATCTGGTCGCACCTGCCCGCGCGCGAGACCAGGCTGATCGTCGCGCCCTGGCCGGAGCCGCTCGGCGTGGCGGACGCCGGCGCCGAGTTCGAGCCGATCCAGACGGCGGCGGAGGTATTCCGGCGGGCGGGCGTCCGGCCGCAGCTCCAGGGCGAGCAGCAGCGGATCTTCGACGCGGTCGTCAGGCCAGACCGCGCGAAGGCCGACGGCGGCAACGTCGAGGCCGAGGCCGCAAGACTGCGCGGCGAGATCGCGCGGGCCGAGGGGATGCTGGGCAACGAGCGCTTCGTCGCCAATGCCCCCGGCGACGTGGTCGAGGCCGAGCGCGAGAAGCTCGAGCGCTACAAGCGAGAGCTCGATGCCCTCGGCGTCTGACTGGCTCGAATCGCTCTCGCCGTGGCCGGAGGAGTTCGGCCTCGGGCGGATGCATGCGCTCCTGGCCGAGCTCGGCGAGCCGCAGCGCGACCTCCGAGCGATCCACGTCGTCGGGACGAACGGCAAGTCGACCGCGACCCGGCGGGCGGCCGCCTTTCTGCTGCGCGAAGGGCTGAGCGTCGGCGCCTACACCTCGCCGCACGTGGCCGGCTGGAGCGAGCGGATCCAGGTCGACGGCGAGGACGCCGAGCTCGAGCAGGCGCTCGAGCGGGTCCGCCCTGCCGCCGATCGGGTCGGCGCGACCCAGTTCGAGGTGCTGACGGCGGCGGCGCTGGCCGAGTTCACTGCCGCGGGCATCGAGGTCGCGGTAGTCGAGGCCGGCCTCGGCGGACGGTTGGACGCGACCAACGTCCTCCAGGCGGAGGTGGTCGTCCTGACGAACGTCGCGCTCGACCACACCGACGTGCTCGGCGAGACGCGCGAGGCGATCGCAGGGGAAAAGCTCGCCGTGGTCGCGCCCGGCGCCACCGTCGTGCTCGGTGAGCCGGAGTGGGCCTCGCGCGCGCGCGCGCGAGGCGCCGGCCGGGTCGTCGTGGCCGACGACGTCGGCCGGGCGGCCGCCGAGGCGTTCCTCGGGCGTACGCTCGTCGGTGAGGTCGAAGCGAGCCTGCCCGGCCGCTTCGACGAGGTCGGCGACGACGTCTTTGCGGGCGCCCACAACCCGGCCGGGGTCGAGTGGCTGCTAAAGCGGCTCCCGCGCGACGACTACGTGGTCGTGGCGTCCATCCTGGAAGACAAGGACGCCGAGGCGATGCTGGCCGCGCTCGCCGCTGCCGGAGACACGCTCGTTGCCACCGCCTCTCGCAGCGCACGGGCCCTGCCACCCGGGGAGCTGGCCGCCCGCGCCAGGCCCTTCTTCGCGCGAGTCGAGCCCGTCGCCGACCCGGTCGCGGCGCTCGAGCGCGCTCGCGAGCTCGCCGGCGGGCAGCGCGCAGTGCTCGTCACCGGCTCGCTCTACCTGCTCGCCGATCTCACCGTCCGACTACAGCGCGTACCATGGGGAAGTTCGGCGAGCGTCTGAGCGTCTTCGCGGTTGCCGTCGTCGTCGTCCTGACGATCGTCGGCCTCGCGTTTGGCGCCGGGTACCTCGTCGGGAAGCTCCTCCTCTAGGAGACGCGCGTGGCCCCAGTTGCAGCAAACGGACTCTTCGGCTTCTTCAGCCACAGCACCTGGACGGTGCTTCGCAACCTGACGGCGTTCTTCGTCGTCGTCTTCTGGCTCGCGACGGCGTTCTGGGTCTTCAAGGACGCGCGCCGGCGGATCGAGGACCCGTGGCTCGTCGGGATGGCGACCGTCCTCGGGCTGATCCCGCCCTTCGTCGGCCCGCTGATCTACATGCTCTTCCGGCCGCCCGAGTACCTCGAGGACGTGCGCGAGCGCGAGCTCGAGATCAAGGCGATGGAGCAGCGCCTGGCGCGCCGCGACATGCATTGCCCGGTCTGCCGCGCCGAGGTCGAGGTCGGTTTCCTGATCTGCCCTGTTTGCACCACGCGCCTGCGGCAGTCGTGCCGCAACTGCAAGCAGCCGCTCGAGGCGCTCTGGCAGGTGTGCCCGTACTGCGAGACGCCGGTCGAGCCGCAGGCCGTCGAGCCGCTCGGCCAGACGCAGACGCTCACGCCGCCACTTTCGCCACCGCGCCGCGAACGCAGCGCCTGAGTAGACTCGCCGCCGATGGCGGTCGAGCGGACACTGGTGCTGATCAAGCCCGACGCGGTGCAGCGCAAGCTGGCCGGGGAGATCCTCGCGCGCTTCGAGGCACGCGGGTTGGAGATCCGCGACGCCCGGCTCGTCCAGGTCGACCGCGAGCTCGCGGAGCAGCACTACGCCGAGCACGCCGAGAAGCCGTTCTTCGGCGAGCTCGTCGAGTTCATCACCTCGGCACCGACGCTTGCGCTGGCGCTCGAGGGCGAGTCGGCGATCTCGGTCGTCCGCACCACGATGGGCTCGACGAACCCGGCCGAGTCCGCGCCGGGAACGATCCGCGGCGATCTCGCGCTCGCGATGCCCGACAACCTGGTGCACGGCTCGGACTCGCCGGAGTCCGCGCAGCGCGAGCTCGAGCTCTGGTTCGGCCGTGAACGCGCCTGACCTGACCGAGCACGCGCGCAAGAACCGCGAGTTCTGGGACGGTCAGAGCGCCGAGTACGACGAGCGGAACGCCCGCTTCATCGAGCGCGGCCTGGCCTGGGGGCTGTGGCAGATTCCGGAAGCGGAGCTGCAGGTGCTCGGCGACGTCGGGAGCAAGGACGTGCTCGAGCTGGGGTGCGGCGCCGCCGAGTGGTCGCGCTCGCTCGCAGGCGCCGGCGCGCGCCCGGTCGGTCTCGACAACTCGCAGGTGCGGCTGGATCGTGCGCGCGCGGCGAACGAGGCGGCCGGCGTCGAGTTCTCACTCCTGCACGCGAGCGCCGAGGCGATCCCGCTCGAGGACGACTCCTTCGACATCGTGATGGCCGATTGGGGCGCGCCGACCTTCGCCGACCCGTACCTCTACGTCCCCGAAGTCGCGCGCGTGCTTCGCCGTGGCGGCCTGTTCGCGTTCAGCGGCGCGACGCCGCTGAACTGGCTGTGCATCGACGAGCAGACGGACACGTACGTCGACCGCCTGGAGCGGCCCTACTTCGGAATGCACCGCTGGGAGGCGCCTGATGGCTCGGTCGAGTTCATGCTCCCGCTGGGCGAGTGGATCCGCCTCTTCCGCCGCTCGGGCTTCCTGGTCGAAGACCTGATCGAGGTGCAGCCCCCCGAAGGCGCCGAGTCGACGTACCGCACGCCCGAGGAGACGGCCTGGGCGAGGCGCTGGCCGATGGAGCAGATCTGGAAGGTGCGCCGGACATGACGCTGAGCGAGCACGCCGAGCGGAACAAGGAGGCCTGGACCGGCTACGCGCCCGAGTACGCCGCGAACGCCGAGCGCGCCTGGGGCCAGGAAGACGTGACGTGGGGCGTCTGGCAGATCCCGGACGCCGAAGTGCACGCGCTCCCTGACGTGGCGGGCAAGGACGTCGTCGAGCTCGGTTGCGGCACCGCCTACATCTCGGCGTGGCTCGCCCGGAAGGGCGCCCGCGTCACCGGTGTCGACGTCACACCGGCCCAGCTCGAGACGGCGCGCGCGATGCAAGCGAAGTTCGACCTGGAGTTCCCGTTGGTGGAGGCGAGCGCCGAGGACGTGCCACTCCCAGACGCGTCCTTCGACCTCGCCGTCTCCGAGTACGGCGCCTCGATCTGGGCCGACCCGTACCTCTGGATCCCCGAGGCGTCCCGGTTGCTGCGTCCGGGTGGAGAGCTCGTCTTCCTCGTCAACGGCACGATCCTCGTCCTCTGCTTCCAGGAGCAGGAGATCCGCCCGGACGAGCAGCTCCGCCGGCCGTACTTCGGCATGCACCGGTTCGAGTGGCCGGACGACCCTGGCGTCGACTTCCACCTCGGTTACGGCGACTGGATCAGGCTGCTGCGCGCGAACGGCTTCGAGGTCGAGGACCTGATCGAGCTCCAGGCGCCGGAGGGCGCACCGCCGCACCGCTACGAGGCGATCGCCGGCCCGGAGTGGGCGCGGAAGTGGCCGTCCGAGGAAATCTGGCGAGCGCGTAAGACCGGGTGAGCGTCCCGCCGGCAGCGCCGCTGATCCTTGCCTCCACCTCGCCTCGCCGGCGCGAGATCCTCGAGCAACTCCGGATCCCGTTCGTCGTGATGCCGCCGTCGTACGTGGAGGCGGAGGGCGACCCGGTCGCGCATGCGATCGGCAAGGCGGAGTCGGTGCTGGCCGCGGCGGACGACCAGCCGGTGCTGGGCTGCGACACCGAAGTCGTGGGCGAGGGCCGCGTCTACGGCAAGCCCGAGAGCCGATCGGATGCGGAGGAGATGCTCGAAAGCCTGGCGGGCAAGACGCACGAGGTCGTCTCCGGGCTCGCGCTGATCACGCCAGGCTGGCGCGAGGTGCACCGAGAGGTGACGCGCGTCACCTTCAGGCCGCTCGACGCGCGTGACCTCGCGCACTACGTGGCGAGCGAGGAGTGGGAGGGCCGTGCGGGCGCCTACGCGATCCAGGGGCTCGGCGCCTCGCTGGTCGAACGGATCGAGGGCGACTACCTGAACGTGGTCGGGCTGCCGGCCGCGCTGCTCGTGCGGCTTCTCGCCGAGCACTTCCCGGGCCTCTACGGCTTCGGCTGAAATCCCGCAAAGAGGAAGATTCCGCCCGGGCGTAGCTAGACTCGTCCGGGCTGATGGGTCTGCTTGGGTACTTCAACGGCTTCGGCGGCCGCGACATGGCCGTCGACCTCGGAACCGCGAACACGCTGGTGTACGTGCGCGGTCGCGGCATCGTGCTCTCGGAGCCGTCCGTGGTCGCAATCGACCAGCGCAGCGGCGAGGTCCACGCCGTCGGCGTCGAGGCCAAGCGCATGCTCGGCCGCACGCCCGGGACGATCTCCGCGATCCGCCCGCTGAAGGACGGCGTGATCGCCGACTTCGACGTCACCGAGCAGATGCTGCGGCACTTCATCCAGAAGGTCCACCAGCACCGCTTCGCACACCCGCGCGTGGTCGTCTGCGTCCCGTCGGGCGTGACCGGCGTCGAGAAGCGCGCGGTCGAGGAGGCGACGCTGAGCGCCGGCGCGCGCCAGGCCTACCTGATCGAGGAGCCGATGGCCGCCGCGATCGGGGCCGGGCTGCCGGTCGCCGAGCCGACCGGGAACATGATCGTCGACATCGGCGGCGGCACCACCGAGGTCGCCGTGATCAGCCTCGGCGGGATCGTCGTCAGCCAGAGCCTCCGAGTCGGCGGCGACGAGATGGACGAGGCGATCATCAGCCACATCAAGAGCGAGTACAAGCTGCTGATCGGCCAGCAGACCGCCGAGGAGATCAAACTCGAGGTCGGTAGCGCGTTCGACCTGCGCGAAGAGGTGCAGGCCGAGGTGCGCGGCCGCGACATGCTCACCGGCTTGCCGAAGACGGTCATCCTGAGCAGCGAGGAAGTGCGCCGCGCGCTCGACGTCCCGGTCGGCCAGATCATCGAGGCGATCAAGTCGACGCTCGACAAGACGCCGCCCGAGCTCGCGGCCGACATCATGGACCGCGGGATCGTGCTCGCCGGCGGCGGGGCGCTCCTGAACGGGATGGACGAGCGGCTGCGTCACGAGACACAGATGCCGGTCCACCTCGCCGAGAGCCCGCTCACCTGCGTCGCGGTCGGCTCGGGCCGCAGCCTCGAGGAGTTCGAGGCGATCCACCGCAGCCAGGCCCAGAAGCGCCGCAACAACCACCGGTCGTAACCCTCGTAACCCTCCACATTCGCGGTCACCCGAGGTCTTCCCTACACTAGGTCGTTCTCGTGCAGCCGAGGAACCGCAGCGCACGGATCGCGGTCCTGGGGTCCCCCGCACCTCGCTCCAGGCCAACCGGATCGTCCTCCCGCAGTGCCACCGCCGTCAAGCGGCGAATCGTGGCGGGGATCCTCGTGCTGCTCTCGCTCGTTCTGATCACCGTCTATTTCCGTGAGCCGGCGGGCGGCGGCCTGCACAGCGTCCAGAGCGCCGGCGCGACCGTGCTGCGGCCGTTCGAGATCGGCGCCAACCGCGTTGCCGCGCCGTTCCGCGACACCTATGGCTGGTTCGCCGGGTTGATCCACGCGAAGTCGGAGAACGGACGCCTGCGCGCCGAGGTCGACAAGCTGCGCGCACAGGCGATCCAGAACGCGAACGCCGCGCAGGAGAACGACACCTTGCGCAGCCAGCTGCACTACGTTGGCCTGCCGCGCTTCCCGCAGGATTACCGTCCGATCCCGACCGACGTCATCTCGGGAGCGCCGACCGAGTTCCAGCAGCAGCTCGGGATCTCCGCCGGCTCGAGCAGCGGCATTCGCGTCAACGACCCGGTCGTGACGCCCGATGGCCTCGTCGGGAAGATCAGCAAGGTCGCCGGCCACACCGCCCAGGTGACGCTGCTCACCGATCCGAACCTCGATGTCGCGGCGATCGATGTTCAGTCCCAGGCAGCGGGGTTGGTCAGTCACGGCGAGGGGCCGTCCACGTTGACCCTCGACCGTGTCCAGAAGTCGCAGGTGCTGCGCGAGGGTCAGACGGTCGTGACTCAAGGCTTCAAGCAGGGGCCGCTGACCTCGATCTACCCGTACGGCATCCCGATCGGCACCGTCAGCGGCGCGACGAACAGCGAGGTCGACCTCTACTGGAACGCGCAGGTGCGGCCGTTCGTCCACTTCGACTCCCTGCACTCGGTGATCGTCCTGGTCCCGAACCGAAGGGCCCAGCCGTGAGGCTGAACCTGCTCGAGCCGTTCAAGGTCGCGCTGCTGATGTTCGTCGCGGCGATCTTGCAGGTGACGATCTTCAGCCAGATGAGCATCCTCGGCGGCTATCCCGACGTGGTGCTGCTGACGCTGGTCGCGATCGCGCTGCTGCGCGGCTCGATCTACGGCGCTGCCGCGGGCTTCTTCGCCGGGCTGATCGTCGACACGGCCAACCTCGCCACGCTCGGCGTCACCTCGCTGCTGCTGACGATCGCCGGCTACTGGATCGGCCGCTACGGCGAGACGACCGGTCGCGACCGGGGGCACGCACCCTACGTCTCGGTCGCCGTCGCGACGATCCTCGTCCAGTTCGGCGCACTGATCCTGCACTACCTGCTCGGCGACACCGTCTCGGCGAAGACCGTGCTGCTCGAGACGCTGCCGCCGAAGGTGGCGCTGAACCTGCTTCTGACGCTCCCGGTGTACGCGCTCACGCGGCGGCTGCTGGCGGTGGCGCGCCCGGTCGAGACCGCGACGGAGGTGCGCCTCCTTGGCTAGCACCGGCACCCGTGGTCGCCGCTCGGGCTCCGATCGGTTCCTGCCGCCGGACCCGCGGGTCGAGAGCCCGTATCGCTTCACGCCCCAGCTCGCGCTGAGGATCGGGATCCTCGGCGCGGTCGCGCTGCTGGCGTTCGGCGTGCTCTTCTTCCGGCTCTGGGCGCTGCAGGTGCTCTCCGGGCCGCAGTACCTGCAGGCGGCGCTCGACAACCAGATCCGCTCGATCCGGATCGAGGCGCCGCGCGGCCAGATCCTCGACCGTAACGGCAACCCGCTCGTGGTCAACTTGCCCGGTACCGCAGTCGAGCTGCACCCGGCCGACCTGCCGATGACCTGGGCGGCGCGCCTGCACGAGCTGCGGCGGCTCTCGAAGATCGTCCACGTGCCGGTCAACGAGATGCTGCGCGGGATCAAGGCGCGCGGCAGCGACCCGGTGACGCCGGTCGTGGTGCGCGAGGACGTCAAGCGCACGGCGCCGATCAACTACCTCTACGAGCACGCAGAGGAGTTCCCGGGCGTCAGCGTAACGAACACGTACCTGCGCTACTACCCGCACGGCAATCTGGCCGCGCACATTCTGGGCTATGTGAACGAGATCTCCGCCGCGCAGCTCAAGCAGCTGCAGCGGAAGGGGTACTCCGCCGGCGACAAGATCGGCGAGGCCGGCGTCGAGGGCAGCTACGACTCGTACCTGCGCGGCCATGCGGGGCTCGCGCAGCTGCACGTGGACTCGCTCGGACGCCCGCGCAGCCAGCTCGTGACCAAGCGGTTTCCGGCCCCGGGCGAGTCGATCAAGCTGACGATCGACGACAAGCTTCAGAGCGCGGCGCAGCAGGCGATCCTCTTCGGGATCAGCCGGGCCTACGCGAACAAGCACTACCAGGCCGACGGCGGCGCGATCGTCGCGCTCGATCCGCGCGACGGCTCGATCCGCGCAATGGCCTCGTACCCGACCTACAACCCAAGCATCTACACCGGGCACGTGACGACGAAGCGGCTCGCCGCGGCCGGTCTGCTGCCCTTGACGGCCGACCTGCACAACTTCCCGTCGCTCGACCGCGCATCGGACGGCGTCTATCCAGCAGGCTCCACGTTCAAGCCGGTGACTGCCTTGGCCGCTCTGGAGACCGGGAACCTGCAGACGTCCGAGTCAATCCCGTGCACCGGGTCGTACGTCGTCCCGAGCGAGTTTCCCGGCGGCGCTCCGCAGACGTTCCACAACGTCGACCCCTTCGTCAACGCAACGATGACGCTGCCGACCGCGCTCTCGGTCTCCTGCGATACCTGGTTCTACGAGCTCGGCAACCGCTTCTACCACGCCCCTCCAAGCGAGGGCCACCCGCTTCAGGCGTGGGCGGCGAAGTTCGGTTTCGGTCGCAAGACAGGAGTCGACGTCGGGCCCGAGCAAGCCGGACTGCTGCCGACGCCCGAGTGGCGCAAGCGCACCTTCACCGCGAAGACCGATCCGGGCAACTGGCAGATCGACAGCAAGTGGAAGACGGGTGACTCGATCCAGCTGGCGATCGGGCAGAAGGACCTGCTCGTGACGCCGCTGCAGATGGCCCGCTTCTACGCGTTGATCGCCAACGGCGGCAAGCTCGTGCGGCCACACCTGGCGCTGCAGGTCGAAGAGGGCGGCGGCACGCCGCACTCGCCGCCGCGCGTGGTGCACACGTTCCCGGCTCCGGCGCCGCAGTCGGTCGGTCTCAATCCGACGTACCTCGCGGCCGTGCGGGACGGGCTCTGGCAGGCCACGCACACGACGGGCGGGACGTCCGCGCAGGTGTTTGGCAGCTTCCCGATCCCGATCGCCGGCAAGACCGGCACCGCGCAGAAGGACCCGTCGACCGATCAAAAAGACCAGTCGTGGTGGTGCGGTTACGGGCCCGCGGAGAGCACCACGCCGCCGGAGCTCGTCGTCTGCGCGCTGATCCAGAACGGCGGCTTCGGCGCCGATGCGGCTGCGCCCGCTGCGCTGCAGGTCTTCAAGCAGTACTTCAAGGACCAGCTCTCGGGCCAGGTGACGGCGAGATGATCGAGGCGGTCGGCACCCGCGCGCGAGGGCTGCGCTCGCAGCGGCCCGAGACGCTCGAGGCCGCCTCGGCGCTCCGGCGGCTCGACTGGTGGCTGCTAGCCGCGGTCGCAGGACTGGTCGCCTTCGGGCTCTGGGCGATCCACGGGATCACCGCGCACGACGTCACGGGCAACCCGGATTACTTCTTCACCCGCCAGGCGATCTACGCGGCGGTCGGCGTCTCGGGCGCGCTCGTCCTGCTGTTCGTCGACCCGCAGTTCTACCGCCGCCACATGTGGACGATCTACATCGGCACGACCGGCGTGATGCTCCTCGTCCTGCTCGCCGGCACGGTCTCGCGGCACTCGAAGCGCTGGCTCGACATCGGCTTCTTCCGCTTCCAGCCCTCCGAGTTCGGGAAGCTGCTGTTCGTCCTCTTCCTCGCCGCCTTCCTGGCCGACCGGGCCAAGCGAATCGGCGAGACCCGGACGGTGCTGGAGACGATCGGCCTCGGGCTGATCCCGATCCTGCTCGTGTTCGTCCAGCCCGACATCGGCACCGCGATGGTCTACACGGCGGCGCTGGGGGCGGTGCTGTTCGTGGCGGGCGTGCGCTGGGTGCACCTGGCCGCGCTCGGCATCGGCACGCTCGTCCTGATCCTCGCCGTGCTGTGGCTGCTGCCGGCGAGCGGGGTGCACGTGCTCAAGGGCTACCAGGCGAAGCGCCTGACCGGCTTCACGCATCCGGACTCCGATCCGGCGGGCGCGACCTACAACGTCGCCCAGGCGCGGAACGCCGTCGGCGCCGGCGGCGTCAACGGCCGCGGCGTGGCGGGCGCGACCCAGACGAAGCTGAACTTCCTGCCGGAGCACGCGACCGACTTCGCGTTCGCCTCACTGGCCGAGCAGCGCGGCTTCGTCGGCGTCTCGGTGCTACTGCTGCTCTACCTGCTCGTCGTCTGGCGCGGCCTGAAGGTGATCGCGATCGCGCGCGACGCGTTCTCGGCGATCGCGGCGGGCGGGATCGTGTTCGCCTTCCTCTTCCAGGTCTTCATCAACGTCGGCATGAACATCGGCACCGCGCCGGTGACCGGGATTCCGCTCCCGTTCGTTTCGGTCGGCGGCTCGGCGCTGATCGCGAACCTGCTCGCGATCGGCGTCCTGGAAGCGATCCACATCCGCGGCGCCGCGAGACCCAAGGCCTACCGCTAGCGGCCGCTCCGCGTCGCTCCGGGTGTGGATGAATCGCCTCACATTCGACTCGCATCCGTCACAGACACGCCGCCACTTGCCGGGTACGCTCGCAGCGGGCGGCGGGTGGAGCTCTGATCCCCGCCCTTCAGGGTGGGGATGCGCGCGCGTGATCCTGATAGCGCGGTTCAGGGGTCCGTCCGCTGGTGGACCTACCATCCCGCCATGGCCCCCACACGTGAAGCCGAGGAGCTGCTGCTGATCGAGGAGGCCGACGCCTGGTTCGAGTATCTCGAGGCGACGCGGGGTCAGACCGAGCCGCGCTACCGCGAGGTCGAGCCGTGGGCGTGGGCCCGCTTGAGCCAGCGGCTGCGTGCCGTCCGCACCAAGCGCGCGAAGCTTCGCCCGGCTGCAGAAGCTGCTTAGGCGCCGCTTGCGGCGCTGCAACGGCGGCGACCAACCGCACTGCTACCCTGCAGTGACGGCTATGCCGACGAGTTTGACCACACTGCAGCGCGCGCTCCGCCCGATTCCGGGCCAGGGAAGCGCGCGCGCCCAACAAGGAGAATCCACTTGCTTCGATGGTTCAGGCGGCCCAAGCCGCCTACTGACGAGCGCGCCCGCACCGAGGTCGCGCCCACACCTGCACCTACCGACTCCGTAACCGCGCGGCCCGCCGAGCCGGGCGCGCCAACCGATCCCACGAAGAAGAAGCGCCGCCGCGGCAGCCGCGGAGGGCGCGGTCGCAAGCGCCCCGCAACCGCCGGGGCGACGACCGAGGCCAAGGCCGAGACCGCCGAGGCGAAGCCCGCGGCGAAGAAGGACGAGTCGCGCCCGGAGCGCCGCCCCGCCCAGCGCAAGCAGCGCAGCACCACGCGCCGCCGTACGCCTCCGCGCCGCCCGCCGCTGCCGCCCGCCAAGCGCGAGCTGCTGATCTCGGTCGACGTCAGCGAGCAGCGCGTCGCCGTGCTCGAAGACGACAAGGTCGCCGAGGCCTACCTCGAGCGGCCCGAGCGCCGTTCGATCGCGGGGAACATCTACAAGGGCACGGTCGACAACGTCCTGCCCGGAATGGAGGCCGCGTTCATCGAGATCGGTCTCGAGAAGAATGGCTTCCTCTACGTCGACGAGGTGATCGCGCCCGAGCTCGAAGGCAAGTCTCGCGGGCGCAAGATCCAGGACCTGCTCAGCCGCGGCCAGGAAGTGATGGTCCAGGCAGTCAAGGACCCGATGAAGTCCAAGGGCGCGAGGCTCACGACCGAGATCTCGCTGCCCGGCCGCTTCGTCGTCTTCGTCCCGCACGGCGAGGGGCTCGGCGTCTCGCGCCGCCTCGAGGACGACGAGCGGGTTCGCCTGCGCGACATCCTCAAGCGCCTCGACGTGAAGAAGGGCGGCGTGATCATTCGCACCGCTGCCGAGGGCGCCTCCGCCGAGGACATCGAGCGCGACCTGGTCTTCCTGCAGCGCCTCTGGAAGACGATCGAAACCCAGGCGAAGGCGGCCAAGGCGCCGTCGCTCGTCTACCAGGAGGCCGAGCTGCCACTGCGCGTGATCCGCGACCTCTTCACCGAGGACTTCGAGCGCGCGCTGGTCGATCACGAGCGCACCTACAAGCGTGTCGTCGGCTACCTGAAGAAGACCTCGCCCCACATGGCCGACCGCGTCGTCCGCTACCGCGAGAAGACGCCGCTGATGGAGAGCTCCGGCGTCGACGCCGAGATCCGCTCGACGCTCTCGCGCCGGGTCGACCTTCCTTCCGGCGGCTACCTCGTCTTCGACTACGCCGAGGCCTTCACCGTGATCGACGTCAACACCGGCCGCTTCGTCGGCGGCCGCGGCAAGTCGTCCGGCGGGCGGCTCGAGGACACGATCACGAAGAACAACCTCGAGGCGGTGAAGGAGGTCGTGCGCCAACTGCGGCTGCGCGACATCGGCGGGATCATCGTCATCGACTTCATCGACATGGCGAACCCGAAGAACCGCGCCACCGTGGAGGAGGCGCTGAAGACCGAGCTGGAGCGCGACCGGACGAAGACCTACGTGGTCGAGATCTCACCGCTCGGGCTCGTCGAGATGACGCGCCAGAACGTGACCGACGGCCCGCGCGAGGTGATGACCCGCAAGTGCCCGACCTGCGACGGCGACGGGATCGTCGTCTCGGAGGGGACGGCCGCGGTCGAGGTCGAGCGGCGCATCCGCGCGCTCGTCACGCCCGGCTCGCGCTCCAAGGCCTTCAAGGTCGAGGTCAGCGCCAAGATCGTCGGCTTGCTCGTCGGGCCCGACGGCTCGCGTCTGCAGGAGCTCGAGGAGCTCACCAAGCGCAGGTTCTTCCTCGTCGGGATCCAGGACGTTCACCTCGACCACATGCGGCTGCTCGAGCAGGGCACGGTCGAGAAGCTCGCGCCCGACGCGCCGGTCGAGGTCGGCGAGGAGCTCGAGCTGAAGCTCGGCGAGGTCGGCCTCCATGACGGGCGCGCAGGCGTCGGCAAGGTGAAGGGATACGAGATCGTCGTCGCCGACACCGCCAAGCTCGTCGGCAAGAAGATCAAGGTTCGCATCGTCGCCGTCACGGAGGGCGTTGCCTTCGCGGTCGAGGCGACGACTGCAAGCGACAACCAGCCGATCACCGCCGAGGCGGAGGCCGAGAGGCCGACGCGCGCCAAGCGCCCCACGAAGGCGCTGGAAGCGGCCGAGGAGACTGTCGAGCAGAGCGAGGAGGCTGTCGAGCAGAGCGAGGA
>DATIOF010000164.1:0-32653 GCA_035473395.1 Gaiellaceae bacterium
GCCGAGGACGTGGCCCGCGAGACGCTCGCGCGGGGGGACGCTGACGTGGTCGTGATGGCCGCGGCGGTCGCTGATTACCGGCCGGCGGCGGCCGAGGACGGCAAGCGCCCGAAGGACGACGAGCCGTGGACGGTGACGCTCGAGCCGACGACCGACGTCCTCCGCGAGCTGGGCTCGAGGCGCACGAACGGCCAGCTGCTGGTCGGCTTCGCCGCCGACCGCGGCGAGCACGGCCTGGAGCGAGCGCGCGCGAAGCTCGGCAACAAGCGGGCCGACCTGATCGTCTTCAACGACGTGGGGCGCGACGACATCGGCTTCGACTCTCCCGAGAACGAAGTGGTGCTGGTCTCGGCCGAGGGTGAGCGGCGAATCGAGAAGGCGGCCAAGGAGCGGATCGCGGCGGCCATCCTCGACGAAGTCGCTGCCCGGCTCGACGGAGGCGCATGGACGAAGCGGTAGGGCGCGAGCAGGTCGACACCGAGGCCGCGGACGCGATCCAGCGGATCGTCGGCAACCTCGCCGATGTCGTGCGGGCGCCCGAGGAGACGCTGCGCCTGGCCGTGCTCTGCATGGTCGCCGAAGGGCACTTGATCATCGAGGACTTCCCGGGCGTCGGGAAGACGATGCTGGCCAAGGCGCTGGCGCGCTCGGTCGACTGCTCCTTCTCGCGGCTGCAGTTCACGCCCGACCTGCTGCCCTCGGACGTGACCGGCGTGAACGTCTTCAACCAGCGCACGAACGAGTTCGAGTTCCGCCCGGGGCCGGTGTTCGCGAACCTGCTGCTCGTCGACGAGATCAACCGCGCCTCGCCGAAAACCCAGGCCGCACTGCTCGAGTCGATGCAGGAGAACCAGGGCACGGTCGACGGGGTCAGCTACGAGCTCGCCGCGCCCTTCATGGTGGTCGCGACCCAGAACCCGATCGAGTACGAGGGCACCTACCCGCTGCCCGAGGCCCAGCTCGACCGCTTCACGCTGCGGATCGAGATCGGCTACCCGCCGCTCGGCGACGAGGCAGAGGACGGCCAGGCGCAGGGTCTCCTCCGGCGCGTGCACGACCTGGGCCAGGTTGGCCGCGATCCGCTGGATCGCGTCCGCGGCCGCCGTGTCGACGCGCTCGCTCCCTAGCGCTTCGTCCACGCGCCTCCTTCGAGCCGGGCGACTACGTCGTCCAGGATGGCCGCCGCGATCCGCTCCTTGGCCGCCTTCTCGATCCGCCGCTCGCCCTCGGCCGAGACCAGCACCACTTCGTTCTCGGGAGAGTCGAAGCCGATGTCGTCGCGCCCCACGTCGTTGAAGACGATCAGGTCGGCCCGCTTGTTGCCGAGCTTCGCGCGCGCACGCTCGAGGCCACGCTCGCCGCGGTCGGCGGCGAAGCCCACCAGCAGCTGGCCGTTCGTGCGTCTCGAGCCCAGCTCGCGCAGGACGTCGGTCGTCGGCTCGAGCGTCACCGTCCAGGGCTCGTCGTCCTTCGGGCGCTTGCCGTCCTCGGGCGCGGCCGGCCGGTAGTCGGCGACCGCTGCCGCCATCACGACCACGTCCGCGTCACCGCGCGCGAGTGTCTCGCGGGCCACGTCCTCGGCGGTCGGCGCTTGCACCACGTCTACTCCTACGGGCGTCGGCACCGCGAGGTTCGAGGCGACGAGCGTCACCTCGGCCCCGCGCCTCCGAGCCTCGGCGGCGAGCGCCGCGCCCATCCGGCCCGACGAGCGGTTGCCCAGGAAGCGGACCGCGTCGAGCGGCTCGCGGGTGCCGCCGGCGGTCACGAGCACGCGGCGGCCTCGCAGCTGCTCCCGCCGGTCGAGGCTCGCGGCAACACGCTCGAAGATCGCCTCCGGCTCGCTCATCCGCCCCACTCCGAGCTCGCCCTCGGCGGTGTCGCCCTCCTCCGGGCCGACCAGCTCGACGCCCCGTGCCCGGACGAGCTCGACGTTCGCCTGCACGGCGTCGCTCCGCCACATGCGCGGGTTCATCGCCGGCGCGGCGACCACCGGGCCCTCGAAGGCGAGCGCGGTCTGAGTGAGCACGTTGTCGGCAAGGCCGTGCGCGAGCTTGGCGAGTGTGTTCGCCGAGAGCGGGGCCACCACCAGTAGGTCGGCCTCGATCAGGTGCGGATAGAGCTCACGAGGCGCCTCCCGGCGGGCGAGCGCCTCGAAGGTCTTCGCAGAGACGAAGCTCTCGGCCTCGGGCGTCAGGATCGGCGTCACCTCGTGTCCCGCGCGCACGAGCAGGCGCGCGAGCTCGCAGGCCTTGTAGGCCGCGATTCCGCCGGTCACTCCAAGAAGAACCCGAGCCATTGGCACATTGTGCCCGCCGCGGCCAAAACCGCGAACCCGACGGGACCGTAGTCAGTACGTCTACGAAAGGAGCCGCATGAGGACGAGGTCACTTCTGGCGCTCGCGGTCCTCGCCACCGTCGCCCTGACGGTCGCGGGGGCCGCGTTCAGCCGCACCGACTCCACGCCGACGCTCAAGGGCGTCGTCGGGCCCGGCTACTCGATCACGCTCACGAAGGGCGGCAAGAAGTTCACGTCGCTGAAGGCCGGGACGTACAAGCTCGTGATCACCGACCGCTCGAACTTCCACAACTTCACCCTCGAGCGGGAGAAGCCGTCGAAGCCGAAGCTCGAGCACCACCCCACCGGGACCGGCTTCACCGGCAGCAAGACGGTGATTGTCACACTCAAGCCCGGCAGCTGGCGCTTCTACTGCTCCATCCACGAAGCGCAGATGCAAGGCAACTTCAAGGTCACGAAGTAGGAACCACCGCGAGGGGCCGCCCGGTAGGCGGCGGCCTCCGCTACTTCGGGTAGGTGTACTTGATCTTGCCTTCCGAGATTTCCTCGAACGACATCGTCAAGTAGTTCTTCGAGCGCGACTCGACCAACGGGGGCAGGAACTGGTCGAACGTGCCCTCGCCGAGCTGGTGGTGGTAGTTGTTGATCTGCCGGGCACGCTTGGCCGCGACGATCACCAGCGCATAGCGGGAATCGACGTTATCTAGGAGTTCGTCAACGCGGGGATGAATCATGGCCGGCCATGGTACCTGCACCGTCCAGTGCGCTGCGGACAATCTCCTCGAGCTCGCCCACGGCCCGCTCGCGGTCGTCGTTCACGACCGTGTAGTCGAACTCCGGCGCGAGCTCGAGCTGCCGCTCGGCGATGTCGAGCCGCTCGTCGATCTCGCCCTCGCTCTCGGTCGCGCGCAACCGCAGCCGCCGCTCGCGTTCCTGCCGGCTCGGCGCCGTGACGAAGATCGTGACGGCCGCCGGCACGCGATCGCGAACCGCGAGCGCTCCGTTGGTCTCGATCTCGAGCACCGGCGAACGGCCCTCGGCGACGATCCGGTCGAGCTCCGACCAGAGCGTCCCCGAGCGGTAGCCCTCGCCCCAGGGCAGCTCGACCCACTCGACGAAGTCGGCCTCGGCCAGCTTGCGGTCGAACTCCTCGTCGCTCAGGAACCAGTAGTCGCGGCCATTCTGTTCCTCCGGGCGCCGCGGCCTCGTGGTCGCGGAGACGGCGAGCGCGAGCTCCGGAATGCGTTGGACCAGCAGCTTCGCCAGCGTGCTCTTGCCTTCGCCCGACGTCCCTGTCAGAACGAAGATCGGCCGCTCAGCGGTTGAAGAGGCCAATCAGCTCCGCCCGCTGTCGGTCCGAAAGGCCGCCGACGGTCTTCGACTGGCTGATCCTGCACTGGTTGAGGAAGCGGGCCGCCTTGACGCGGCCGAACTTGGGCACCGCCATGAGCATGTCGAACACCTTCGCCGTCGAGACATACTCCGGCGGATTGCTCAGGATTTCCTCGATGCTCGCAGCTCCGGACTTGAGGTCCTTCTTCAACTGCGCGCGTCGGACGCGGATGTCGTTCGCCCGCTTGAGAGCTTCCATTCGTTGGTCCAGAGAGCGTAGTGGCGCCTGGGCCTGAGTCTTGAGCGCGGCCACGGCGGGGGATACTAACAAGCTCGCCGCCCCGGTCAACCCACCATCTTTGCGCCGATATGCAGGGATTTTTTGACGTCGACTCTCGACCTTGGGTCGAGGGTGGCCTCGGTGCCAGCGTGGGCGAGACCGACGACGTTGTCAGGACTGGCGAAGCCGAGCGCTGCCAGCTCGGCCTCCAGCTCGCTCCGAATCCGGCTCGCGGCGCCGGGGTCGGCGAACAGCGCGGTGCCGACGGCGACGTCGGTCGCGCCGGCCGCGAGCAGCTCCAGAGCGTGCCGCCCGCGGACCACTCCGCCCATGCCGACGATCGGCAGGCGCGTCTCGCGGAAGCACACGTGCACGGCCGCGAGCGCGACCGGTCGCAGCGCCGGGCCGGAGAGCCCGCCAGCCCCGCGCGCGAGCACTGGCTGCAGCGTTCGCTCGTCAAGCGCGAGGCCCTTGAGCGTGTTGACGAGGCTGAGACCGTTGGCCCCCGCGGCCTCGGCAGCCCTCGCGGTGGCGCCGAGGTCGGCAACAGCTGCCGAGAGCTTCGCGTACAGCGGCGTGCTCGTGACCGCCCGCACGGCCGCGACCACCTCGCCGACGTTCTCGGGCACTTCGTCGACGTTCGGGCAGGAGAGGTTCAGCTCGAGCGTCTCGATCTCGTCTCGCTCGGCCAGCCGCCCGGCGACGTGCACGTAGTCCTCGAGCGAGAAGCCGCCGACCGAGACCCAGAGCGGCACGCCGAGCTCGGCCAGGCGGGGCAGGTGCTGCTCGAGGAAGACGTCGATCCCGGAGTTTGCGAGCCCGATCGCGTTCAGCATCCCGAGCTCGGTCTCGGCAATCCGCACCGGCGCGTTCCCCTCGCGCGGGAGCGGGGTGACCGTCTTCGTCACGTAGGCGTCGAGGCTGCGCGCCACCTCTGGTGCCACCAGGGCGTCGAGGCAGCCGCTCGCGTTAAGCAGCCGCAAGGACCGGCCCCTCCACGCAGAGCCGCTTGAGCTCGCCGTCGATCTCGACCACGCAGCCGTAGCAGGCGCCGTAGCCGCAGGCCATCGGCGCTTCCCAGGCGAGCTGGGCATGCGGCGCCAGCCGGCGGACCGCCTCCAGCATCGGCTCGGGGCCGCAGGCCAGCACGTCGTGACCGGACTGCATCGCCTCGGTGACGTAGGTCGGCTCCAGCACCACCTCCGCGTTCGGCACGAGTTCGGCGGCTTCCGCGTGCCAGCTCGTCCGGAACCCCAGCACGGCCGGCGGGCCGCCCAGCCGCTCCGAGAGGTATGGCAGCGGCGCGACCCCGATCCCGCCGCCGACGAGCAGCGGCCGCTCAACCTCGAGGTCGAAGCCGTTCCCGAGTGGGCCGAGCATGCCGACGCGATCGCCGGCCGCGAGGGAGCAGAGCGCACGAGTCCCCGGGCCGATCGGATCGATCAGGAAGGCCAGCTCGCCGGGCGGCGCGAGCGCGAGGCTCATCGGACGCGGGAGCAGCCGGCCGGGCGCCTCGAGCATGAAGAACTGGCCGGGCGCGCCCGGGTCGATCGAGCCGCGCTCGACCCGCAGCAGCGTGTACGGCCCGACCGCGTCGGTGGCGACGACGCTACGCCGTTCGCGCCTGAGCATCGATCCGTTCCTGCAGGCTCAGCGCGATCTCGTCGCGCGCGTGCGCGATCGCCTCGACCGCCGCGGCGGCACCGGAGATCGTCGTGATGCACGGGATGCGGGCGACGAGCGCGGCCTCGCGGATCCGGTAGCCGTCGGTGCGCGCGCCCGAGCCCTGCGGCGTGTTGATCACCAGGTCGCAGCGGCCGCGGCGGACGAGGTCGACCACGGTCGGGCCCTCGCCGTCCTCGGCCACCTTGCGCACGTAGTCGACCACGAGGCCGGCGTCGGCAAGCGTGCGGGCGGTACCCGCGGTGGCGAGCAGCTGGAAGCCGAGCCCGACGAGCGCCTGCGCAACCGGGATCGCGATCGCCTTGTCCTCGTCGCGCACCGAGAGAAACGCCGTGCCGCTCGCAGGCAGCCGCCGGCCGGCCGCGCGCTCGGCCTTGGCGAACGCGGTCGGCAGGTCCGAGGCGCTGGCCATCACCTCGCCGGTCGAGCGCATCTCGGGGCCGAGCACGGGGTCGGCGCCGGGGAAGCGGGCGAACGGGAGCACCGCCGCCTTGACGGAGACCTGCTCCTTCGACTTCGTCTCGGCCAACTCGAGCTCCGGAATCGTCGCGCCCGCCGCGAGCCGGCAGGCGGCCTGGACGAGGTTGACGCCGGTCGCCTTGCTCGCGAACGGCACCGTCCGCGAGGCACGCGGATTCGCCTCGAGCACGTAGAGCTCGCCGTCGGCGAGCGCGAGCTGCACGTTCAGCAGCCCGACCACCCCGAGCGCCGGCCCGAGCCGCCGCACCGCGTGCGCGACCGCCCGCCGCTCGGAGCGCGTCAGCGACGGCGCCGGCAGCACGCAGCTCGAGTCGCCCGAGTGCACGCCTGCCTCCTCGACGTGCTGCATCACCGCGGCGACGAAGGTCTGCGTCCCGTCGCAGAGCGCGTCGACGTCGATCTCGATCGCGTTCTCGAGGAAGCGGTCGACGAGCAGCGTGCCGCTCACCTCGGCCGCCTCGCGCACAGAGTCGGCGTCGTAGCAGACCCGCATCGAGCGCCCGCCGAGCACGTAGCTCGGTCGCACCAGCACCGGGTAGCCGACCCGCTCGGCGACTTCGACCGCCTCGTCCGGGGTCGTCGCCGTCCCCCACGGAGGCACCGCGACCCCGAGCCCGTCGCAGAGCGCGGCGAAGCGCTCGCGGTCCTCGGCCAGGTCGACCGCCTCGAACGGCGTCCCGAGCACCCGGAAGCCGGCCGCCTCGATCGCGCGCGCGAGCTTCAAGGGCGTCTGGCCGCCGAACTGGATCACCACGCCGGCCGGCTGCTCGCGCTCGCAGATCGCCAGCACCTCTTCGACCCCGAGCGGCTCGAAGTAGAGGCGGTCGGAGGTGTCGTAGTCAGTGGAGACGGTCTCCGGGTTGCAGTTGACCATCACCGCTTCGTAGCCGAGCGCGCGGAAGCTCTGCGCGGCGTGGACGCAGCAGTAGTCGAACTCGATCCCCTGGCCGATCCGGTTCGGGCCGGACCCCAGGATCACGACGCTGCCGCCGCCCGGCGGCTGTTCGTCGGCTTCACCCCAGGTCGAGTAGTAGTAGTTCGACGCGGCCTCGACCTCGCCGGCGCAGGAGTCGACGCGCCGGTAGCCCGGGCGAACCCCCCACGCCCGCCTCGCCGCCCGGGCGGTCTCCTCCTCGACGCCGCAGGCCCGCGCGACGGCGGCGTCCGAATGGCCGAGCCGCTTCAGCCGGAGCCAGTCGTCGGCGACCAAGTCGCTCAGGTTCAGCGAGCCCAGCCGCAGCCGCTCGAGCTCCGCGCGGAACCACGGGTGCAACCCCTCGGGCAGCTCGTCGAGCGACGGCCAGGGCGTGACCGCGCCGCCGTCCAGCTCGCGCGACCGCAGCGCCTTTGCCAGCGCCTCGGTGAACGTGCGCCCGATCCCCATCGCCTCGCCGACCGACTTCATCTGCGTCCCGAGCGTCGTGTCGGCGCCCGGGAACTTCTCGAACGCAAAGCGTGGCACCTTGACGACGACGTAGTCGAGCGTCGGCTCGAAGCTCGCGGGCGTCGTCCCGGTCAGGTCGTTCGGAATCTCGTCGAGCGTGTAGCCGACTGCGAGCCTGGCCGCGACCTTGGCGATCGGGTAGCCCGTCGCCTTCGAGGCCAGCGCCGACGAGCGCGAGACGCGCGGGTTCATCTCGATCACGCGAACGTCGCCGCTGGCGCGGTCGCGCGCGAACTGGATGTTCGAGCCGCCGCATTCCACCCCGACCGCGCGGATGATCGCCGCGGCCGAGTCGCGCAGCTCCTGGTAGGCCTCGTCCGGCAGCGTCATCTGCGGCGCGACCGTGACCGAGTCGCCGGTGTGGACGCCCATCGGGTCGAGGTTCTCGATCGAGCAGACGACGACCACGTTGTCGTTGCGGTCGCGGATCAGCTCCAGCTCGAACTCGTCCCAGCCGAGCAGCGACTCCTCGACGAGCACCTGGCCGACCGGGCTCTCGCTCAGCGCCCGTTCGAGCAACCGCTCGAACTCGGCGCGCGAGCGCGCCGTCCCGCCGCCGTGGCCTCCGAGGGTGAACGCAGGTCGCAGGATGACTGGAAAGGAAAGGTCGGCCGGCACGTCGGCGAGCGAAGTGACGACCAAAGACTCCGGCACCTTCAGTCCCGCGTCACGCACGGTCTCGCGGAAGAGCTCGCGGTCCTCGGCGCGGCGGATCACGTCGGGCGGCGCGCCGATCAGCTCGATCCCGAGCGCCTCGAGCACGCCCGTCTCGGCCAGCTCGAGCCCGATGTTCAGCGCCGTCTGGCCGCCCATCGTGGGCAGCAACGCGTCGGGCCGCTCGCGGCCGAGCACGTCGGCGACCGCCTCGACGTCGAGCGGCTCGAGATACGTACGGTCGGCGAAGCCGGGGTCGGTCATGATCGTCGCCGGATTCGAGTTGACGACGATCGTGCGGAAGCCGTCCTCGCGCAGCACCTTCAGCGCCTGGCAGCCCGCGTAGTCGAACTCGCAGGCCTGGCCGATCACGATCGGCCCGGAGCCGATCAGACAGACCGAGCGGAGATCACGCCGCTTCGGCAAGTGCCACCCCCTCGACCCAGCGGGAGAGCAGCGGCCACGCGTCGTGCGGGCCGGGCCGCGCCTCGGGATGGAACTGCACCGAGCGGGCGTTCAGCTCCGGGAACTCGAGCCCCTCGACCGTGCCGTCGTAGAGCGAGACGTGCGTTACTTCCGGCGCGTCCGAGCGGGCGACGGCGAAGCCGTGGTTCTGGCTCGTGACAAGGACGCGGTCGGTGCGCTTCTCGAGCACCGGATGGTTCGCGCCGCGGTGGCCGAACGGAAGCTTGAAGGTCTCGTGCCCGGTCGCAAGCGCCAGCAGCTGGTGGCCGAGGCAGATGCCGAAGACCGGAACCTTCCCGAGCAGCGCCCGCACCGTCTCGACCTGATCCGCCAGCGGCTCCGGGTCGCCGGGGCCGTTCGAGAGCAGGACGCCGTCGTAGCCGGCCAGCTCGTCCGCGGGGGCGTCGTGCGGGTAGACGGTCACCGCCGCGCCCGCCCACGCGAGCCGGTCGAGGATCGAGCGCTTGCAGCCGTAGTCGACGACCGCAATCCGGGCGGTGCCTGCATCCGAGTAAACGAACGACTCACGCGTCGAGACGCCGGTCGCCAGCGCGCGGCCGGCCATCGGAGGCTGTTCCTTGACCGCGGCAACCGCCTCCTCCACCGAAGCCTCCCCGGCAACTGCGATCGCCCGCATCGCGCCCGACTCGCGCAGGTGGACGACCAGCGAGCGCGTGTCGATCCCGGAGAGCGCGACCAGGCCGTGGTCGTGCAGCCAGTCGGTCCAGGCAGGCCCGCGCGCCTCGCGCATCACCACCGCCCGCGCGTGCGGGCGCCGCGACTCGCAGCGATCCGGCTCGACGCCGTAGTTGCCGACCATCGGCGCCGTGAAGGCGACCAGCTGCTCCGAGTAGCTCGGGTCGGTGACGACCTCCTGGTAGCCGGTCATCGCGGTCGTGAAGACGGCCTCGCCGAAGGCGAACCCCTCGGCTCCGACGGACTCGCCGCGGAAGACGGTCCCGTCCTCCAGGGCCAAGAACCCGGTCATCGTTCCTCCTTCGGCTTCGAGATCCATTCGCCGTGCTCGAGGTAGTGGCGCGCACGAGCCGCGTTGAGCCGGGCGAACTCGAGCCCGGGCCACTCCGCCGACCAGGCGAGCGACTCCTCGACGGCAGCCCGGGTCCGCTCCTCCGAGACAGGATCGAAGTAGTCGGACCACTCCGGAATCCGCTCCTGCGCGATCGCCGCGTCGATCACGAACCAGTGCTCGAACTCGTCAGGCGCTTCGCGGACGCCCTCGTCGTCGACCTCGAGGTTGAGGTCGAAGTCGGGCGGCTGGCGACCGTGCACGTAGACGACCAGCTCGAGCCTGCGCCCGGGCAGCTCCAGGCCGGCGATCCGCTCGATCGCGCGCCCGCGCGACGCGCCCTCGAGCGGTCGGTCGACCACCACTACCAGGTCGAGATCGCTCTCACCTGGGCGGTAGCCGCCGACGAGCCCGGAGCCGAGCACGAAAGACGCGAGCACGTCGACCTCCGCGTCGATCGCCTCGACGACGCACGACCGGTAGCGCTCGCCCGTCCCGTCGAGGTGCGTGTCGGCCACGACGATCACGCCTCGAACGCGACCTTTCCGGCTGCGACGGTCAGCCTGGGCCGGCCGCGCAACGTCTGACCGAGCAGCCACGAGTTGGCCGAGCGGGAGCGGAAGCCGTCCTCCTCGACGCGCCAGGCCGCCTCGGTATCGAGCAGGACGAGGTTTGCCTGCGCGCCGACGGCGATCCGCGGCGGCTCCAGCCCGTACGCCCGCGCCGGCCCGGCCGACATGCGCTCGAGCAGCGTCTCGAGCGTGATCAGGCCCGGGTCCACGAGGTGGGTGTAGAGCGCGCCGAAGGCGGTCTCGAGCCCGGTCACCCCGAACGGCGCCGCTTCGAACGGCACCTCCTTCTCGTGCCGCGCGTGCGGAGCGTGGTCGGTAGCGACCGAGCCGATCGTGCCGTCGCGGAGACCCTCCACCAGCGCCGCCCGGTCGTCGGCGGAGCGCAGCGGCGGGTTCATCTTCACGTTCGAGTCGAGCGAGCGAACCGCCTCGTCGGTGAGGCAGAGGTGGTGGGGCGTGACCTCGGCCGTCGCCTGGACGCCTTTGGCCTGGGCAGCCCGCAACGCTTCGACCGACTCGCGGGCGGAGAGGTGCAGCAGGTGCAGCGGCGCCTCCTCGTAGGCGGCGAGTGAGAGGTCGCGCTCGACCATCAGGCTCTCGGCGACCGACGGATACCCGGTGAAGCCGAGCTCCGCGGAGACAGCGCCCTCGTGCATCTGGCCGCCCTTCGAGAGCGTCGGCTCCTCGCAGTGCAGCGCGAGCCGCCGGCCGGTGATCCCGTGGTACTGGAGCGCGCGGCGCATCAAGGCCGGCGCGACGACCGGATGGCCGTCGTCGGTGAACCCGGCCGCACCCTGGTCGGCGAGCTCGGCCATCTCGGTCAGCTCGGCGCCGTCCTGCCCGCGGGTGATCGCGGCGAGGAACCCGACCGGGATCTGCGCCTGCGCCCTCGCGTCCTCGATCAGCGAGCCGAGCACCGCAGCCGAGTCGACGACCGGGTCGGTGTTCGGCATCGCCAGGATCGCGCAGTACCCGCCGGCCGCAGCCGCCGCCGTGCCCGAGGCGATCGTCTCCTCGTCCTCGGCGCCGGGCACGCGCAGGTGCACGTGCGGGTCGACGAAGGCCGGCGCCAGCACGAGCCCGGCGCCCTCGACGACGCGGTGGCCGTTCGCGTCGAGCCGCTCGCCGATCCCGGCGATGACGCCCTTGTCGACTCGGACGTCCAGGACCGCGTCGACGCCCTCGACCGGGTCGAGCACGCGCGCACCTCGAACCACCAGATCATCCCTGCGACCATTCTTGCCGTAGAGCATCAGGCCACCTCCAGCGGCTCGGCCGCCTCGACCGGCACCGGGCCGGTCGTGAGCAGGTCGTAGAGAACCGCCATCCGCACGACGAGGCCGGCCCGCACCTGCGCCTCGATCAACGCCTCGCCCGCGTCGGCGACCCGTGGATCGATCTCGACGCCGCGGTTCATCGGGCCGGGGTGCATCACCTTCTGACCAGGTCGGACGCGCTCGGGCGTCACGCCCCAGCGCTCGGTGTACTCGCGCAGCGAGGGCACGTAATTGGCGCCCTCGGCCATCCGCTCGCGCTGCATGCGCAGGACGTAGACGACGTCGGCGTCAGCGATCGCGCCGATCTCGTGCGAGACCTCGCAGCCCATCGCCTCGATCCCGCGCGGGATCAGCGGCGGCGGCCCGACGAGCGTCACCTTGGCGCCCATCAGCGCCAGCGCCTGCACGTTCGAGCGCGCGACCCGCGAGTGGAGCACGTCGCCGACGATCGCCACGTGGACGCCCTCGATGCGCCCGAGCTCGTCCTGGATCGTGTAGAGGTCGAGCAGCGCCTGCGTCGGGTGCTGGTGCTTGCCGTCGCCGGCGTTGACGACGTGCGCGTCGGTGTAGCGCGCGACCAGCTCCGGCGCGCCGATCTGCGGGTGGCGGATGACGATCACGTCCGGGTCGTACGCGCCGAGCGTGAGCGCCGTGTCCTTCAGCGACTCGCCCTTGTCCACCGACGAGCCGGCGGCCTTGATCGACATCGTGTCCGCGCTCAGGCGCTTCGCAGCCAGCTCGAAGCTCGACGAGGTGCGCGTCGAGGACTCGTAGAAGACGTTCACGACCGTGCGGCCGCGCAGCGTCGGCAGCTTCTTCACCTCGCGCTCGAGCGAGCGCGAGAAGCTCTTCGCGGTCGCCAGCAGCCGCTCGACGTCCTCGCGCTCGAGGTCGCCGATCGAGATCAGATGCCGGCGCGGCGGCTGTTTCGGCGGGAGGTAGCCCTCCCGCATGACGTGGATCTCACCCATGGTTCTCCTTCGTCACGAGCAGGACGCGATCGATTTCGTCCACCTCGACGAGCTCGACCTGGATGCGCTCGTCGCGGGCGGTTGGCAGGTTCTTGCCGACGTAATCCGGGCGGATGGGGAGCTCGCGGTGGCCGCGGTCGGCGAGCACGGCCAGCTGCACGCGCTCGGGGCGGCCGTAGCCGAAGAGCGCGTCGATGGCCGCGCGGATCGTGCGGCCGGTGTAGAGGACGTCGTCGACGAGGATGCAGGTCATCCCCTCGAGCGGGAAATCGAGCGTCGTCGAGCGCACGAGCGGCTGCGGGTGCCTCGGCGCCTCGCCGCCGCGGACGTGCACGTCGTCGCGGTGGAAGGTGATGTCGAGCTGGCCGAAAGCGACCTCGGTGCCGGAGAGCTCCGCGATCCGCCGGCGCAGCCGCTGCGCGAGCGGGACGCCGCGCGTGTGGATGCCGACGAGCGCGACCTTGTCGAGGTCGGCGTTCCCTTCGACGATCTCGTGCGCGATCCGCGTGATCGCCTTCGCGATCGCCTCGGCATCGAGAACGGTCGTTGCTGCAGAGGTCTCGGCGGCTATGTCGCCGTCAGGGCGTGATTCACCTTCGACTCCTTTCCGGCCTCACGGGACCGGGTTAAAGGGGTGCTCTATTCGCCGCGGGACAGTAACGGCCGGGTCGGACGTTATTCGCTCGCGACGGGCAGGAGCAAATCGATCTCGTCGTGGCGGCGGTAGAACTCGATGCTCGGACGGCTCTCGTCCGGGGTCGCACGACGAACCAGCGCCGTGAAGGTCGGCCCGATCCGCTCGTAGACGGCCGGGGGCTCACCGCGCAAACGCGCGCGCAGGTAGCGGCCGCCTGGAAGCTCGCCCGCCTCGACCCCGAGCGCCGTCGGGTCGTCGCCCTCCCGGAGCTCCGCGCACACGCGGTACTCCTTCGTCAGCGGGTCGTAGGCGCCATAGAACTTGCGGCCGCGCAGGCCGACCAGCTCCTCGAACCGCGCCCACGTCGCCTGCATCTCGGCGATTTCGTCGGCACAGCGGACGAACATCACGGGCGTCGGGTCGCGCTCGACCGGCTGCGCCCGCTCGACTTCCGGCTCCACGCCGTTAGCGTGCCACAGCGACTAGCCACTCGACCCGGTAGTCGACACGCTCGGGGAGCTCCCGCGCGGCGCGCGCCAGGCCGGCCTCGTACTCCTCGGCGGAGATCAGGTCGAAGGTCGAGATGTGTTTGCCGCGGATCCGCTCGATCGCGTCGTCCCGGACGAGCGAGCCCGTCTGCGAGAGGCGCGTCAGGCCAACGTCGGCGAACTCCGCCAGCTCGGCGGTCAGCTCGTCCGCGGTCGGAAAGCGGGCCTGGTCGATCGCCTCCATCGACGGAAAGAGCTCGTTCAGCCAGAACCACTCGAAGTAGGACGGGTCGAAGGTGACGACCGCGAAGCGGCCGCCCGGCTCGAGCACGCGCGCCGCCTCCGCGAACGCGCGCGGCCGGTCGACCAGGTGGGCGACGAGCCACATCGTCGCCCGCTCGAACCAGCCGTCCTTGAACGGCAGCTCCTCCGCCGTCCCGAGCTTGAGGCCCGCCCCGCCGACACGCGAGCGCGCGACTTCGAGCATCTCGGGCGAGGCGTCGACCCCCCAGGCCTTCGCCACCTCGTCGAGCTGCGCCAGGAAGCGGCCGGTGCCACAGCCGATGTCGAGCACGCGCCGGCCGGCGAGATCGGCCTCGCGGATCAGCGTCGCGGCGACCTCCTGCCAGTTCGCGTCGTAGGGGCGCAGCCGGTCGTAGACCGCCGCGCGCGCGGAGAAGTCAGGCGTCCGGATCGTCCGACTCGGTCATCGACTCGATCGCGTCGCGCGCCGCCTCGAGCTGGTCCTCGGGTACGAGCACCTTGACCGGCGTGTCGTCGACCTCGCGCGGGTGGTGCTGGACCGCGCTCTCGAGCTCTGCCGTGATCCCGGCCTCCCGCAGCATCGCTTCGAGCTCCTCGGCCTCGGCGACCGTCTCGGCGAGCGCGACCTGGACAAGCGCGGTCACGAAACGGCCTCCGGCGCTGGCTCGGGCTGCTCGGTCTCGCGGCGGTGCACCACGCCGCCCTTGACGAGGCGCGGCGAGCCCCGCTCCGGGAACGGCACGTCGATCACGTCGAAGTCCTTGGGCACCACGGTCTCGGGGAAGATCGTACGCGCCTCGCGCGCGGCCTCGGGCCCGAAGTAGCGGTTCGAGAGGTGCGTCAGCGCGAGCAGGCCGACCTCGGCCTCGCGCGCGAGCTCGGCCGCCTCCAGCGCGGTCGCGTGGCGCGTCTCCTGCGCCCGCTCGCGCTCCTCGTCCAGGAAGGTCGCCTCGTGGACGAGCACCTCCGCCCCTCGCGCAGCCTCGAGCACCGTCGCCGACGGCGCGGTGTCGCCACTGAGCACGACCTTGCGGCCGGGCCGCGACGGGCCGAGCACCTCGTCCGGGGTGACGACGGTGTCGTCCTCGAGCGTGATCGACTCGCCGGCCTGCAGGAGCCCGCGCGCCGGGCCGCTGGGCACGCCGAGCGCATCCGCCGCGTCGACGTCGAAGCGACCGGGCCGCGGGTGCTCGACCAGCGCGAAGCCGAGCGAGGGCACCGCGTGCTCGACCGGGAACGTGACGAGGTTGTACTCCCCGCGCTCGAGCACGTCGCCGGGCTTCAGCTCCAGCAGCTCGAGCGGGTAAGGCAGCTTGCCGAAGATCCGGCGCAGCGCCCCGAAGAGCTCGTTCAGGCCAGGCGGCCCGTAGATGGCCAGCGGCAGCTCGCGGCCGCGGAGCGCGAACGTCTTCAGCATCCCGGGCAGGCCGAGGTAGTGGTCGGCGTGAAAGTGCGAGACGAACACCTCGCGCAGGTCGACGAGGCCGACCGACGACCGGAGCATCTGCCGCTGCGTGCCCTCGCCGCAGTCGAACAGCAGCCGTTCGCCGCCGCGGCGCAGCAGCAGCGCCGAGGGGGCGCGCTGGGCCGTCGGGACCGAGCCCGAGGTGCCGAAGAAGACGAGGTCGAGATCCATGGGCTCGGAGTCTAGTGTCGCCCGGCTCAAGCCTTTTCACTGCCGATCCGATACCGGTTTCGAACCGTGAAACTGCTGGCCGGAACCGGTTCCAACCTGCGGACGGCGACCGAGCGTTCGGTCACGCTGCTACGCGTCTTCCTGCTCGCGAGCGCCTGCATCGTCGCCGCCGGCGGGATCCTGCTCAGCTCGGCTCTGACGCGGGCGGTCTCCGACCAGGCGCTCGCCGACAGCCGCTCGAGCGTCTCCCAGTACGTCGACGGGGTGCTGCGCGGCGAGCTCGTCCGCGGCGGCCAGGTGCAGGTCACCCGTCACACCTCCGCCCGGCTGACCGACGAGCTCCGGCACAACCGCGCGCTCGTGACGGTCAAGGTCTGGCGCCCCGACGGCGTGCTCGCGTGGACGAATCGCGCCCGGGTCCGCATCGGTCGGCGCTTCGACATGGACGGCGACCTCGGCCAGGCCGTCGCGAGCGGGGCCGCGGTCGGCCACATCGACCAGCTCTCCGGCGCCGAGGCCGCGGCCGAGGAGCGGCTCGGCTACGACCACCTGCTCGAGGTCTACGCGCCGATCCGCTCGACAAACGGCCGCCACGTGCTCGGCGTCTACGAGATCTACGCCGACCCCAAGAGCCTCGAGCACACGCTCGCGTCACGCCGGCAAATGATTTGGATGACCGTCGCCGCCGTGCTCCTGGCGCTGTGGGCGGCACTGGCCCTCCTGGTTCGCGGCGCCTCCAAGACGCTCACCCGGCAGACGCGGGAGCTGCGCCAGCGCTCGCGCGACCTGCTCGTCTCCTACGAGCGGCTCGAGGAGAGCTCGCTCGAGGCGATCGAGAGCCTCAACGCGACCGTCGAGGCGAAAGACCCGGACACGGCCGGCCACTCGCTACGAGTTCAACGCGTCGCCCTGGCGATCGCAGCGCAGCTCGACCTGACGGCGCAGCAGCTCGACGCCCTCCGCTTCGGCTCGCTCTTTCACGACATCGGCAAGATCGCCGTGCCCGACGGGATTCTCGTCAAGCCGGCGCAGCTCGACTACTGGGAGTACGCCCAGATGAAGACGCACTCCGCCGAGGGGGCGCGCATCGTCGAGAAGTTCGGGCGGCTGCGCGAGGCGGTGCCGATCATCAGGCACCACCACGAGCGCTGGGACAGCACGGGCTACCCGGACGGTCTCGCCACCGATGCGATCCCGCTCGAAGCGGCGATCGTCGGGCTCGCCGATGCGTGGGACGCGATGACGACCGATCGCCCGTACCACCGCGCGCTGACCGAGAACGAGGCGCTGTCCGAGATTCGCGCCGGTCGCGGCACGCAGTTCTCACCGGTCGTCGTCGACGCGTTCTTCTTCGCCGCGGCGCTCCTGCCCGACGAGCTCGGTCTCGACGAGCCGTTGCAGCGCGCCGTCTGACCAAGGGTAGAGTCGCTCGCATGAGCGACGTGCGGGAGCTGATCCGGCTCGACCCCTCGCAGGACGAGCACGACGCGATCCGCCGGCTCTGGAAGCAGCACTCCGTCGCCGAGGACAACCGCGACCTTCCGGGCCTGCTGGCGACGCTGACCGACGACTGCGTCTACGAGCTCGTCCAGACCGGTCACCGCTGGGAGGGCCACGAGGGCGCGGCCCGATTCTACGGCGGCCTGCTCGGCGCGTTCCCGGACATCCACTTCGAGCTGACCAACATCGTGATCGGCCCGCAGGGCGTGTGCGAGGAAGCCGACGTGACCGGCACGCACGAAGCGGAGTGGCTCGGGGTCCCGCCCACCGGCGAGCGTCTCGCCTGGAAGGTGACGATCTTCTTCCCCTGGGACCGCGAGCGACTGCTCTTCACGGGCGAGCGCGTCTACACCGCAGGCCTACCGCTACCCGGCTGAGGGCAGCACCAGGCGCTGGCCCGGCACGAGCACGCTCGTGCCGAGGTGGTTCCGGTGGTCGATCCGGTAGATCGCGTCGCGCGGGTCTCCCGCGTAGTGCGTGACGGCGATCGACCAGAGCGTGTCGCCCGACCGAACCGTGTAGCGCTGCTCCGGGCCTGCGCCGTGCGAGGCCCTGGCAAGCGCGGCCCAGGCGATCAGCGCCAAGGCTGCGATGAGGAGGATCTTTCCGAACATGTGTTCGCATGATAGAGCGAACATTTGTTCGTGTCAAATCGCGGGATCACCCCGACCAAGGCGGACTAGGATTCGGCGATGAGCCTCTACAACCCCAACAACCTCAGTTGTGGCTGTCCGCCCGATTGCATCTGCCAGCGCAACCTGTTTGGACGCCTCTTCCGCTGGTACATCCCGGGTCGCTACCACACGCCGGTTGCCCCGGAGGACAAGGCGCGGCTCGAGGCCGAGCACCGAAGCTTCAGAGCCTCCTGAGCCGGCTGTTCGTCGCCGGCCGAAGCACCAGAGCTAGAGCAGGAACCGCCCGTCGCGGTAGACGAGCTCGCCGTCGGCGTAGACCTCGCCGCCCGAGCGGAGGTCGCAGATCATGTCCCAGTGCAGCGCCGAGCGGTTCGTGCCGCCGCACTCGGGATACGCCGAGCCGAGCGCCAGGTGCATCGTGCCGCCGATCTTCTCGTCGAAGAGGATGTTGCGGGTGAACACGCGGACGGCCTCGTTCAGCCCGAACGCGAGCTCCCCCACCCGCCGCGCGCCCTCGTCGAGCGCGACCATCTCCTGCAGGAAGCCCTCGCCGCTCGAGGCGGTCGCCTCGACGACCTCGCCCTGGTGGAACCTCAGGTGCACGTCGTCGACCTGCCGGCCGCTGAAGACCGCGGGGAAGGTGAAGGTGATCTCGCCCTCCGCGCTCTCGTCGAGCGGCGCGGTGAAGACCTCGCCGTCCGGGAAGTTCTCGTGCCCGTCGGCCGCGATCCACTTCCTGTCGCCGCCGACCGCGAAGGTCAGGTCGGTTCCCTCGGCCACGAAGCGCAGCTCTTCTTTCGAGCCGAGGAACTCGACCACGCGCTGCAACTCGTCCGCGAAGGCGCGCCAGCGCGCGATCGGGTCACCCTCGTCGAGCAGGGCGGCGTCGAAGATGAAGTCCTCGTACTCGGCCAGCGACATCTCGGCGTCCTGGGCCGCGCCGTTCGTCGGATAGCCGGTCAGCACCCAGCGCAGCTCACCGGCCAGCGCCCGCTCGAGGTAGCGCTCCCGCCAGCCTTGCCGCGCCCGCTGGACGCGGGCCTGGCGCTCGGGGTCGAACGAGGTGAGCGCCTTGGTGTTTGCCGGCGCATCGACCACGATCCAGACGTCGGCCTGCTCGATGTCCTCGAACTCGGCCGGGTTGAACCACTCGAGCTGCTGGTCGCTCCCCTCGGCGAGCACGAGTTCCTCTACCTCGGGCGCGCACCGCATCGCCGGGTGGCCGCCGGCCCGCAGCACGGCGCCGTAGAGCTCCTCGAGCAGCGGCTCGACGTTCATCGTCCCCTGGATCACGGTCAGGTCGCCGGGCTGCACCCGGCCCGAGTAGCCGACGAGCACGTCGGCTAGACGGCGCAACCGCTCAGACACGTGCCGGCGTGGCCGTCTCCAGGAAGCGCCCGGCCTTCCAGACGAGCTCGCCGTCGGCGTAGACCTCGCCGTCCTCGCGCAGGTCGCAGACGAGATCCCAGTGCAGGGCGGACTCGTTCAGCCCGCCGAGGTCGGTGAAGGCCGAGCCGAGCGCGACGTGCATCGTCCCGCCGATCTTCTCGTCGAAGAGCGTGTTCTGGGTGAAGCGGTCGATCTCGTAGTTGAGCCCGAAGGCGACCTCGCCGAGGCGACGGGCGCCGTCGTCCATGTCGAGCATCGCCTCGAGGTGCTCGTGTCCGCGCGAGGCCTGCGTCTCGACCACGGCGCCGTCCTCGAAGCGAAGCTGGATGCCGGTCACCTCGCGCCCGTGGAAGAGGGCCGGGAAGGCGAAGCTGATCTCGCCCTCGGTGACCGTCTCGAGCGGGCTCGTGTAGACCTCGCCGTCGGGCATGTTGTAGCGGCCGTCCGCCGGCTGCCAGCGCCGGCCCTCGACCCCGACCTTGAGGTCGGTCCCGGGCCCGACGATGCGGAGCTCGCGGGCCTCGGCCAGCGCCTCGGCGCGGCCACGTAGGTCCTCGCGGACGCCTTGCCAGTGCGCGACCGGGTCGCCCGGCTCCTCCACGTGGCACGCGCGGAAGACGAAGCGCTCGTACTCGGCGAGCGACATCTGGGCGTCCTGCGCATGCGCCTCGGTCGGGAAGAGGACGCCGAGCCAGCTCAGCTCGCCGCTGGACATCCGCTGCCAGCGCCGCTTGGCCAGCTGCTGCGAGGCGGCGATCAGCCGCTGGTGGCGCTCCGGGTCGGCGTGGGTCAGCGCGCGGGTGTTCGACTCCGACCAGATCGTGACGATCGCGTCCACCAGCTCGAGCTCGGCCAGCGAGATCGGCGAGACGTGCTCTAGCTGCTCGTCGTTGGCCTCGGCGAGCAGCAGCTCCGGGAGCCGCTCGAGCTGCAGGTCGACATATGGGTGCGCCCCGGCCGCGAGCGCGGCGCGGTAGATCTCGATCGCCAGCGGCGCGGAGACCGGTGGCGCGTCGATGCGGAGCACCTTGCCCGCCTGCAGGCCGAGCGAGTAGTTGACGACCAGCTCGCCCAGGCGAGCAACCCGTGGATCCCTCACTTCGTGACGCGACCGACGCGGAAGGGCCGGCTGACGAGGACGCTCGCGCGCTTGGCGTTCATCGTCGCGGTCATCCGGATCGCATAGACGTAGAGGCCGGGCCTCAGCCGGCGCGGCGGGAAGGACACGAGCCGCGATCCGGCCTTGATCAGGCCGCGCGCAAAGAGCAGTGGCTTGGGCTTCCCGGCGGCCAGGCGCTTGCCGAGCACGGTCTTCGACGGGCCGGCCTTGAAGAGCCCGGCGCGGAAGTCCGCCTCCTCGCCGGCGCCGGCGGCGAAGCTCCAGTGCGTGCGCTTCAGCGGCTGCGGCTTGAGGCTTCCCCACCCGACGACCGGGAGCACGACGCCCGTCACGTGGCGCCAGCGCGCCGGCGTGGCCGGACAGTTGCCGTGCGTCTGCGCGATCGTCTGCTTGACCGCGTCGTACGAGGGCCGGTGCGAGCCGTCGGCGCGCTCGAGCCCGCTCTGCCAGCGGTCGAGGTCGGTCTCGTCGATCAGGTGGAAGAAGCTGAGCATCCGCACGCCCGGGTCGCACTCGGCGAGCGTGATCGTGTCGCTGTAGTAGGTCGCCTGTTGCGGCTCGGTGATCAGCTTGGTGCCGGCCGTCTCGACCCCGGTGTACATCGACGCCAGTGCCGGCAGCGGCGCCACCTGCCAGCCGACCTCGTCGAGGTCGAAGCGCAGCGGCTTCGTGGCGGTATTGCCCGGCTCGGCGAACGTCGGCTGCGCGGTGCCGTTGAACGCGTCCCAGACGGCCTGCTTGATCCGGTCGAGGTTGGCCAGGCCCGCGGTCGGCCAGGAGTAGCGGACGCTCGGCGGCCCCTGGGCCGCCTGCGGGTACGGGTGGTAGGCGAGCTCGTCCATCAACGGCTTCGTCCGGTGGCTCGCGCGGTAGGCGACGCCCAGGTCGTTGAGGAAGCGCACGGGCGAGCGCGAGCGGTTGCTCTTGCCGAACGGCTGGTCGTTACCGCGCGGCGAGAGGCCGATCCCGATCACGTTGATCGTCGGGTCGACGGCCTTCAGCGCGTCGTAGGAGGCCGCGAGCACCGGCAGGTACTGCGCGGCGGCGAGCGGCTTGCCCGCGTCCGAGAACTGCGGCGCCCAGAAGCGCGGCTGGTTCGGCTCGTTGCCGATCACGTAGTCCTTGACCGTCGGGAAGGTCGTCGCGAGCTGCGCCACGAAGGCGGCGAACTGGTCCGGTGTCCCGGGCGGCTTGGTCAGGTCGGTCGCGTTCTGGGGCGAGACCGCGAAGACGATCCGCGTGCCCGCGGCCTGGGCCTGCGGCAGCCAGGCGGCGATCTCGGCCTGTCCGCCAATGGTGGTCGGGTTGGCGGCGTCCCAGTTGATCGAGACGCGGTTCACTTTCAGCCCGACGTCGTTGAGCGTGGCGAAGAACGAGACGCCTCCGTCACCGGTCTTGCCCGCGTCCTCGGTCACCCCGACGTCGAGCCCCGCGCGGGCGGCTCCGGCGGCGGCGCACGCAAGCACCGCGCAGGCGCACACCAATAGTCCCCTCGTCCTCGTCACTCTCTCGGTCCTCCTCGTTCGGCGGCTTTCAAGGTTCCCATGTTCTTCGGCATGTGGGAAGCGGCTCCTTAGTCCGCCAAGACTGCCTCGAGCAGCGGGCCCGCGCCGAACCTAACCGGGTCATCTGCGGGCAGACCCGTCTCGGCGGCGGCCTGCTTGATCGCGGCCCGCGCGGCGGGCTCGTCCAGCTCGGCCGTGTTGAGCGCCACGCAGGCGACGCGGGCAGGCCGCAGCGGCAGTGCGATCCGCTCGTGCAGCTCGACGAGCTCGGCGAGGCCCGGCAGCGGGTAGCCGGGGTAGCCCTCGACCTCGACCGCTCCGGCCTTGTGGCAGAGCACGAAGACGTGCGGAGCCGAGCCGTGGATCAGCCCGAGCGTGACGCCGGAGTATGCGGGGTGTGCGAGCGAGCCCTGGCCCTCGACAAACAGCAGCTCCCCGCCGCGGTTGTGGCCTTCGACCACCAGCCGCTCGGCCGCGCCTGCGAGGAAGTCCGAGACGACCGCGTCCACGGCGATCCCCCAGCCGGCGATCGCGATCCCGGTCTGGCCGGTCGGGACGAAGACACTCGCCAGGTCGCGGCGGCGCGCCTCGAGGTCGAGCTCGAGCGCGACCGTCTTCTTGCCGATCGCGCAGTCGGAGCCGACGGTCAGCACGATCCGCGCCGGGATCTGCAGGTTCTCGCCGGTGGGGACGTTCAGGTCGGGCGGCGGCTTGCGCAGGTCGCGCAGCTCGACGCCGTGCGCCCTCGCTAGCTCGATCAGCTCTGGGTCCTCGCCGACGAACTCGTGCAGGCCGCTCTCGAGGTCGAGCCCGGCCGCGATCGACTGCTTCAGCAGCTCGCGCCAGGCGGGCGGGAAGCGTCCGCCCTGGGTTGCGACGCCGACGACCGCGGTCGTCGGCTCGTACTGGAGGCCCTCCTCGACCGTCGCGACGACGGGGACGCCCTCGTAGGCCTCGCCGGCGCGAGTGGAGTCGAGGATCGCCACGGTCGGGTCGGGCGCGTAGCGCAGGATCCCGCGCGCCGTCTTGCCGTAGTGCGGGTCGCCGGAGCGGCCCTCAGCGAGGATCAGGTAGCGCTTCTGTGACGCTTTTGTTCCTGTGTCTGACACCGGCGTCACCGTGTCGTTCGCGAGAAAACGCCTGCCGCCGGCCGTGCCGTCACAGTTGCGTCACGTTCCGGCGACGGTTTCGCGCGCGTGTCTGACACCGAGGCCTGGGGCTTTGCCGGGAAGCTGGACGCCGTCGACGAGCTCGACGCCGGGCCACGGGTCCTCGACCAGCAGCAGGTTGCCGTCGAGGTCGACGTGGTCGAAGAGACTCGCGCAGGCGGCGCCCGCGGCGACGGCCAGGCCGGACTCGTTCATGCAGCCGAGCATCAGGCCGAGGCCGAGCGCGCGGCCCGCATGCGCCATCCGCACCGCCTCGCGGATCCCGCCCGACTTGGCGAGCTTGACCGTCAGCCCGTGCGCGCGCTCGGCGCAGAACGCCACGTCGTCGAGCGTGTGGCAGTCCTCGTCGACGTAGATCGGGAGCGGCGAGCGGCGCTTCAGCTCGGGCCCGTCCGCGTCGCCCGCCGGGAGCGGCTGCTCGCAGTACTGGACGCCCAGCTCCGCGAGGTGCGGCAGCGCCTCGAGCGCTTCCTCGAGCGACCAGGCCTCGTTCACGTCCACTTGAAGCGGCACCTCGGAGACGCCGTGCACCGCGCGCACGCGCTCGACGTCGAGCCCGTCCCGCGCCCCGAGCTTCAGCTTCAGCCGCTTGAACCGACCCTCCACCTTCTCCGCGCGGCGGGCCATGTCGTCGGGGTCGCCGAGCCAGATCGTCCAGGAGGTCGGCGGGCCTTCGCGCCGCAGCCCGAGCAGCCGCCAGACCGGCAGGCCGACGAGCTTGCCGCACAGATCGTGCAGCGCAGCGTCGAGCGCCGCCTTGGCCGCCTGCTCGCCGGGCCGCTCGCGCAGCCGCGCCTCGATCTCCTCGAACGCGAAGGGATCGTCGCCAAGCAGCTCGCCCGCCTCCTCGAGAAACGCCAGCGCCGAGGCCGGCGACTCGTCGTAGCGCTCGATTGGCGCCGCCTCGCCGAAGCCGCTCACGCCCTCGTGGCGAAGCTCGACGTCCACCACCTCCGCCTCGTCCGAGGCTCCACGCGAGATGACGAACGTCTCCGCCATCCGCACGGTCGCGATTCGGGCCTCGAGCTCCACCGCCGATACCTTAGAACCCCGGATGCGGACGCTGGCGACCTATCTGCGCGGGCTCGACCCGCACCTGCCTCGCATGGTCTGGCTCGTCCAGGTGGGCGGCGTCGTGAACGCGCTCGGGAACGGGATCGTGTTCCCGTTCGCGATCATCTACCTGCACAACGTCCGCGGGATCTCGTTCGCGCAGGCCGGCTTTGCGCTCGCGATCGGCGGCGCCGCCGCGCTCGTCGCGGGCCTGGGCGCCGGCTCGCTCGTCGACCGCGTGGGCGGCCGCAACACGCTCGTCTTCGGCCTGCTCCTACAGCTGGTCGCGTTCACGCTCTTCCCGCTGATCCGGGACGCCTGGCACGCCTACGCCCTGTTTGCGCTCGAAGGTGTCGGGACGGCGTGCTTCTGGCCCGGGCAGTCGACGCTGCTCGCGCGGCTGACCCCGCCCGAGCACCGGCACTCCGCCTACGCGCTGCAGCGCGTGAGCATGAACCTCGGCATCGGCCTCGGCGGCGTGGTCGGCGGCCTGATCGCGACCACCGCCGATCCCGGCAGCTTCACCCGGATGTTCCTGCTCGACGCCGCCACGTTCCTCGTCTTCGCGGCGCTGCTCCTGTTCGCCGTGCACGAGCCGCCCCCGACCGAGGCCGAGGAGCACGAGGAACCCGGCAGCTACCGGGCCGTCCTGCGCGACCGCAACTTCCTCGCCCTCACGGGCCTGAATGTGCTCTTCGTCGCGGTTGGTTACGAGGTCTTCGCGCTGCTGCCGCCCTTTGCCAAGAACTACGCCGGCGTGGACGAGCGCTGGATCGGCTTCATCTGGCTCGCCAACACGCTGCTGATCGTCTTGATCCAGCTGCCCGTCTCGAAGGCGCTCGAAGGGCGGCGTCGCATGGTCGCGCTCGCATTGATGAACGTGCTCTGGGCGGGCGCAGCGCTGATCGTGCTGGCCGGCGGCGGCTTCCTGGACGGCACCTCGGCCGCGCTGGTCTTCATGACCGCGACGATGGTCTTCGCCGTCGGCGAGACACTGCAGGGACCGACGCAGGCGCCGCTCGTCGCCGACCTCGCGCCGGATCGCCTGCGCGGACGCTACTTCGCCCTCGGCGCGATGTCCTGGAGCGCCGGCTCGATCCTCGGCCCTGCCGCCGGCGGCCCGCTGCTCGGCTGGCATCCGCTGGCGGTCTGGCCGATCTCGGCCGCCGTCTGCCTGCTCGCGGCGGTCGGCTGCCTGCGGCTGGAACGCCGGCTGCCCGAGCGCGTCCGCCGCACGCCACGGCCCGAGCCCGTCGCCCAGACGCCGCTCGCACCGCCGCTAGACTTGGCCACCGAGCGCCTGTAGCTCAGGGGATAGAGCGCGCGCCTCCGGAGCGCGAGGTCGCAGGTTCGATTCCTGCCAGGCGCACTTCTTTCGAACGCACACCGCCGCGCGCCCCGGGCTTCGAGACGCGCGGCGGCTGGGTCGGGGAGAGCTACTTCTTCGTGCTGCAGCCGGGGAACCTGAACGAGACGACTCGCGTTCGCCAGGCTCCGATCACGACCGTGTCCTGGGCGAGGTACTCCTGCGTGTACCAGAACGTGCAGTCGTCGCTCGGGTCGACGGTGATGTCGCTGTAGTCGCCCCAGCGGCCCTCGGCCTCGGTCTGCGGGCCGGTGCCGGTGTACGCGACCTGCTCGGCCTGGGTCATCTGCCCGAGCGGGTCGCCGGCCGCGCGGCCCGTGTACCGGACCGACGGGTAGTCGTTCGGCCCGGAGGCGCTGAAGCCGGCGGCGATGTCGCCCTTCTTGTCCTGGGCGATCGAGCCCATCCAGCGCCAGACGGGATTGGTCGGGCTGTCGGCGGGCGCATAGGTGCCCTGCTGGTAGATCGAGGGCGCGCCGCCCTTCGGGATGCGCACCTCGTACCAGCGGATGCCCGTGCGGTCGTCGGCCTTGACCGTGTGGTTCAGCAGCACCGACGCGTAGCTGCCGAAGTTCCGGTAGCTCAAGCGGAACATCAGCCGGTCGCCGAGTACGTCGAGCCCCTGCGGGCCGCCCTTCTGCGGGACGCAGTCGCCGTAGCCGTAGACGCACTGCGGCCGCACGTAGGGCGCGACCGGAAGGGTGTAGCTCGGCTGGCCGCTGTTCCCGAAGGTCGAGTTGGACGGATTCGCCCAGTCGACGTGGAACTTCCAGAGCCGGAGGACGAAGCCGTCGCTGCCATCGGTCGGCGGGATGGTCGAGGCGTCGTCGACCTCCGCGAACAGGTTCGGCGAGCCGGCGGGCGGGGGCGTCGAGCCGTCGAGGTCACCCGGAAGCTGGCCGATGTACTGGCCGCCGGTCGGGTTGGCCGCGGACTCGTCGAAGTAGACGACGCGTGCCGGCTGGCCGGCGAGCATCTTCGCCCGCTCGAAGGCCATCGCGCCCGCGCCGCTCGAGGTCTGTGAGCCGTCCGGGAACTGGTTCGACGACATGTAGTAGGCGTCCGGCCAGACGCCGAGCTTCTCGTAGTCGTGGAACGTGTGGCCGAAGTGGAACTCGTAGAGGTAGTACGAGCCGGTGGCGTCGCCGGTCGTCGAGACGGCGATGCACTGCCCGTACTCCTCAGTGGCCGTGGGCTGCGCGATGAACTGCGTCAGCAGCCAGCGGTTCGCCAGCTGGTCGTAGAGCACGACCGGATCGCCGTTGTTGTGGGTCTTGCACTCGCCGTCGGTGTTCGCCCAGAGCTGGTTGACCGGCGTCGCGCCGCGCAGCACCTGGCCCGTCTTCGAGAAGACCGCAAAATCGGTGTTCACCATCTGGACATACTGGGTCGCGCCGACCTGACCGACCGTGTCGGGCGGCAGGCAGCTGCAGCTGCTCGGCAGCGCGCACGGCGGGCCGAACGGCAGGCAGATGCCGTCGAAGTTCTGGATCGGCCCCGAGATCGGCCCGGCGCCCTTGGCCTTCTGGACGACCGGGTCCTTCGCGCCCGGCGGCGCGTTGCCCGGCTTCAGCGACTCGATCTGGCGAGCCTGGAGCGGCGAGTTCGGCACCGGCAGCACCGGCAACGAGCTCACCTCGGGCGAGGTGCCCTGGAACTGGCCGTTGATCACCTGCGGGCCGGACGTGCCCGTCGAGGCCACGGCGGTGCCGGCGGTGACCGAGGCGCCCGTGCTGCTTGCGCGCGCGATCCCGTAGGCCCGCGTCACGTCCTTGCCCGTCGCCCCTGCACCCGAGCCGCCTGCGACGGCGACCACGACCGCCGCGAGCACGACCGGAAGCGCAGCGACCACGACCGTTCTGCGCCGGACGAACTTCCACACGATCTCTCACCCCCAAATGGATGCCTTGTGCGAGTGCGCTTGTACCCCGGCAATCCATCGATGCAAACATCGCGTTCTAATTCCGCGTGCTTTTCGTCCTTGATTGACGAATCAATCACGACTCAGCCGCCTGCCCTGGCCGATTCATGGTTCTCCGCAAGGCTTTCCGGGTACCATGGCGAACTCTGTGATGAGAGTCGACGACCCCCAAAGTCCCGGTGCCGAGCCTTCCCCGCATCAAGCGCACCAGACCCCGCACGCAGGCGGGGGACGTCCAGCCGCGCGCTGAGCCGCGGCTCCAGGAGCTCCACGCCCACGGCCTGACCTGGATCCACCTCGACGCGCCGACGCTCGAGGAGGCAACGCTGCTCGCCGAGCGTTTCGGCTGGCACCCGCTCGACCTCGAGGACGTGCTCTCACGCCGCCAGCGGCCGAAGGTGGACGAGTACCCGGACTACCTGTTCGGGGTCCTCCACTTCCCGGTCTACGACAAGGCGATCCAGCGGCTGAACGCGGCCGAGCTCGACTTCTTCGTCGGCAACGGCTATCTCGTCACGCTGCCCGCGGTCGAGCTGCTGCCGGTGACCCGCCTCTTCGCGCGCTGCCAGGAGGACGACGAGCTCCGTGAGCAGCTGTTCTCGAAGGGGTCGGGCTACCTGCTCTACCACATCCTCGATGACCTCTTCGACTACTGCTTCCCGATCCTCGACAAGATCGGCCACAAGCTCGACTCGATCGAGGACGACATGTTCGAGAAGCGCGCCGAGGAGGTCGTGCGCGACCTCTCGAACGTGAAGCAGGAGATCATCTCCTACCGCAAGATCATCAAGCCCGAGCGCTCGACCCTGCGGCTGCTCGAGCGCCAGATCGAGCGCTTCCTGCCCGAGGACCTGGAGCTCTACTTCGACGACATCGTCGACGCGAGCGAGCGGATCTGGGACCTGCTCGACAACTTCAAGGAAGTCGTCGAGGCGCTCGAGGACACGAACGAGTCGGTCATCTCGCACCGCCAGAACGACGTGCTGCGCATCCTGACCGTCGTCAGCGTCGTGCTGCTGCCGCTGACCCTGATCACCGGCATCTTCGGGATGAACGTGCACTTCCCCGGCTTCGAGACCGCGGCCGCCTTCTGGGTGATCGCCGGCTTCATGCTCGGGCTGGCCATCGGCCTGATCACGTTCTTCCGCCTCAAGCGCTGGCTCTGACCGCTCCGTACTTTCTGCGTAGCCGGTCGCGTGGTCTCCGCGGACGCGCGAATGGGGGCGGGCGTGTCTGATGAGTGCAACGTCGACACGCCTACTTGGAGGTTCACATCATGCGCAAGCTCATTCTTTTCCCACTCGCAGCACTCGCCCTTGCAGCTCCCGCGGCCGCTGGCAAGGCACCCCTCGTCGTCGCGATGCACGAGCCCGGCTGCCATTGGTTCCAGGTCGGCGGCAAGTACGTCAAGTCCGTCACCCACCACGGCCCGGTCACGCTCCTGAACCAGGACGAGGCTGCGCTCAGGATCAAGGGCCCCGGCGGCACGAAGCTCGAGCGCGTCGGCGCCAAGCTGACGCTGCGCGCCAGGGGCACGTACCGCATCACGATGGTGCACCAGGCTCCTGACGACAACCACCTGACCCTGACGGTCAAGTAGCACGCGAACAACGCGTGTCGGCGAGAAGGCCCGCCGTCCCGGCGGGCCTTCGTCGTGCGCTCTTGACGTTTCGGTTTCGCTGCTTCTTGCCGATAAGAGGTAGCGGAGCCGGGGCACCGACACTCTCCCTCCGTCGGGGGACGTCGGCTGAGCCGCAGAGCCATGGCGTCCCGCCCCGGCTCCCTGACGACTACGCGTGGCGGATCACGCTCTGAGCCGGTAGAGCACGCTCTGCGCCGCGCGCAGCGCGAGCTTGCCGGGGTCGAGCCCGAACTTCTCGAGCTGCGCCGCGTGGTCGTTGTGGTCGATCTTGTCCGGCAGCTCCTTGATCGCCTTCTGGACCTGCTCGTTCTTGCCCTGCTTGCGCAGCTCGTCGAGCACGAGCTCCAGAAAACAGCTACGGCTGCCGGTACGAGTAGCGACTACGCGTCGCGGATGAAGACCGGCGTCCCGATGCGCACGTGGTCGAACAGCCACTCGGCGTCCGGGATGCGCATGCGGATGCAGCCGTGCGAGGCCGAGTAGCCGATCGAGGCCGAGTCGGGCGTGCCGTGCATGCCGACGCCGGCGGCGTCGAGGCCCATCCAACGTGTGCCCAGCGGGTTGCCGGGTCCAGGCGGGATCGGCTTCAGGCCCTTCGCCCAGGCGGAGTCCGGCGGTCGCCACCACGGGTTGCGCTGCATGTCGACCACGTGCCAGTCGCCGGTCGGCGTCGGGTAGATCGCCTGGCCGGTCGCAACACCGAACGTGCGCCACGGCTTGGTGCCGTTGTAGAGGTGCAGGACGTTCGAGCCGCGGTAGATCACGATCACCGCACCGAGACCGTTTGAAGTCACGGACGGCGCGACGGTACGTGCCGCCGGGTGGACGGACTGCGGGCGGCGGGCAATCGCCAGCAGCGTCTCGATCCGCTGCGCGGTCTTCACGCGGTTCAGCTCGAGTCCGGGCTTCCCGGCCTCGAGCACTGGCTGCAGCCCCTTGAGGCTCGCCGTCGCGTCGACCGGCTCGACCGAGAGCCGCCCGTCGAGCGCGCGCACGTAGCGCTTGATCGCCTCCGGATCGGCGTTGGTTCGCAGCGCGAGGTGCTCATTCGGCCGCGCGCGCAGCACCCGCTGCACGGCCCAGTTGGTGTCGACGCTGGCGTCGAACACCGACGGTCGCGCGGTCCAGTGCTTGCCGTAGAAGACGAAGCGAAGCGGGCGGGTGTACCACCACGAGATCGCGTTCCGGGCCTGCTCCGAGGTCAGCCCGCCGACTGGCAGGCCGCCGATCTGGACGCCCGTGGGGACGACCTTCATGCGCTGGGCACTCGGGGCGGCGGCTCCGGAAGCGACCGCCACGACGATCAGCAAGAAGACGAATCGCTTCACGTGCAGGAGTTTAGGGCCTTTACCGGCCGATCGGTAGGCTCGGCGCCGTGACGAAGCAGCTCTGGGCGCCCTGGCGGCTCGAGTACATCAAGCAGGCCGACGAGCAGCCGGGCTGCGTCTTCTGCGACGCGGCCGCCGGCGACGACGAGGAGAAGCTGATCGTCCATCGCGGCCAACACGCGTTCGTGCTGCTGAACAAGTACCCCTACTCGAGCGGTCATCTGATGGTCGCCCCCTTCCGGCACGTCGGCGAGCTCGCGGGGCTTACGGACGAGGAAGCGCTCGAGGTCCACCAGCTCGCGGTCGAGGGCGTCGCCGCCCTGGGTGAGGTGTATGGGCCGGAGGCCCACAACCTCGGCTGGAACCTCGGCCGCCTCGCCGGCGCCGGCGTTGTCGATCACATCCATCTGCACGTTGTCCCCCGTTGGGCTGGTGACACGAACTTCATGCCCGTCCTCGCTGACGTGAAGGTGCTCCCTGAGCACCTGATCGAAACCCGCCGGCGGCTGGTCGACGCCTGGCCCGGCTAGGCCACGCGGTAGTGCAGGTGCACAGCGCCGTGCTCGAAGCGGCGCTCGTCCAGTAGCTCGAGCCGGGCGAAGCCGGTGCTCTGGACGAAGCGCGTGCCGGCTCCGACCAGCACGGGCACGACGAAGAGATGGAGCTCGTCGACGAGGCCGGCGGCCAGCGCCTGGCTCGCCAGCTCGGCGCCGCCGACGCTCAGGTCCCGGCTCGACTCGTCCTTCAGCCGCCAAACGGCCGCCGGGTCGAAGGTGCGCTCGATCCGCGTCCGCGAGCTGCACGGCTCGTCCAAGGTCGTAGAGAAGACGATCTTGTCGGCGGCGCGCCAGAGCTCCGCGTAGTCGCGCATGACGGCCGGCTCGTCTTCCAGGTCGACCGTCTCCCAGAAGACCATCGTCTCGTACATGCGGCGGCCGTAGAGGTACGTCCCGATCGGCCGCTCGAGCTCATTCACGAAGGCGTGCAGCTCCTCGTCGGGCGCGGCCCAGTCGAAGTTGCCCTGCTCGTCGGCGACGTAGCCGTCGAGCGATGCGATCGCGGCGTAGACGAGCTTGCTCACGCGAAGAAGTCGGCCACCGTCTCGACGGTGCGGTCGATCTCCTCGTCGCCGTGCGCGGTCGAGAGGAACATCGCCTCGTTCTGGCTCGGCGCCAGGTAGATGCCGCGCTCGAGCAGGTGGCGGAAGAGCGCCGGGTAGTCGTCGACGAACAGCGTCGCCATCGCGCCGACGCGCTCGAAGCGTCCGTACTCGCCGAGCGCGTCCAGGCGCCGGCCCTTCGCCTCGAGCTCCTCGTAGACCTCGGGCGTCAGACGCCGCAGAACCGAGAGGCCGGCGGCGGTTGCCAGCGGGTTCCCCGAGAGCGTCCCGGCCTGGTAGACGTCGCCGACAGGCGCAAGCCGTTCCATCAGCTCGGCGCTCCCGCCGAAGGCCGCGAGCGGCAGGCCTCCGCCGACGATCTTGCCGAGCACGGTCAGGTCGGGCAATACGCCGTAGCGCTCCTGCGCGCCACCTCGCGCGACACGGAAACCCGTGATCACCTCGTCGAAGACGAGCAAGGCGCCGCTCTCGTCGCAGAGCCGCCGCAGGCCCTCGAGGAAGCCGTCGGCGGGCGGGACGACGCCCATGTTCCCGGCCACCGGCTCGACGAAGACGCAGGCAGCGCCTTCGATCCTGCGCTCGACCGCCTCGAGGTCGTTGTAGTCGACCACGCCACCCTCACCGCGGGCGTCGATTGCCAGCGTGCGGATGCCCGAGCCTGCCTCCGACAGGAACGGGTCGGCGTGGCCGTGGTAGTTGCCGCGGAAGCGGACGAACGGCTCACGGCCGGTTGCGGCGCGGGCTAGCCGCAGCGCGGTCATCGCCGCCTCGGTGCCCGACGAGACCAGCCGCACCATCTCCACCGACGGCACCGCCGCGACGATCTCCTCCGCCAGCTCGACCTCGCGCTCGGTGGCCGTGCCGAAGCTCGTCCCCTCGCGCGCCGCCTCGACCACCGCCTCGACCGTCTCCGGGTCGGCATGCCCGAAGATCAGCGGTCCCCACGAAAGCACCCAGTCGAGATAGCGCCGGCCCTCGGCGTCCTCGAGGTAGGCGCCCTCGCCGCGGGCCGCGAACAGCGGCTGCTCGAGCCCGACCGCCTTCATCGCTCGCACCGGCGAGTTGACGCCGCCGGGGATCACCTTCAGCGCCCGGGCGTAGAGCTCGGCCGAGCTCACTCGTCGTCGCGGAGAGCGAACAGGTCGCGCAGCGGCTCCGAGCCGGCTTCCTTGGCGCGGACGGTGGGCGCGTGCAGGAGCTTGTTCACGATCTGTGTAGTCAGCGTCTCGACGGTCTCGCGCTCGCGGTCGGAGAGCTCCGAGAGCCGCGAGCCCGCACGGGCCAGCTCCTCGGAGCGGATCTCCTCGGCACGCGTGCGCAGGTCGCGGATCGCCTCGGCCGCGTCGCGTGAGCGGCGCCACTCGGCGAAGCGTGCGGCCTCCTCGGCCACGATCGCCTC
>DATIOF010000165.1:0-28411 GCA_035473395.1 Gaiellaceae bacterium
GACGATCTTCGCCTCGGCCCGGTCCTTGTCCTGGAACTCGACGTAGACCTTGTCGGCGGGCTTGGCCACCGAGCCGCTGCCGGCGTCGGTGATCACATGCGAGTTGGTCAGGATGTAGCCCTTCGGCGAGACGACGAAGCCCGAGCCCTGGGCCGGCGTCGCGCTCGCCGGATCGGTGCCGAACACGGAGAAGAGCGTCACCACGCCGGCGGCCCGGTTGGCGTAGATCGCGCTGGGGTTGAAGCCGTTCCCAGCCAGCGGCTTCGCGTTCGGCGCCACCGCGGCGGTGACCGCTGTTCCGGACGGCCCAGCCGCCGGCGCGGCCCGGAAGACCGTGGTCGTGGAGCTTGAGCCCGTCCAGCCGGTCAGCTTGCCGAGCCCGACCGCAGCGAGCCCGCCGAGCAGGGCGCAGGCGACAGCGACGGCGACAAGAGGCGCATTGCGCACGGTCGTCGCACTGTAGCTACGCCTCCGCGGAAAGGGCCTTTTCGCGTGAAAACGGCTCGGAGGGCGGCGCAGAGCGGGGCAGCACGAGTGAAAACACGGTTCTTCCCGGCGCCGAATCGAGCTCGATCGAGCCCTCCATCAGCTCAGCCAGCTGCCTGGCGATCGCCAACCCGAGGCCGCTGCCCGAGGCCCGCGTGCCGTCGAGCCGGAAGAAGCGCTCGAACAGCTGCTCCCGCTGGTCTTCACCGATTCCGCCCCCCGCGTCCTCGACCTCGAGCACCGCGTGCTCGTCCCGCTCGTAGGCACGCACCTCGACGGGCGTTCCCGGCGGCGTGTGCAGCAGCGCGTTCTCGACCAGGATCCGGCCGAGCTGGAGCACACGCAGCTCGTCGGCCTCGGCGAGCACCGGCTCGTGCGAGCTGGCCACGCCGAGCCGATGGCCGCTCGAAGCCGCCAGCGGCCCGAACTCCTCGGTCAGGTCGGCGGCCAACGCGGCGAGGTCGACCGGCTCGCGCTCCACGGTCAGCCGGCCCGCGTCGAGCCGCGAGAGGTCGAGCAGATCGGAGGCGAGCTTCGTCAAGCGGTCGACCTGCTCCCGCATCGAGGCGAGGAACTCGAGCCGCGTGGGCTCATCGAGCTCCTCGTCGTCGAGCAGCTCCAGGAATCCGGCCAGCGAGAACAACGGCGTGCGCAGCTCGTGCGAGGCGTTGGCGACGAACTCGCGCCGAGCGTCGTCGAGATGTGCCAGCCGGACGCGCATGCGCTCGAACGCCGCCGCCAGAGCCCCAAGCTCGCCGCCGCCGGTGTCCACGACCGGCTCGTCGAAGCGGCCGTTGGCGATGCGGTCGGCCGCCCGCTCCAGCCGCCGGATCCGCCGCGCGAACATCCGCGCGCCGCCGTAGCCGAGCAGCAGCGCGATCAGCAGGGCCACGCCGGCCGCGAGCAGCACGCGCCGTTCGACGAGCTGGATGCTTCCAAGCTCGACCGGGTCGCGAACGAGCAGCGCGTAGCTCCCGCCGAGCACCGGAGCAGCAGCCTCGGCATAGGTCGTCTCGTTTTCGGTCATCGCCCCGTGCTGCGGCGCACCCGTATCGAGCGCGTGGGTGGCGACGGGATCGCCCTGCAGACGGGGCGAAAGCTGTCCGGAGTCGCGATACGGCACCACCAGGCCGGAGGGCGCGAGCCGGTTGAGGAGCACGACTCGGACGTTCGCGTGGTTCTCGGAAGCGGTCGCCACCCATTCGTCGGTCAGTGGGTCGCCCGGCCCGATCTGGGCGCGCAGTTCGGCCGCGATCCTCGTCACCTGCCCGACGCGCGTGTTGATCGCACGGTCTCGCAGGGACGGGACGACGGTCAGATAGACCACGCCCAGCGCGATCACGACCACCAGCAGCAGCGCGAGGCTCAGCTGTGCGCCGACGCTGCGAACGCGGTTCACGGGCGAAAGCGGTAGCCAACACCGCGGACCGTGAGGATGAACTCGGGCTCGCTCGGGTCGCGTTCGAGCTTCTCGCGCAGGTGGCGCACGTGCACGTCGATCGTGCGCGGCTCGCGGTAGTCGGCGCCGCCCCAGAGCGCCTCCAAGAGCATTTCCCGTGAAAACACGCGGCCAGGGCTCGCGGCCAGGCTGCGCAACAGCTCGAACTCGACGTAGGTGAGTTGCACCAACCGCTTCTCGACGTGCACGTCGCGCCGGGCGAGGTCGATCCGAAGTCCGTCGCGCTCGATCGTCTCCTCCTGTGTCGTTGCGCCGCCCGGAATCGACGCGCGGCGCAGCAGCGCCCGCACCCGGCTGCGGAACTCGCGGATCGAGAATGGCTTCGTGATGTAGTCGTCCGCGCCGAGCTCGAGACCGAGCACCTTGTCGAGTTCGTCGTCGCGCGCGGTCAGCATGATGATCGGGACGCTGCTCGTCGCCCGCAGGCGCTTGCAGACCTCCAGTCCGTCCAGCTTCGGCAGCATCAGGTCGAGCACCACGAGGTCGAAGCGCTCCTCCGCGAACCGCGCGAGCGCCTCTTCGCCGTCCCGTGCCTGGACGACGCGGAACCCGTCGCGCTCAAGCGGATAGGCGAGGAGCTTCTGAACCGCGTCCTCGTCGTCGACGAGCAGGATGGTGGAGGAGTCTGGCATCGCAGCGCCTGCCGGCGGACGGGTCGCCCTACTATAGCCACGGCATGGCGGCGCTTCCGCCCCGTTCCTCGCGGCGACGCCCGCGCCGAGGCTCGCTCGAGCGGCCCGTCAGCGGGCGCCTGTATCGCGGCACCTGGCTGCTGGTCGGGATTCCGCTCCTCGCGGCGGCGTTCAGCGTGCACAAGCCCGGCCCGCTACCGCCCCCGACCACCGTGCTGCCCGCCTCCTTCGACGGCCCGAGCGCCGTCACGCAGGCCTCCGAGCTGGCGCGGCTCTACCCGGACCGCGCGCCGGGAAGCGCGGGGGCGGCCGGGGCGGCTCAGTGGTTTCGCGACCAGCTGACGCCCTACGGGCTGCGTGTCGAGCCCGACCGCTTTCGCGCCAACGTGCCGGGTCTCGGCGAGCGGACGCTCGTCAACCAGGTCGTGACCGTCCCGGGACGCTCGCCGGACGAGGTCGTGATCCTCGCTCACCGGGACGACGACGGCACGGGACCGGGCGCGAACAACAACGCGTCCGGCATCGCCGCGCTGATCCAGCTCGCCAGCTCCTACGGCGCCCGCGCTGTCACTCCGCAGCACACGCTGGTCTTCGTGGCCACCGACGGCGGCGCGTTCGGCGACCTCGGCGCTCGCCGGTTCGCCGAGACCCACCCGGGACACGTCGTCGCCGCGGTCGTCCTCAACTCGCTCGCCGGCGACGGCCGGCCCCGCCTGGCGCTGATCGGAACCGAGCCGCGCCTCGCCTCGCCCGGGTTCGTCGAGACGGCCGCCGAGCGAGTGCTCGAGCAGGCCGGCCGACGGCCCGAGCACCCCGAAGCGCTGGCGCAGCTCGTCGACCTGGGCTTCCCGTTCACGCTGCACGAACAAGGGCCACTGCTGGGACAGGGCATCCCGGCGCTGACCCTGACCACTGGCGGCGAACGGCCCCCGAACGCGTTCACCGACCAGCCGGAGCGGCTCAACGGCGTGCGCCTCGGCGAGCTTGGGCGAGCGGCCCAGCAGCTCCTGCGCTGGCTGGATGCGGGCGCGGAGCTTGCGCCCGGAACGGCCCGCTACGTCTACTTCGGCCCGCGCGTGCTGCCGGGCTGGGCGATCGAGCTCGTATTGCTGGCGGCACTGCTGCCGTTCCTGCTCCCCGCGGTCGACCTGTTTGCGCACTGCCGACGCCGGCACATCCGGCTGACGCCGGCGCTGCGCAGCTACCGCAGCCGCGTCGGCTTCTGGGTCTGGGCCGCGATCCTGTTCGAGCTCTTCGCGCTCATCGGCATCTGGCCGTCCGCACCAGCGGTGCCCCTTCCACTCGGCGCAGGGCCGGCCACCAACTGGCCGGTGATCGGCGTGCTGGCGCTGACCGTGCTCATTGCGCTCGGCTGGCTGGTCGCTCGCGCCCGCCTCGTGCCGCGCGGGCCGGTCTCGGCAACCGAGGAGCTCGCCGGCGCGACCGCGGCCCTGCTCGCCCTCGCTGTCGTCGCGCTGCTCGTGGTCGCGACCAATCCATTCGCGTTGATCTTCCTCCTGCCGTCGCTGCACGCCTGGCTCTGGCTGCCCAACGTGCGGCGGCGCCCGATCTGGACCCGGCTGGCCCTGCTCGGCGCGGGCTTCCTCGGGCCGTTGCTGCTGCTGGGCTCGTTCGCGTTCCGGTACGGGCTGGGTCTCGATACGCCCTGGTATCTCGCGGAACTGACCGCGACCGGCTACGTGCGACTCGCCGCGGTGGCGATCGCCGTCGCCTGGCTCGGCGCCGCCGGACAGATGACGGCGCTGACTGTCAGCCGCTACGCGCCGTACCCCAGCGCGCGAGAGCGCCCTCCGCGCGGGCCGCTGCGCGAGGGGGTTCGCCGGATCGTGCTTACAGTGAGAGCAACCCGGAGACAATCGCCGGGAATGGAACGGAAGGCGCTGGAACGATGAACGCGAGGCGAATCCTCAGGGTGACCGGGACGGTGATGCTGGCCGGCGGCATCGCCGTGCTCGTCTGGGCGCTCGTCATCTGGCGCTGGCAGGACCCGTTCACGGCGCTCTACACGACCTGGAAGCAGCACCAGCTCAGCCAAAGCTACGAGCGGCGGGCGCAGGCGTTCCGGCTGCCCCACCCGAAGTCGAAGGCCGCCGCTACTTCCAGGGTGACCGCCGCGCAGATCCGCGCGCAGGCGCGTCGTTACCGGCTCGCGTCGAAGCGCGGGCAGGCGATCGGGAAACTGCACGTCCCTCGCCTCGGCCTGAACATGGTCGTGGTCGACGGCACCGATCACGCCTCCCTCACCAAGGGCCCGGGTCTCGACCGTCGCACCTACATGCCCGGCGAGGGCCAGCTGGTCTACATCGCGGGGCACCGCACCACGTACCTCGCGCCCTTCGCGCACATCGAGCGGATGAAGGCCGGCGATCCGATCAGCCTGGAGGTTCCCTACGGCACCTTCCGCTACCGGGTCTTCACGCACCGGATCGTGCCCTCGGACGAGCTCGCCGTCCTCAAGTCGCACGGGCGGGAAGTCGTCGAACTGCAGGCCTGCCACCCGCGCTTCTTCGCGTCGCAGCGCTACATCGTCTACGCACGGCTGATGCAGATCGACCCGCGAGGCGCGCCGGCGATCCGGGCGCCCGCGCGGACGCTGGCCGCCGCACCGCTCGCCTCGACGCAGGGCTGAGCGCGCTCAGGCGAGCCTGAGGTAGCGCACCGGCGAGCCGGCCGCGAGCTCGCCCTCGCCGCGTGGAAGGAACACGAGCGCGTTCGCGCCGGCGGCCGCGGCGATCATGTGCGACTCCTGTCCCCTCAGCGGCTCGAGCTCGACCGCGCCGTTCTCGCCGGCCCGCGTCCGCGCCCGCACCAACTCGTCGCGGGCTGGGTTCCGCTTTGCGGCAGACGCGAGCCTCCCCGGCTCGAACCGGGGCAACGGATCGGCATGGCCCTGAAGCGCCAGCAGGGCCGGCCGAACGAAGAGCTCGAAGCCCACGAGCGACGAGACCGGGTTTCCGGGCAGCCCGAACACGAGCGTGCGCCCTCGCACGCCGAACGAGATCGGCTTGCCCGGCTTCACGGCCACGCGCCAGAAGACCTCGTCCACGCCAAGCTCGGCCTCGATTGCGCGGACGAGATCGTGCGGGCCAACGGAGACACCGCCCGAAGTCACGAGCAGGTCGTGCTCGAGCCCGCGCGCGAGCGCCTCCCGGTGGGCGTCCTCGGTGTCGGCGACAGCCGCCAGGCGCTCGACGGAAGCACCTGCCGACCTGAGCTGGGTTTCGAGGATCAGCCCGTTGGCTTCGTAGATCTCGCCCGGCCCGAGCGGCTCGCCCGGCCGGCGAAGCTCAGTTCCCGTTGCCAGCACGGCGGCGCGCGGCACCGCTCCGCAGACGACCTCGGCCACCCCGGCGGCCGCGAGCGCGCCGAGCTGGGCCGGACCGAGCATGATCCCTGCCGCCACGACCTCGTCACCGGCGCGGAGGTCGCCGCCTTGCGGGCGCACGTTTGCGCCGGGCGCAACCGATTGGCCGATCTCGACGCTGTTTTCATTATCGACAACGTACTCGAGGGGGATGACAGCATCGGCGCCCTCGGGGACGACCCCGCCGGTGGCGATGCCCATCGCCTCGCCCGCCTGCAACGGCTGCGGTGATGGACGGCCCGCGGCGACGCGGAAGACCACCGGCAGCGTCCCTGGCGTGTCCGCACCGCGAACGGCGAATCCGTCCATCGCGCTGCTCGGGAACGGCGGCAGATCGACGACCGCACGCGCCGTCTCGGCAAGCACGCGCCCAGCCGCCTGCTCGAGCGGGACCCGCTCCGCAGCGAGCGGCGAGGCGCGCTCGAGCACGAGGCGCTGGGCCTCCGCGAGAGTCAGAAGCTCAACCACGACCGCGCATACCGTACGCGCGGCGGATAGGCTCAGCCGCCGTGATCTCGGTCGTCGTCCCCGTTCACGACGAGGAGCGGACGGTGGCGCTCCTCTATGACGAGCTGGAGTCTGCGCTCCAGCAGCTCGGCCAGCCCTGGGAGGCGGTCTTCGTCGACGACGGCTCGACCGACGGCTCGTACTCCGCGCTGACCCGGCTGCACGACGCGCAGGACAACGTCCGCGTGATCCGGCTCCGCCGGAACTTCGGCAAGGCGGCCGCGCTGGCGGCGGGCTTCGCGCACGCCGAGGGCGACGTCGTGGTGACGATCGACGCCGACCTGCAAGACGACCCTGCCGAGATCCCGCGGCTGCTGGCGAAGCTCGACGAGGGCTTCGACCTCGTCAGCGGCTGGAAGACCCAGCGCCGCGACCCGATCACGCGCCGCGTGCCCTCGAAGATCTTCAACTGGGTCACCGGCCGCGTCTCCGGCCTGCGCCTCCACGACCTCAACTGCGGGCTGAAGGCGTATCGGGCGGAAGTCGTCCAAGGGTTGCGGCTGTACGGCGAGCTGCACCGCTTCATCCCGGTGCTCGCCCACTACCGCGGCTACCGAGTCGCCGAGCTGCCCGTCAACCACCGGCCGCGCGAGCACGGGCGCTCCCGCTACGGCGTCGAGCGGTACATCCGCGGCTTCCTCGACCTGCTCACGGTCTCGTTCATCGGCCGCTACCGCTACCGGCCGCTCCACCTCTTCGGCGGGCTCGGGCTCGCCCTCGGCGCAATCGGCTTCGGCGTGCTCGTCTACCTGACGATCGACAAGCTGCTGGGGCACGCGATCGGCCAGCGCCCGCTGCTGATCCTCGGCGTGTTGCTGGTCGTGGTCGGGCTGCAGTTCTTCTCGCTCGGCCTGATCAGCGAGCTGATCACGAGCCAGCACGAGGAGCGCGCGGGCGCGCGCGAGCGGACCGAGCTCCACGTCGACGACGTGCTCTCCTAGCCCGACGGGGCATGCGCGTCCTCTACTTCGGGACCTACGAGCGCGACTACCCGCGCAACGCGCAGGTGATCTCGTGCCTGCGGGGGGCGGGCGTCGAGGTCAGCGAGCGGCACGTCGCCGTCTGGGAGGGAAGGCGCGAAAACTGGAGCGCCGGCGCGGGCGCCGCGGCACGCCTCGCGCTCGCCGAGCTGGAGCTGCTGCGCCGGCCGCCGAACGGCTTCGACGCGGTGCTCGTCGGCTACCCGGGCCACTTCGACCTGCCGGCGGCGAAGCGCGCCGCGAAGGGACGGCCGGTGATCTTCAACCCGCTCGTCTCGCTGGCAGACACGTTCGTCTCCGACCGCGGGCGCTTCCGCGCCGGCTCGGCCGCGGCGCGGGCGCTCGCGGCGGTCGACCGGCATGCGCTGCGGTCGGCCGATCTCGTCGTGGCCGACACGCGCGCGAGCGCCGACCACCTGGCCGAGCTCGCCGGTCTCCCGCGCGAGCGGGTCGAGGTCGCCTACGTCGGGGCCGAGGAGCGCGTCTTCGGCCCTGGCTGGTCGCCCGCGGAGCCGTTCACCGTGCTGTTCGTAGGCAAGCTGATCCCGCTGCACGGCGTGGAGACCGTGCTCGCCGCCGCCCGTGCGGCGCCCGAGCTGCGCGTTCGCCTCGTCGGCAGCGGCCAGCTCGAGCCCCTCGTGCACGACCGGCCCGAGAATGTCGAGTGGATCCCGTGGGTCGACTACGAGCGGCTTCCCGGCGAGCTCCACCGGGCTAGCTGCGCGCTCGGGATCTTCGGCAGCTCCGAGAAGGCCGGGCGCGTGATTCCGAACAAGGCCTTCCAGGCGCTCGCCTGCGGGACCCCGCTCGTGACCGCCGATACGCCCGGCGCGCGCGAGCTGCTGATTGACGGCGAGAACGCGCTGCTCGTCCCGCCCGGCGACGCACAGGCGCTCGCGGACGCGCTGCGGCAGCTCGCGGAGGATGACGAGCTGTCGCAGCGACTCTCGACCGGAGGCCGGGCAACCTACGAGGCACACGCGAGCGAAGCGGTGCTCGGCCGGCGCTGGCGCGAGCTGGTCGAGCAGGCGGTGGCGCGCACGTGATTCGGCCGCGAGCGCTGCTCTGGACGGCGGTCGCCGCCTACGCGGCCGGCTTCTCGGCGCTCTCGGTCCTGCGCCACCGCGCCTTCTCGACCGGCCGCTTCGACCTCGGGAACATGGTGCAATCGGTCTGGTCGACGGCGCACGGCCATCCGCTGCAGATCACCGGCCTGCGAGGCGACCAGGTCTCCCGGCTCGGCGCGCATTTCGACCCGATCCTCGCCGCCTTCGCACCGCTCTGGCTCGTCTGGCCCAGCCCGGACCTGCTGCTCGTCACGCAGGCCGTCGCGATCGCGCTCGGCGGGGTTCCCGTCTACTGGCTGGCGCGCAAGCACCTCGGCAGCGAGCGGGCTGGGGTCGGCTTCGCGCTCGCCTATCTCGTCTACCCGCCGACGCAGTGGCTGACGCTGAACGAGTTCCACCCGGTCGCGCTCGCCTGCCCGCTGCTGCTGTTCGCGATCTGGTTCCTCGACGAGGACCGGCTGCTCCTGTTCGCGCTCTGCGCGGCGGTGGCCGCGACCACGAAGGAGGAGATCGCGCTCGTCGTCGCGGGGCTCGGGCTCTGGTACGCGCTCGCACGCGGCCACCGCTGGACCGGAGCGGCGATCGCCGCCGCAGGCCTGGCGGTGGCGCTGATCGCGATCGAGATCGTGATCCCACACTTCAACCGGGCCGGGACATCGAGCTTCTTCACGCGCTACAGCCAGGTCGGCAGCACGCCGGGCGGAATCGTCCACACGGCGCTGACCAATCCCTGGAAGATCGTCACGACGGCCTTCACCGGCCGTGGGCTCGGCTACCTGGCGCGGCTCGTGATCCCGCTCGGCGGGCTGGCCGTGCTCGCCCCGCTGATGCTGCTCGCCGCGCTGCCCGAGCTGGCCGTAAACCTGCTCTCCGCCGCGACCACGCAGACCTCGATCCGCTTCCACTACACGGCCGGGCTGATCCCCGTCGTGATCGCCGCGACCGTCTTTGGCGCCAAGCGGATCGGCCCGCGCGTGCCGGTTGCGAGCCTGGTGGTCGTGCTTTGCGTCGTCTCGAACTACCTGCTCGGGCCGGTGCCGGTCTGGCGGTTCTTCCCCGGCGGCGAGCAGACGCAGGCCCACGCGGCGGAGGTGACCGAGCACGACCGAATCGCCGCCCAGGCGCTGCGACTGATCCCGCCGCATGCGGTCGTCAGCGCGACGAACTCGCTCGGCGCGCACCTCTCCGCGCGCCGCCGCATCCTCAGCTTCCCGTACCTCCAGGACGCACAGTGGGTCGCGGCCGACGAGACCGCTCCCGGCTACGCCGACCGGCTCGCGCCCTTGCCGACCGCCGTCCAGCTCTCCTGGTTGCGACGCAACCCGGAGTGGCGGCTGGTCTTCGAGCGCGACGGGATCCTGATCTTCCACCGCGCCAGCTCGGCGGCCAGCACGGCGTAGAGCGCGACCATCACCAGGTCGCGCGCTAGCAGCAGCCACACCGGCCACTCGAGCCGGAAGAGCGCGGCGTAATGGAAGAACCAGACCTGGGCGAGCACGAGGGCGACGGCCATCAGCGCGACCGCGACGGCGCCACCGCCGGCGACGACAAGCGGCAGGAGCCAGACGAGGTACTGCGGCGAGAAGACCTTCGTGAAGGCGAGAAAGCCGGCGACCGCGGCGGCGAAGGCGAGCGGCAGTCGTGCGCGCAGGTCGCCGAGCCGCGCGTAGAGGACCCACACCGTCGCGACCGCAAGGCCCTCGAGCACGAGCAGCACGGCGGCGACCGAGTGGGCAGTGCCGCCGGTCAGGTTGCGCCCGGCCACGCCGGTCGTCTCGACGACGTGCGCGTGGTAGAGCCCGAGGCGATCGAGCGCGAGCAGCAGCGCGGCGCCCAGGCTCTCGACCTGCAGCCCGCGCGCGGCCTGGGAGTGGAAGCTCTCGTAGACACCGTGCGGCGCGTAGGCCGCGAACGGTGCCACCACCGCTGCGGCGACGAGCACCAGCACGCCAAGCGCGAGAGCCGTGCGCCTCGTTCCGGCGCGGCGCCAGACGAGCCAGGCCGCGATCGGCACGAGCACGACCGGATAGACCTTCGTGCTGATCGCGAGCCCGAGCACCGCGAAGGCCGGCAGCTCCCAGCCGCGCAGGAGCAGCCAGAGCGCGAGCACGGTCAGCAAGGCCGGCCACGCGTCGTAGGTGTTCAGCGAGATCGGCCCGAGCGCGAGCGGTGCAAGCGCGAGCAGCGCGACGGCGACCCGGATCCGCGTCAGCGACGCACCGAGCTCGGCCAGCACCAGCGCGACGAGCACGATCGTCGCCACGCCGCAGAGCGCCATCAGCGTCTTGAAGGCGGCGTTGTAGTGCGAGGCCCCGAACGCGGTCGGTGGCAGAAAGACGGCGAACGCGCCGGGCGGGTACTCGACGAAGACGTCCCGGTAGGGCAGCGCGCCGTGCAGCAGCTGTTCGGCGTAGCCCTGGTAGACGTGGACGTCGCGGAAGCGGGCCGCGCGGAAGAGGCCGCCGTCGGGCACGGCGCAGGCGGCAAGGTAGACCGGGGTCGCGACGAGCGCGGCGCGCAGCGCCGGCCGCATGGCCTACGGCCCCGGCGGTGGCGGAGGCGGCGGCACCGGCGGTGGCGGCGGCACCGGTGCGGGCGGTGGAGGCGGTGGTTCCACCGGTGGGGGAGGCGGCGGCGGCGTGATGATCACGGTGCGCCCGGTCGTGGTCGGCGGCGCCGTGGTCGTCGTCTGCTGCTTGGTCGTCGTGGTTGCGGTCGTTGTCGTGGTCGAGTACGTCGTCGTGGGCGCGAGGCTCGAGCCGTACTGGCCCTGCGTGAACGGCCGCCAGACGACCGGGGCGGTCGGGTAGGCCCAGCTCAGCGCCGGCGTGTTGGCCATCGCCGTCTCCATGAACAGCTTCCAGATCGTCGCCGGGAAGGTGCCGCCGGCGACCGCGATCCCGTGCACGTTCTCCATCGGGATCTCGCCCTGCGGGTAGCCGACCCAGACCGTCGTCTCGAGCTGCGGCACAAAGCCGGAGAACCACGCGTCGGCGTGGTTGTCGGTCGTCCCCGTCTTGCCCGCGGCCGGCCGGCCGAAGTAGGCGCCGACGCCGGTGCCGCCGAGGACGTTGTCCTGCAGGATCTTGGTCACCTCGTACGCGACGCCGTCGCTGATCACACGTGCCCGGTCCGGCACGCCCCAGCCCGCGTCGATGTCCTCCTTGCCGTTGGCGAGCACGACCTTGCGGATCGCCATCGGCTTCGAGTAGATCCCGCCGGCCGCGAGGGTGGCGTAGGCCGAGGCTTCCTCGAGCGGCGAGATCGCGTCGGCGCCAAGGCCCATCGCGGGCACGACGTCGAGGTGTGAGCGGATGCCGAGCTTGTGCGCCATCTCGGCGACCTTGTCCGGCCCGACGTCGAGCGTCAGCTGCGCGTAGACGGTGTTGTCCGAGGCCAGCGTCGCGCTGTGGACGGAGATCGAGCCCGAGTACGAGTGGTCATACGTCTGGACGTCCCACGCCGGCGTGTAGGGGTCGGGCTGGTAGTGGAACGGCGCCGAGGTGTAGTACGTCGAGTCCGGGTTCATGCCCTCCTCGATCGCAGCCGCGAGCACGAAGGTCTTGAAGGTCGAGCCAGGCTGCCGCCGCGCCTGGGCGACGAGGTTGAACTGGTTGCCGGTGCGGCCGGGCGTGACCGCCGTCATGGCACGGATGGCGCCGCTGGCCGGGTTGATCGAGACCACCGCCGCCGCCGGGTCGTCGCGCAGGTAGAGCGTGTCGGTGATCGCCTTGCGGGCCGCCACCTGGAGGCTCGGGTTGATCGTCGTGTACACGCGCAGGCCGCCCGAGCGCACGGTGTTCGCACCGTACTCGGAGATCAGCTGGTCGCGCACGTAGCTGAAGAAATACGGTTCGCGGATGCGCGTGTAGAGCCTGCCCGGCTTCAGCTTCAGGTTCTTCTGCGAGACGGCGTGCAGGTAGTGCGCCTCGCTGATGTTGCCGTAGTCGCGCAGCGCCCGCAGCACCTCGTCGCGCCGTTCCCGAGCCGCGCCCGGGCGGTGCAGCGGGTCGTAGACCGAGGGCGCCTGCGGCAGGCCGGCCAGCAGCGCCGACTCGGCCAGGGTCAGGTCGCGCGCGTCCTTCGAGAAGTACGTCTGCGCCGCGGCCTCGATCCCGTAGGCGTGGTTGCCGTAGTAGACCTGGTTCATGTACTGACCGAGAATCCAGTCCTTCGAGCGCGCGCGAGAGAGGCGGATCGCGAGACAGGCCTCCTTCAGCTTGCGCTTCAGCGTCCGCTCCTTCGAGATGTAGAGGTTGCGCACCAGCTGCTGCGTGATCGTCGAGCCGCCCTGGACGACGTGGCCGGCGCGGAGGTCCTTCCAGGCGGCGCGCGCGATGCCCTCGTAGTCGACGCCGCCGTGCTCGTAGAAGCGGTGATCCTCGATCGCGACCGTCGCCTTGCTCATCCACGGGCTGACGCGCCAGAGCGCGACCGGGGTGCGGTTGCGCTCTGCAGGGATTGCGCCCAGCAGCGAGCCGTTGGCGGCGTAGACGAACGAGTTCTGGCCGATCTCGACCGGCTTCAGCTCTTTCAGGCTGCAGTCGGAGCGGAACCTGGCGACAGCGCCGACTCCGGAGGCGATCACCGCGAGCACGATCACCAGCAGGACGACGAAGATCAGCGTCGTGCGGCGCTTGCGCTTGCCCCGGGTGCGGCCGCGGCGCCGGCGGCTGCGGCGCAGGAGATGCTCGAGCTCGTCCTCGCCCCGGCGGCCGCGGCCCCGAGGCGGAGGAGGCGGTGGCGGGGTCATGCGAACACCCCTGCCTCGCGCAGGCGCTCGTGCGCACGCAGGCGGAGCTCGCTTTCGAGCCGCTCGGCGCTCGGCTCGTCCGGCGCCCAGACGCTGACCTGCAGGCTCGCCTTTTCCGCGAGCTTGACCACAGACACCTCCGCGCGCTCGTCCTGGGCAGCCTCACGCAGCAGCGAACGGGCTGCTTGAAGGTCGGTATCGAGAGGAACCTGGACGGTCACGTGCGCGAGCTTCTTTCTGGAGCGAATCGAAGAGTTGCGGATGCTATCCGAGGCGATCTTCTCGTTCGGGACGACGAGCCGGTCGTTGTCCTCGATGCGAATGAAGGTATAGGTCAGGCCGATCTCCTCGACCACGCCGTGGAAACCCTCGGTCTCGACGTAGTCGCCGATCCGCACCGGCTGTGCGAAGGCGATCAGCAGGCCCGCGATGAAGTTCCCGATCGTGCGCTGGGCGGCGAAGCCGACCACGATCCCGATCACCGCCGACGAGGCGAGGATCCCGGTCGCCACCGCGCGCACCTGCGGGATCACGAGCAGCGCCGAGAGCGCGCCGACGAAGACGATCAGCGTCAAGATCGTGCGCCGCAGGATGCGGTAGCGCGTCAGCGTCTCGGCCGGCAGGTCACGGCGCGCCAAGCGGCGGTCGACCAGCCAGGCGACGACCAGGGTGACGAGCAGTACCGCGCCGAAGACGATCAGGCGCGTCAAGGAGTGGTGGGACACCAGATGCTCGTTAGTCGAGCGGCAGGGGTTTCCTGCCGGCAAAGCCCTCGTCGACGCCGTGCCAGTAGGCGACCTCGTCCTCGCCGACCTGCCAGCAGAGCAGCACTTCCTCGCCGGCGTGCAGCGCAGGGAAGTCCACCAGGCCGCGGTCGAGGTCCTTCACCAACAGGCCGAGGCGCTGGAGGCCCTCGACGGCGCGAGCCACCGCCTGCGACTCGCGCTCGAACCGCTCGTCCAGCTCGCCGGGCTCCTGCGGGTCGAGATCGCCGCCGTTGCCTGCGATCCGGGCGGTCAGCCGCGCCCGGCGCTCGGCCGCGAGCCGCATCCCGTTGCGATGTTCGACCAGCGACTCGGCGAGCGGCCGGACCTCCGCCAGCAGCTCGTTTGCCTCCGAGGGAGTGAAGTAGCGCTCGGCCATGCGGATATCATCGCGCGCCGTGTCCGCCGGTCAACGCGTTCGCCTGCCGAAGCGGACGGCCCGCCGCGAAGTGCGGCTGCCGCGCGCGGGAAATCCCGCGCCCGAGATCTTCGTCTGGTCGCGCCTGGCGATCTGGTTCGCGGCGCTGTTCTCGTTCTTCGTCTTCGTCCCGAACAGGCACCCGCGCGCCGCGGTCTGGGACAACCCGAAGCTGACGCACGATCTCGGCGCGATCACCGACGTCTGGGCTCGCTGGGACAGCGTCTGGTTCCTGCGCATCGCCGAGCACGGCTACGGCTCGGCCAAGGGCGGCGCGGCCGCCTTCTACCCGCTCTATCCGGCGGCGGTCGCGCTGCTCGGGCGCGTGCTCTTCGGCCACTACGTGCTCGCCGGGATCCTCGTGTCGCTCGCAGCCTCGTTCGCCTCGTTCCTGCTCCTGTACCGGATCGCGGAGGAGCGGCTCGGTGCGGACGGCGCGCGACGAGCGGTGCTGTACCTGGCCGTGTTTCCGTTCGCGCTCTTCCTGCAGGCCGTCTACAGCGAGTCGCTGTATCTGCTCCTCACCCTGGCCGCGTTCATGCTGGCGGAGCGGGGTCGCTTCCTCGCCGCCGGCGCCGTCACCGGCCTGGCGCTGCTGACGAGGCCGACCGCCGCGGCGTTGCTGCCCGCCCTCGCGCTGCTGGCGTGGAAGGAGCGCGACCGGCTGCGAGCGCTCGCGTCGCTCGCGGTCGCCCCGCTGCTCTTCGCCGCCTACCCGCTCTACCTCTGGGCGGCCGAAGGCGACCCGTGGCAGTTCCTGCACGCGCAGCGCCTCTGGAGCCGGCATCTCTCGCCGGCGGGGCCGCTCGGCGGGATCTGGGACGGCCTCCGCGCCGGCTGGGCCGGGGTCGAGCAGCTGGCGTCCGGCTCGCACACGCAGGTGTACTGGACACCCGTGCAGGACTCCGACCCGATCCGCGTGGCCGTGCTGAACCTCGAGGCGCTCGCCTTCCTCGTCCTGTTCGTCGTGCTCGCGGTGATCGCGTGGCGGCGATTCGGCGCGCCCTACGGCCTGTTCGCGGCGCTCAGCCTGGCGATCCCGCTGAGCGTGCCGAGCGAGCGCTGGCCGCTGCTCTCGCTGCCTCGCTTCGGCCTGACGATCTTCCCGCTCTTCCTGGCGCTGGCCGTGCTGGGCGGCCGACCACGGGCACACACCGCGATCGTGGCCGTCAGCTCGCTGCTGCTCGGGGTCTCGGTCGCGCAATGGGCGCTCTGGCAGTGGGTCGCGTGAGACTCGCGCTCCTTCCAGTCGCGGCGTTGCTGCTCCTCGCGGGGACCGCGTGCGGCGAGCGCTCGGAGCCGACGGGCGCGCTGGTCGAGAGCTATCCCGTGACCGTCCAGGGCACGGGCGACGCGACCGTCGTCAACTCGGTCCCGAAGCGCGTCGTCCCGATCGGGGTGGGCCCGCGGAAAACCCTCGAGGGGCTCGGGCTCGGCAAGCGCACGATCGCGGTCGACGACACGTTGGTCGGCCTGCCGCTCGTCGATGCGATCCGGCGGGCGAAGCCTGACCTGATCGTGGCGGCGGCCGAGACCGACCCGCTCGACCTGGCCCGCGCGCGCAGCGCGACGCATGCGGCCGTCTACGTCGAGCCCGGCGGCTCGATCGGCGACGTCGTCCAGGCGATCGGCGACATCGGCCTGCTCACCGGCCGCGCGGTCGAGGCGCGGCGGCTGACCGCTCGAATCGAAGCGAAGCGCACGGCTGTCGCCAAGGCGGTCGCCGGCTCGCCGCTCGTGAGCGCGTTCGTCGACACGGGCGGCTTCGCCACCATCTCCAGCCGCACCCTGCTCGGCGACCTGATCGAGCTTGCACACGGCAGGAGCGTCGCCGGCGCGAGCCCTGAACAGGGGCCGTTCCCGGTACAGCGCCTGGTCGCGCTCGATCCCGACGTCTACCTCGCCACGGCCGGGAGCGCGCGGACGCTGCAACAGCTCCGCGCCCGGGCGGGCGTGAAGCGCCTACGGGCAGTTCGCGCCGGCCGCTTCGCGGTGCTACCCGAATACGCGACCATCGCCGGCCCGCAGGTCGGCGAGGCGCTCGAGCAGCTCGCGCAGATCCTGCACCCGCGGTGAGAGGCGGGAAGCTCGCCGGCTGGCTCGCCCTCGTCGGCTCGCTCGCGGCACTCAACTACGCCAGCCGCTTCTCGTCGGGCAAGCCTCCGGCGGACTCGCTCTACCGCTACGACACCGCGCTCAGCGGGCTCATCTTCTACGCGCTGACGCTCGGGATCGTGCTGCTGATCGCGCGAGGACTGACTACGGCCGAGCTGGGGCTGCGCCGGCCGGCTTCCTGGCCGAAGGCGCTCGGTTTCACGCTCGCGGTCCTCGTCGGCTTGCTGATCGCCGAGTCGCTGCTCGAGCACCTGCTCCACGGCGCGCGGGAGCAGGGGCTCGAGCCTGCGCACTGGAACTCGGCGAAGGCGGTGCAGTTCGCGCTGAACGCAGCGGTCGTCGTGCTCGCCGCGCCGCTCGTCGAGGAGTTCACCTTCCGAGGCGTCGGCTTTCGGCTGCTCTCACCCTTCGGGAGCGCAGTCGCCGTGCTCGGCACGGCCGTCGCCTTCGCGGCCGACCACGGGCTCGTCGAGGGCTTCCCGGCGCTCCTGCTCTTCGGCATCGCCGTCGCGCTCGTGCGCCTGCGCACCGGCAGCCTCTACCCCGGGATGCTGCTGCACGCGTCCTTCAACGCCTTCGCGCTGGCCGTGGCCGTCGCCCGCTAGGAGTATGTTTCAGGCCGTGCGGCGTGCAGCGGTCTTCCTGGCGGCGTTGGCGCTTGCTCCCGCAGCGCACGCGGCGCCGCCTGCCGTCACGGCTCTGGCGACACCCTCGAGCGGCGCCGCGCCCCTGCAGGTGACGCTCACGGCGAGCGGCGACTCGGCGAGCTACCACTGGGAGCTCGGCGACGGCGGTGTCGCGGACGGCGCGGTCGTCCAGCACACCTACCCGGCCGGCCGCTTCACGGCGCGCGTGACCGCCACCAACCTGCTCGGCGAGACCTCGCAGGCGACGGTCGTGGTCACGGCCACCGGGATCACTCTCGCCGGGCCGAGCCGCGGCCGCTACCAGCAGCTTGCCCGCTTCCACGGCAAGCTCGTCCCCGCAGTCAAGGGCGCGCGAATCGCCCTCTACCGAAACGGGACGCGGGTCGCGAGGGTCCGCGCCGAGCGCGACGGGACCTTCTTCGTCCGCGGCCGCGTCGGCACTCCCGACGCGCGCTACACCGTCCGCTACGCCGGAGCCGTCTCGAACCCGGTCGCGCTGACCGTGCGGCCCGGGCTCGACACCGCCTTCCGGGGCTCGGGCCGACTAGGAACGCCGCTCGCGCTGATCGTTCGCGAGCGCCCAGCGACTGCGGGCACGGTGAGGGTGAAGGTCTGGCGCGGGAACCGCCTCGTCGCCGGCCGCTCCTTCCACGGCCGCCTGCGCCTGCGCCTCTCGACGGGCTCGGCGCGCGCCTACCGCGTCCGGTTGACGCTGCAGCCGGCTCCGGGCTACGTGGCCGCGAGACGCGTGCTCGAGCGGATCGTCTTCGCCCCGTCGCTCGGGCCGGGCTCGGCCGGCGCCAGCGCCTTCGAGCTCGACCGCCGGTTGCACGAGCTCCACTACGCGCTCGGCCGGGTGGACGGCTACTACGGCCAGGACGACCTCGACGCGGTCGTCGCCTTCCAGAAGCTGCACGGCCTGCCGCGCACGGGCAGTGTCGACGCGCGCTTCTGGTTCGAGCTCCAGCGGGCGGGCATCCCGCAGGCGCGCTATCCGGGCAGCCACATCGAGGTGAGCAAAGGCCGGCAGGTGCTGTTGGTCGTCCGCGACGGCCAGGTCGCGCTGGTCGTGCCGGTCTCGACGGGCGCCACCGGCAACACGCCACTCGGGCACTGGCACGTCTACAGCAAGGTGCCGGGCTTCAACGCCAAGGAGATGTACTACTCGTCCTTCTTCGTCGGGGCCTTCGCGATCCACGGCTACCACAGCGTGCCCGCGTACCCGGCAAGCCACGGCTGCGTGCGCATCCCGCTGTGGGTCGCGCCGCGCATCTACTCGCTGGCCAGCTACGGCACGAACGTCTACATCTACTGGTAAGGCGATCGCGGTCGGCCTGGTCGCGCTCGCCGCGGCCGGCTGGCTCGTCTATGCGCACTGGTGGGGTCACGGCGATGCACACGCGCTGGCGTGGCAGGACCTGAACCCTCGCCTCGGCCGCATCGAGTTCACGCGCAAGGTGACAGGCGTCTATCACTCGCAGCCGCCGTTCCAGCGCCTGCTCGAAGCGACCATGCCGGGCCGTGCCCCGCAGGCGCCGCCGGTCGACTTCGGGCGCAACGAGGTGGTCGTGGTCTCGCTTGGCCCACGGTCGAGCAGCGGCTACTCGCTCCGGGTCCAGCGCGTCGTCGAGCGACAGCGCGGGATCACCGTCTACCTCCGCGAGCGAACACCCTCGCTCGACGATCCGGTCGACCCGCGCGTGACGTATCCGTACCGCGCGATCACGATCGCGCGCAGCTCCAAGCCCGTGTACGTCAAGCTGCAGGGGAGACCATGACCGAGAACGACCCGCTCATCCGCCAGCTCCGGGAGCAGATCTCGGACAACGACCGCGCGATCGTCGAGGCGATGAACGCCCGGCTGAAGCTCGTCGCACGGCTGAAGGGCTACAAGGAGTCGCGCGGGCTCTCGTTCGTCGACCCCGACCGCGAGCAGTGGATGCTGCAGTACCTCGCGCGCGCCAACCGCGGCCCGCTCTCGGGCGACGGCCTGCAGGAGCTGTTCGAAGAGATCCTCGCGCTGACCAAGCGCGAGGTCGAGCGCGGCTCTTAGTCCTCTTCCTCGCTCGCTTCCGCGAACTCGTCCGGGGTGACGTGGTCGAGGAACTGCTTGAACTCGCTGACGATCTCCTCCTCGTTCACGTCCTCGCCCTCGAACTCGATCGCCGACTCCTCGATCACCTCCTCGGCCGCGAAGATCGGCGCCTCGGCCCGGACGGCCAGGGCGATCGCGTCGGACGGCCGCGAGTCGATCTCGATCTCGGAGCCGTTCTGCTGCACCGTGATCGAGGCGTAGAACGTGTTCTCCTTCAGCTCGGTCACCGTGATCCGGACGATCTGGACGCCGAGCTCGCCGAGCATGTCGGTCACCAGGTCGTGCGTCAGTGGCCGCGGCGTGCTCGCGCCCTGGAGCTTCATCAGTATCGCGGCCGCCTCCGGGTGGCCGATCCAGATCGGCAGGAACTTGTTCCCGTCAGCCGTCTTCAGCAGCACGATGGGCTGCTTGCCGACGAGATCGAAGCTGACCCCGTAGATGACCATCTCGTACATCAGGTGACCCCGGCTCCGGTCATTGCCTCAGGGTACCGGCTCAAACTCCTCGTAGAGGCGGGCGCTCAGGAGGGAGCTCGGGCTCGACCTCGTCGACCGAAACGACCCGTTCCTCACCGGTCACGGCGTCCTCGAGGAAGGCCTGCCGCTGGGGCACGCCCATGGGGTCGAGGCCGCGCAGGTAGTACCGCCGGCCCTCGTGGAGGACGAGTTCATCGATCTTCATAGCCGCAGTTACTGAGACGCCATCGGCACGGGTTCTTCGGTTGGACATCCCCTGTGTGGGTGCGGCTAGACTGGCCCGCTCGCGGGCGATTAGCTCAGTTGGTTAGAGCGCCGCTCTGATAAGGCGGAGGTCCGTGGTTCGAATCCACGATCGCCCATCTAGGCCGTGTTGAATTCCGCCCAGAGGGGGCGGTGATCCGAGATGTGGAAGCGCGCGTACGCCCGGTACTGCTCCAGCGTTCGATGGGTCCACAGGTCCTGGAAGAGCGCGCCGTCGAAGTCGAAGACGTTGCAGGCGCCGCTGAAGCGGTCCATCGTCGAGCCGGGGAAGAAGGCGATCTGGTCGTACTGGTTGTCGGAGGCGATCGCCGAGCCGATCTGGGAGCTGTGCGAGGGGGTCGTCAGGCCGAGGGCGACGAGCGCGTCGAAGATCCGGTCGCCCCGCGCGGCCTTCGGGAGGTTGAAGTCGCCCAGCGGCACGACGTCGCCCACGTAGGACTTCTTGTCCCGATGGGTCTTGTCGGCCCACCAGGCGACGGCGAACGTCTCGAGCGTTCTACGGTCGAGGTCGGCCGTGGCCTCCGAGCCGTAGAAGAGATGCACGTTCAGGAGCGCGAAGCGAAAGGCTCCCGACTCGAAGCTCGCGAGGTAGGGGCCACGGTCGAAGCCGGCGAAGGCGATCGTCGCGCCCGCGACCGCGATCTTCGGCAGCTGACTCGGCGGAATCGCCACGCGGCCCACCTCACGCAGCCGCGAGACCTTGCGGCTGTCGTAGAGGAAGGCCTGCCGCTCGCGGTTGCCGGACGCGTCCGAGAAGAGCAGCTCGTAGCGCGGGGGAAGGTGCGAGTGGATTGCCTCGATCCCGCGGAGGTCGTCGTTCACCTCCTGCACCGCGACCAGGTCGAACCAGCTCGCCATCTCGGCGATCAGCGCGTAGTCACTGTCAAGCCTGTCCTGAACGCCGAGGTTGGCGACGTTCCAGGTGGCGACGAGCAGTCGGCCTGTCGCCTTCGCGGGAATCTGGCGGCCAGGCTTGTGCTTTCGGTAGTCGCGCAGTGCCGCGACTTCGCGGGCGAGGTCGTAGGAGTAGTCGAAGCGGGGCTTCGGGAACGGCGGCATCTTCCACACCGATTGCAGCGCTGAGCGCCTCCGCTGTCAATACCGTGTACGGAAATGCCCCTGACACGAGACGAGACGCGCGGCTCGGGCCTGGCGCTGGCGATCGACCTGATCAACACCTGGGACGAGCTCGAGCCGGAGCCCGACCTGATCGAGGGGCTGGAGGACGTGCGCACCTTGCTCGAGTGGCACGGGCTGCCGGCGGCCGCGAAGGCTCTCGGGAACGCCGACGTCGAACGCGTCCGCGTGCTGCGGGCCCGGTTCGACGACATCTTCGACGCAAACGGCGAGGACGAAGCAGCGAGCCGGCTCAACGAGCTCGCGCGTGAGCACGGGACCCCGCCGGTGCTCGAGCGCGCCGGCGGAAGCTGGCGCCTCCGCTCGTGGCCAGACGAGAGCGAAGGCTTGCCGGCGGTCGCCGCCTACGCGACCGCGGGGTTGCTCGCCGCCTTCCAGGAGCTCGGCTGGGCGCGCTTCGGCCGTTGCGCCGGCGCCCCGTGCCGCTGTGCGTACGTCGACCGCAGCCGGAACCGGTCACGCCGCTATTGCTGCACCCTCTGCGCCGACCGTGTCGCCCAGGCCCAGTACCGCTCGCGCAAACGGGAGGCGTCCCGCCCCCAGAGCGCGAGGGCGGGACGCGGGGGCAAGGGAGGCTAGGAAAGGCGCTCGCGGGCGGCGATCACGACCACGCCGCCGAATGACCAACTCTTCATCCGCCCTCCGTCAGTCACGTAACCGTGAACGACGCTGACGTACTACGTCAGTTGCTAAGACGGAGACGGCCCTGATCGGTTAGGCGCGGGTCAGTGAACGATCTCGGTGCGGACGAGGTAGTCCTCGACCGCCAGCAGGAACTCCGGGTCGGTCGCGATCTCGACGAGGGTGCCCTTCGTCAGGTCGTCCAGGTCGGCGTCATTGGTGAGCTCGAACAGGAACGGGCCGAGCTTGCCGGCCTGCGAGAGGGCGGACATACGCAGGACGAGGTCGCGCGTCATGTCGTCCTGGTTGATCGCCTCGAACGACTCGAGGTTGTCCCGGAGGGTCTGCAGCATGCCATTGGATCAACGACCCTCCGGCGCTGTGAGTTACGGCCTCTACGCGACTTGCTCGAGCGCTTCGACCAGCTCGGCCAGTTCCGTCTCGTCCGTGAAGGCGATCTCGAGCCTCCCGGACACGATGCGCGCTGGGAAGCCGGTTAAACGCTCGGCCGCCTTGCGTGCGCGCTCGGCGAGCGCCGGATCGACCTTCGGCACCTTGCGCGGCTTGGTCTTTGCGCCCGCCCAGCGAGCGGCCCGCTCGGCGGCCCGCACCGACATCCCACGCCGGACGATCTGGCGGGCGAGCCGCTTGCGGCCATCGTGGTCGGGGACCGCGAGCACCGCGCGCGCGTGTCCCTCGGTCAGCTCGCCCCGCTCGACGAGGCCCAGCACGTCGTCCGGGAGCTCGAGCAGCCGCAGACGGTTCGAGACTGTCGGCTTCGCCTTGCCCACGCGCTCGGCCAGATCGCCGAGCGAGAGCTCGAACTCGTCGAGCAGCAACGCGTAGGCGCGAGCCTCCTCGACCGCTGAAAGCTCTTCGCGCGCGACGTTCTCGACCAGCCCGAGCAGCAGCGTCTCGCGGTCGTCGGCTTCGCGCACGAGCGCCGGCACGGTCGGCAGGCCGGCCTCCTGCGCCGCGCGCCAGCGTCGCTCGCCGGCGATCAGCTCGAAGCCGCCGGCCTCGCGCGGGCGAACGACGACCGGCTGGACGAGTCCCTGCGAGCGGATCGAATCGGCCAGCGCCGAGGTCGCTTCATGGTCGAAGCGCTTCCGCGGCTGGCGCGGATTCGCGTGGATCGTCTCGACGGGCAGGTGCGCCAGCTCGGGCTCGCCGGGGCCGCCGACCAGCAGCTCCAGCCCGCGACCGAGGCCGCGTCGTTTCTCAGGTGCGGCCGACAAGCTCCATCGCCACCTTCCAGTACGCGTCGGCTCCCGCCGAGTCGCGGTCGTAGGCCGTCAGGGGCAGTCCGTGGCTCGGCGCCTCGGCCACTCGCACCGAGCGCGGGACGGACGTGCGGAAGACCAGGTCGCCGAAATGCCTGCGCACCTCGTCGCTGACGTCGGCCGCGAGGCGCGTGCGCCGGTCGACCATCGTCAGGATCACGCCGCCGATCGCGAGCTTCGGATTGAGCCGCGAGCGCACCAGCTCGACCGAGCCGACCAGCTGCGCGAGGCCCTCGAGCGCGTAGTACTCGGCCTGCACCGGCACGAGCACGCGGTCGGCGGCGGCCAGCGCGTTGACCGTCAGCGGCCCGAGCGAGGGCGGGCAGTCGACGAAGACGAAGGCGTACTCCTCGGTCGCGCCCGCCAGTGCGTCGGCCAGGTAGCGCTCGCCGTCGCCGAGGCGCGAAAGCTCGACCGCCGCCCCCGCGAGCTCGGGCTTGGCGGGCACGAGGTCGAGCCGCGCAAAGCGCGTCGGCCTGGCCAGCTTCGGCAGCGGAATCCCGTCGAGCAGGTCGAGCGAGGAGCTGCCGTTGGCGCGCTCGCCGAGCCCGGAGGTCGCGTTCCCCTGTGGATCGAGGTCGACCACGAGCGTCTTCTCGCCGGCCTCAGCCAGGCAGGCGGCGAGGTTGATCGCGGTCGTCGTCTTGCCGACGCCGCCCTTCTGGTTCGCAAGCGCGTAGATCCGGCCGGGCACAGCGTCACGCTAGCTACGCGAGCGGACGTTTTCGGGCCACCCCCGGGCGGCGCGGGAACCCCGGAGGCGTGGGCCCGAGCTTGCGCAGGACGAGCAGGCCCGGCGGCAGGTCCGGCTCAAGCTCGGCGGCCAGCAGTTCGGCCACCTGCGCGACCCGGTCGGCCTGCGCCGTCGGCCCGACGTAGAGCACCGCGGCGCCGCCCGGCGCGACCAGCGGCAGACACCACTCGGCGGCGACCGGCGGCGGCGCCAGCGCCTTCGCAACAGCGACGCCCCACGCGTCGAGCGGCTGCTCCTCTGCGCGCCCGCAGACCACGCGCAGGTTCGGCAGCTCGCCGGTCCAGCGCTCGAGGAAGTCGCACTTGCGCCGCGTCGCCTCGAGCAGCGTCACCTCGCGCCCAGGCAACGCGTGCGCGAGCGGGATCCCCGGCGCGCCGCCGCCGGAGCCGACGTCGACGATCGGGCCCTCGAAGCGCTGCACCGTCTCGAGCGCAGCGAGGCTCTCGTCGAGATGTACCCGCCGCGCCTCCTCGCCGGAGACGGACGTCAGCCCGGGAGTAGCGACCAGCTCGGAGAGCCAGCGCTCGATCACACGGGGTCGATCACGACGAAGCGGTTGGGCTCGGTGCCCTCGCTGCGCGTGACCACGCCCGCGTAATCCTTCAGGCAGACGTGCACGACCTTGCGCTCGACGGCCGTCATCGGCTCGAGCTCGACTGACTGTCCCGAGGAGATCGCTCGCTCGGCGCTGCGGTTGGCGATCGCCGCCAGTGCCTCCTCGCGGCGGGCCCGGTAGCCGGCCGCGTCGACGACCACGGCCTTGCGCTCGTCGGCGCGGGAGCGCCAGACGACCGCGTTGGCCAGGTACTGGATCGCGTCGATCGTCTGGCCGTGCTTGCCGATCACGAGGCCGAGCTCGCGGCCCACGACGGTCGCGGTCAGGCGCTCCTCGTCCTCGGCGATCTCGATCTTGGCGCGAACGCCGATCGCCTCGAGGATGTGCTCGACCACGCCGCGCACCTCGGCGGCCTGCTCGCCCTCGTCCACCGGCGGCTCTTCGGCGACCTCCTCGACCGCGGCCTTGTCGACCGAGGCGACCACCCGCGCCGGCGTGAAGCCGACGCCGAGCAAACCGCGCTCGCCCTCCGAGACGACCTGGAAGCGGACCGCCGCCTTGTCGATCCCCGGGCGGAGCTTCTCGAGCTCGCGCAGGGCGGTCCACTTGGCCTCGCCGACCGTCTCGCCGGTCGCTTCTACCTGCACAGACTCGGTCTCGGTCATCTTCGCGCGCCGCCCTTCTTGCGCTTGACCTTGCGCGGCTGGGACGGCTTGGCCGGCGCGGTCGCGGGCTCGGGCGCGACCGCGGTCGCAACCTCCTTGGGCGGCGTGCGCGAGGAGCGCTTCTCCGGCGCCGCCGGCCGGGGCATCAACCGGCGCGTGACGAGGCCCTGGCCGACCGTCCAGAGGTTGGTCGTCATCCAGTAGAGGACGAGACCGACCTTGAAGTTGATGATGAACGGGATGAAGGCGATCGGCAGCACGAGCAGCAGGATCCGCTGCGACTTCTCGGCAGTCGCGCTCATGAAATAGCTCGAGGCGAGCTGGCTGAGCGCGTAGACGGCCACCAGCACCGGTCCCCAGCCGGCCGAGGCCTTGTCGGTGATGTTCCAGAGGCCGAGCCAGTCGAGGTTGTCGCCCGGCTGGTGCGGAAAGTGCTTCAGCACCAGGTAGAGCGAGATGAAGACCGGGAACTGCGCCAGGAGCGGCAGGCACGAGGAGGCCGGGTTGATGTTGTTCTCCTTGTAGAACTTCATCAGTTCTTCCTGCTGGCGCTTCTTGTCGGTCTTGTACTTCTTCTGCAGCTCCTTCATCTGCGGCGCGTGCCGCTGCAGGTTCTGCATCGAGTGGATCTGCCGAACGGTCAGCGGCACGAGCAGCAGCCGAACGATGATCGTCAGCGCGACGATCGACCACGCCCACGGCAGCCCGATCGTGCCGTGCGGGCCGAGCCACTTGAGGACGTCCCGGAGGAGGTTCTCGAGCGGTGTGAGGATGTGCAGCAGGATCATCGGAAGAGCCTCTGGTCGTGCGCGTAGTCGACCCCGCCTCGGCTCCACGGGTTGCAGCGCAGCAGCCGCCAGCCGGCCAGGACCGAACCGCGCACTAGCCCGTACTCGCGGAGCGCGTCGAGCGCGTACTGCGAGCAGGTCGGGTGGTACTTGCAGGAGCCGTGCGAGAGCAGCCCGAAGCTCCAGCGCCAGGCGTAGACGAGGCCGAGGCCGAGATACGACGGCGCCCGCAGGGCGACCCTCACGCTGCCGCCTTGGCAAGGATCTCGTCGACGCGCTCGCCAAGCCAGTCGAAGCCGCGCGTGTCCACGGCCTCGGCGAGGCCGGGGCGCACGACGAGCACGTAGTCCTGGTCCTGCGGCAGCTCCGCCAGGCGGGCGCGGAAGGTCTCGCGGAGACGGCGCTTCATCTTGTTGCGCACGACCGCCGGGCCGACCGCCTTCGGCACCGCGAGCCCCAGCCTGGGACCCTCCCCGTCCTCGCGCGCGAACCAGTAGAGCACCAGGAAGCGCGTCGAGACCGAGCGGCCGTGGCGATAGACCGCGTCGAAGTCACGCGAGCGCGAGAGGCGATGGCGGCGTTGCACGCGCGCGTCCAGCGGAGTCAGGCCGAGAGGCGCTTGCGGCCCCTCGCGCGGCGGCGCTTGAGGATCACGCGGCCGGCCCGGGTGGACATCCGGGCACGGAAGCCGTGGCGGCGCTTCCGCCTGCGCACGTTTGGCTGGTAGGTCCGCTTCACGAGTCGAATGAGGGAAGAAGAACCGCCCGGTCTCGGGCGGCGCGGGAGGCAGTATAGCGACGGGCCGAGGGGTGGTTCTCCACAGGTTTGAGGACGCACAAGCGGTGGTCGAATCGTGGGGCGAGTGGGCCGCGGACCGCTGCAAGCGTCGTCACACTCGACAGCATCGTCCACACCTGTGGACGGCGGTGTGGAGGGCCTGCTTTTCCCTGCAAATTGCGACTTTTTCTTCCACGCGAACTGGTCCAGGCGGGGCGTTGTGAGGTCGCGGTGACGCTGCTATGCTCGCCGCTCGCCAGTTCCCCGACAAGGAGTGCGTCCGGCGGCGTGGAGCCCTCAATTGAGCTGACTGCGGAAGGCCTGTGGAGCGAGGTTTCAAGTCGGCTCAGAGGCGCCCTCAACGACACGACGTACCGCACGTGGTTCGACCACGTGGAGGGACTCGAGCTGAAAGACGACGAGTTCGTACTCGCCGTCCCGAACGACTTCACGCGCGACTGGATCGAGGGTCATTTCATCGGTCTGATCAGCGCTGCCGTGGGCGATGCGACCGGTCGCGAGCGGAGGATTCAGCTCGCCGTCACCGAGCGCGAGAACGGCGAGCGGACCGAGACCGTCGAGGCCCAGACACGCGAGCCCGCCGGCATCGGCTGGAATCCGAAGTACACCTTCGACTCGTTCGTGATCGGCTCCTCGAACCGCTTCGCGCACGCCGCCGCGTTGGCCGTCGCCGAGGCGCCGGCGCAGGCCTACAACCCGCTCTTCATCTACGGCGGCACCGGACTCGGCAAGACGCACCTGCTGCAAGCGGTCGCGCAGTACGTCAGCGAGCACCAGGGCGAGCTCTCGGTGCGCTACGTGACGAGCGAGACCTTCATGAACGACTTCATCAACGCCTTGCGCGACAAGCGGATCGAGGGCTTCAAGCAGCGCTACCGGGCCTACGACCTGCTCCTGATCGACGACATCCAGTTCTTCGAGCACAAGGAGCGGATCCAGGAGGAGTTCTTCCACACGTTCAACACGATCTACGAGGCCGGCGGGCAGATCGCGATCTCCTCCGACCGGCCGCCGCGCGACATCTCGACGCTCGAGGAGCGGCTGCGCTCGCGCTTCGAGTGGGGGCTGATCACCGACATCCAGCCGCCCGACCTCGAGACGCGCATCGCGATCCTGCGCAAGAAGGTCAAGACCGACCACATCCACATCTCCGACCCGAAGGTGCTCGAGTTCGTCGCCGGCCGGATCTCGTCGAACATCCGCGAGCTCGAGGGAGCGCTCACGCGCGTTGTCGCGTTCTCCTCGCTGACCGGCCGTCCGATGACCGAGGACCTCGCGCAGGACGTGCTGAAGGACGTCTTCCCGCAAGGCGAGGTGCAGCAGGTCACGATCGAGCGGATCCAGGAGCTCGTCTCCGACCGCTTCGGCCTCTCGCTCGACGAGCTCTGCGGCGACAAGCGCTCGCAGAACATCGTCTACCCGCGGCAGGTCGCGATGTATCTCTCGCGCGAGCTGACCGACTCGTCGCTGCCGAAGATCGGCAAGCAGTTCGGCGGCCGCGACCACACGACGGTGATCCACGCGACGTCCAAGATCGCACGCCTGATACGTGAGGACAGGTCTGTGTACAACCTCGTCCAGGAACTCACAGCTCGCGTCCGTCAACTCAGGTAGCCGTGGAGCCTGTGGCTAACCCCTGGTTGTCCCCCGTCCGGCCCCACAGGGAAAATGGCTCTGGCGAAGGGTGCAACGGGGTTCTCCCCGACACTCACAGGGCTTATGACTACAACGAGGTTTTCAGTAAATGATTGACTCAGAAAT
>DATIOF010000166.1:0-2710 GCA_035473395.1 Gaiellaceae bacterium
CGTACCTCGGCGCGCGTTTCCTCCGGCACGACGGCCAGCTCGGGCCGCGCCACGATCGGCGCCAGCGTCCCGTCCACGTCGAGCAGCACGCCCGCCAGGCCGGGCTCGGAGCGCAGCCGCGCCAGCCGATCCTCCACACCGCGCAGAATACGTCGGTGCGCTATCTCGTCATCGGCCTGGTCGCCGGGCTCTTCAGCGCCCTCTTCGGCGTCGGCGGCGGAATTGTGGTCGTGCCGCTGCTGATTCTCGTCGCCCACTTCAGCGAGCGGCCGGCGATGGGGACCTCGCTCGCCGCGATTGGGCTGATCGCGCTCGTCGGCGCCGTCAGCTACGCGTTCCACGGCGAGCTGAAGCCGGGTGCCGCCGCGGTCGTCGGCCTGCCCGCCGCGGTCGGCGCCGTGTTCGGGACCGGTTTGCAGCAGCGCGTCCAGGCGCGCACGCTGTCGCTCGGGTTCGCCGCGCTTCTCGCCGCTATCGCGATCTGGCTGCTCGTCTGATGTGGGTGCTCGCGCTCGCGGCGTTGCTGGGTCTGGTCGCAGGCGTCCTCTCAGGGCTGTTCGGCGTCGGCGGCGGGATCCTGTTCGTGCCGACCCTGACGCTTGTGCTCGGCCTGACGCAGCTCCACGCGGAGGCGAGCTCCTTGCTCGCGATCCTGCCGACCGCCGCGGCAGGCGTCTGGCGCCAGCGTGAGTACGGGAACGTCCGTTGGCGTGCGGCGCTCCTGCTCGGGCTCGGCGCGGTCGCAGGAGTCGAGGCCGGTGTGCAGATCGCGGAATCGCTCCCCGAGCACGCGCTGCGCCGGCTGTTCGCGGTGCTGATGCTCGCCGTCGCCGCCCAACTCGCCTGGCGGTCGTGGCGAAAGCCGCCCTATGCTTCCTGACATGGCAAGCGTCGAGGAATTCTGGATCCCGCTCGTCGACGAGCCGATCGGGACGATCGTGGCGGAGATCCAGGAGCAGCGGCCCGAGCTCGCCACGCTGCTCGACTCGCCGCAGCGCCTGCTCGCGTTCCGTACCTTCGCGTACATCCGCGTCGGGATCCTGCTCGGCGGCCTGCTCGTCGAGAACGACGTCAAGCCGGACGAGGGCGCGAGCTGGGCCGAGCAGCTGGCGCACAGCCCCGAGCACCGCGACAAGGTGGTGCAGGAGGTGCTCGCGGTGGCCCAGGAGGTCGCCGGCGATCCTTCGTATGCGCAGGAGCAGCTCGGGCCGAGCGACGAGGAGCGGCAGCGCTTCTCGGAATTCGCGAAGCGCCAGTTGACCTCCGACAGCTGAGGAAGTTCGTCACAAGCCGCCGTCTTTGCTGATAATGCGCAGACGGTGGGGAAGCGGCTCACGATCTTCGTGGCGCTGGCGGGTCTCCTCGTCCTGCTCACGGGGGCGGGAGGCGCCGGCGGCGCCGGCTCGACTGCGGGCGCGTCGGCGCGCGCGGTGGCGATCCGCGTGGTCGTCCCCGGCCAGGCCGGCGCCGAGGCGGGCTCGATCTCCTCGCCGCCCTACCACGCCGCGTTTGGCTCCGGTTTCGCCTACCCGAGCGACGGCTCGGTCGTCAGCACGGGCTCGATCAGCGCCTCGGCTTCGAGCGACTCCGGCATCTCCGGCGTCGCCAATGCGACGAGCCAGGTGGAGTCGCTCAGCCTCTTCGGCGGGGAGATCACCGCCGGCACGGTCAAGGGCGCGGCGCGCGGCTCGACCCGTGGTCGCGCCGCGAGGGGCGACTTCTCGGGCGCGACGATCTCGTCGCTGACGGCGCTCGGCTCAGCGGTGGCGGTCGCGCCCAACAGTCGCGTCGAGCTCGCCGACTGGGGCTACCTCGTCACGCTCGAGCAGGGCACCGACGCCAGCTCGGGCGCCGGCGGCACCCAGGGCTTCCACGGCTTCGTGACCGCGCTCGCCGTCCACCTGACCGCGCCGCACGGCGCGCTTCCGGCCGGCTCCGAGATCCGGATCGGCTACGCGGAGTCGAACGTGCAGGCGAGCGTCGGCCCGCCGCCGAAGCCGATCGCCCCGGGCCCGGTCGTCAAGCAGCCCGAGCACGCGAAGCGGAAGCAGACCCCCGTCGCCCCTGAGCCGGCCAAGAACGGCCGCTCCTCGCCGCCGCTGCTGACGATGCCCACCGGCCTGCAGCCGCGGCTGACTGCCGGCGGCTACGTCTTCCCCGTCTACGGCCCGGTGTCGTTCGGCGACACCTTCGGCGGCTTCCGTGGCGACGTGCCCGGGAACTGGCACCACGGCGACGACATCTTCGCACCGCTCGGAGCGCCGGTCCTGGCCTGCGCCGACGGGCTCGTCTTCTCGGTCGGCTGGAACGACCTCGGCGGCAACCGGCTCTGGCTGCGCGACTCCGAGGGGAACGAGTTCTACTACGCGCACCTCTCCGCGTTCACGCCGATCGCCCGTAACGGGATGCACGTCAAGGCGGGCGAGATGCTCGGCTTCGTCGGCAACACCGGCGACGCGCAGGGAACCCCGACGCACCTCCACTTCGAGGTGCATCCGAGCTCGATGCTGTTCATGGGCTACGACGGCGCGGTCAACCCGACGCCCTACCTGGACGCGTGGAAGCACCTCCAGGACGTGCGCTTCTCGAACGTGGCGAACTGGCTCGCCCAGACGGGCATCGCCGACCCGGCGCCGAAGCCTGCCGCGATCGTCTTGCAGGTCTCGGACATCTCCGCGGCGAGCGGGCTCGATCCCGGCTCGCTGCAGCG
>DATIOF010000167.1:0-6123 GCA_035473395.1 Gaiellaceae bacterium
GTCGGCATCGGCGCGGTAGTAGAGCGGCTTGATCCCGTAGCGGTCGCGCGCGAGCACGAGCCGGCGGCGCGTCGAGTCCCAGAGCGCGACCGCGAACATTCCGCGCAGCCGTCGCGCGAAGGCCGGGCCCTCCTGCTCGTAGAGGTGGACGAGCACCTCGGTGTCGCCGTGCGTGGCGAAGCGGTGGCCGGCGCGCTCGAGCTCGGCGCGCAGCTCGGGGTAGTTGTAGAGCTCGCCGTTCTGGACGACGTGGACGGTGCCGTCCTCGTTCGCGATCGGCTGGTCGCCGGTCTCGAGATCGATGATCGCGAGCCTGCGCGCCGCGAGCCCGACGGGCCCATCGATGAAGACTCCGTCGCTGTCGGGGCCGCGGTGGAGCAGCTTCGCGCTCATGCGTGCGAGCTGGTCGGGGTCGACGGGCCCGCGCGTCGAGACGATTCCGCAGATCCCGCACATGGGCTTCGAGTCTAGTGGTCGCCCTTGAAGATGCTGCGGAGCGTCTGGCCGGCGATCCGGAACGCAGTCGAGATCAGCGTCCGCAGGTAGAGCGGCACCGAGCGATCGGCGATCCACTCCAGGTCGTGCGCGAGCTTCTCGGCCATCGAAGTCTCGTAGCCGCGTCGCACCTGCGCGAACCCGGTCAGGCCCGGGCGCACGACCAGCCGCTGCCAGTACGCCGGCAGCTCGGCCGCGAGCTGCTCGAAGAAGCGGGGCCGGATCGGCCGCGGCCCGACCAGGCTCATGTCGCCGCGAAGCACGTTCCAGAGCTGGGGCAGCTCGTCGAGCTGCGCCGCCCGCAGGCGGCGGCCGACGCCGGTCGTCTCCTCACGCGTGCGCTGGACGAGCTCCTCGCCGAGGTACGGCCCGAGGCGCTCTTCGGCTCCGCGGCGCAGCGTGCGGAACTTGAGCATCTGGAAGATCCGCCCGTCGCGCCCCACGCGCTGGCCGCGGTAGAGCAGCGGCCGGCCGCTCGACAGCACCAGCACGAGCGCGATCAGGCCGATCAGCGGCGAGAGGACGAGCAGGAAGAACCCGGCGATCAGGAGGTCGAGCGCGCGCAGCTCGAGGTCGACGCGCCGTTTGGGCGATCCGCGAACGAGCGTCGAGAACCGCTCGACGAACGAGTCGCTCGGCCTCGGCTGGGGGGCGGCCACAGGGAGATGCTACGAGCGCTGCGCCCCGGGCCGCGACCCGATTCTCACCGCACCCCTCATGGGGCAACCCTAACCCACCACCCAGCCGCGATCGTATCGGCGAAATTCGCGCGAATGTGTGACGAGTTCGCACCGGAAGTGTGACCTCTGCGGATAAGGTCTGCTTATGGACACGCGTCAGCTCGGAGCGTTCTGCGCCGTCGTCGAGTTGAAGAGCTTCTCGCACGCGGCCGAACGGCTTGGCGTCACGCAGCCCGCGGTCAGCCTGCAGGTGCGCTCGCTCGAGAAGCGGCTCGGACGCAGGTTGCTCGACCGCTCGGGTCGCCGCGTCGAGCCGACCGAGGCCGGGCTCGCGCTCTACCGAGGGGCGCAGCGGATGCTGCAGCTCGAGGAGCAGCTGATCGAGGAGCTCGACGAGGGCGAGGCCGGCGCACTCGGCGGCACGCTCGGCGTTGGCGCATCGACCGGCCCCGGGAGCACGGTCGTGCCGGTGCTGCTCTGCGAGTTCCAGCGCGAACACCCAGGCGTGGCGGTGTCGCTGTCGATCTCGGACACCCAGAGCGTCGTCGAGCGCGTGGCCGAACGCGAGCTCGAGCTCGGCGTCGTCGGCGCGGCCAGGCGCCACCGCGGCGTCGTCTTCGAGCCGCTCTTCCGCGACGAGGTCGTGCTCGCCGTCCCGCCCGGCCACCGCTTCGCCGGGCAAACGGTCACGCTCGACGAGCTGCGCGAGGAGGCGCTGATCGTGATGCAGGAAGGCGCCGGCGTGCGGCAGGTGATCGAGGACGAGCTGCGCGGCGCCGGCACGAGGCTGCGTGAGCTCGAGCCGCGCCTCGAGCTCGGCCTGCAGGAGTCCGTCAAGGCCGCGGTCGTCGCCGGCTTCGGGGTGACGTTCATCTCGCGCGCGGCGATCGACGCCGATCTGGCGGCGGGGACGCTGGCCACCGCCCGGGTGAAGGGGCTCGACCCGTCGCGCCAGATCTCGCTCGCGCGCTCCGCGGGCCGCACGCCGACGCGCGCCGCCGATGCCTTTGTGGCGTTCGCGCGAGAGCGCTTGTGATCGTCCGCTGGGGCCTCGGCGAGCTCGAAGGACTGCTCGCCGAGCTTGGGATCGAGCGTCCGTTCCTGCTCGCAAGCGAGCGCTGGAACGAGCTGCAGCTCCCCGCCAGCGGTCGCTGGACCGAGGTCCCGACCGATCGCATTCCCGACGTCACTGCGGCCGCCGCCGACGCCGATGGCCTGCTGGCGGTCGGCGGCGGCAGCGCGATCGACCTGGGCAAGGCCGTCTCCTCCGAGACCGGCCTGCCTCTCGTGTCGGTGCCGACGACGTACTCGGGCTCGGAGTGGACGGACTTCTTCGGTGTTCGCGATCCCGGTCGCAGGATGAAGGGCGGCGGTGCGGGAGCCCACCTCGCCGGGATCGTCTACGAGCCACAGCTGACGCTCGACCTGCCGCGCGACCAGAGCGGCGGGACGGCGCTGAACGCGCTCGCGCACTGCGCCGAGGCGCTCTACGTCGCAGGCCATAATCCGGAGGGCGACCGCGAGGCACTCGCGGGCGCGAGGCTGATCGACAACGCGCTGCCACAGGTGCTCGCCGACGGCCGGAATCTCGAAGCGCGCACCCGCCTCCTCGAAGGAGCGCAGCACGCCGGCGCCGCGCTCGGTTCGGCGGGATTGGCGCTGGGACATGCGATGGCACAGGCGCTCGGCGGCCGCTACGGGATCGCCCACGGCGCGGCGAACGCTCTCTGCCTGCCGCCGGCGCTGCACTTCAACGAGCCGGTTGCAGCCGAGGCGATCGGCCGCTTCGCCGAAGCACTCGGCGTCGACGATCCCGCCGCCCGCGTCGAAGAGCTCGCTCGCGCTTCCGGCTTCACGCGCCTCCGCGAGCTCGGCGTGCCCGAGGACGAGCTCGACGAGGTCGCCGCGGCCGTGGTGCTGCGCGCCGGCGCGAAGGCGAACCCCCGCCCGGCAAGCGCGGCCGAGGTCGCGGAGCTCCTGCGCTCGATCTGGTGAGCCTTCGCGTTGCAGGCGTGCGCCGTCGCGGCATACGATTGGCGCCATGCTGCTGAGCGAGGTTGGGTACGCGCGGCCGGCGACGCTCGAGCAGGCACTCGGTGTTCTGGCGGACTACCCCGGCGCCCGCGCCCTCGCCGGTGGGCAGACGCTCGTCAACGTGATGAAAGCCCGCGCGGCGGCTCCGGACGTGCTCGTCGATCTCGCGCGCATCCCCGGCCTGAAGGAGATCGAGCTCGGCTCCGACGGAACGCTCGAGCTCGGCGCGATGGTCACCTACAGCGAGCTGATCGCGTCGGCCGAAGCGCGGGCGCGCCCGATTCTCGGCGAGGTCTGCGTCCAGATCGCGGACGTGCAGGTGCGCAACCGCGGCACGATCGGCGGCAACGTCTGCTCGAGCGATCCCACGAACCACCTGCCCCCGCTGTTCGTCGCGCTCGGCGCCGACTTCACCGTGGTCGGGCCGGGCGGCGAACGGAGCGTGCCGGCCCAGGACTTCTTCCTCGGCGTCTACATGACAGCCGCGGGGCCCGGTGAGCTGCTGACGAAGATCACGGTTCCGCCCGGTCGCAGCGACGGCTTTGCGTCGGTGCCGATCGGGGTGGACGGCACCTGCATCGTCAACGCCGCGGCCTCGCTCAACGGCGGCGTCCGGGTGGCGCTCGGCTGCGTCGGCGCGACGCCGGTCGTGGTCGAGCCCGCATCGGCGGATGCGGAGGCCGTGCAGGCCGCCGTGCGGGACTCCGGGATCGACCCGCCCGCGGATGTGCACGCCTCGTCCGACTACCGGCGCCGGCTGGCGGAAGTCGTGGCCGCCCGAGCCGTCGAGCAGGCCGGGAAGGCGAGCTGATGGACGTCGTCACGTCGCAGACCGTCAGCGTCGAGGTGAACGGCACGACCTACAAGCGCGAGGTCGAGGCCCGGCGCCTGCTGATCCATTTCCTGCGCGACGACCTCGACCTGACCGGGTCGCACGTCGGTTGCGACACCGGCAACTGTGGGGCCTGCAGCGTGATCCTCGACGGCACGCTCGTGAAGAGCTGCATGCTGCTCGCCGTGCAGGCGGACGGCTCGTCGATCGAGACGGTGGAAGGGCTCGCACAGGACGACGAGCTGACCCCGCTGCAGCGGGCCTTCAGCGAGCACCACGCGCTCCAGTGCGGCTACTGCACGCCCGGGATGCTGATGAGCGCGACCGCGCTGCTGCGCGACACGCCGACCCCGGGCGACGAGGAGATCGCGAAGGCGATCCAGGGGAACATCTGCCGCTGCACGGGCTACTGGAACATCTTCAAGGCGGTCAAGGCGGCCTCCGGGCAGGAGGTGGGCGAGTGAGCGAGACGACGGTGACCGAGCCGCTCGTCGTCGAGCAGACCGAGACGAAGCCCGGGTACGCCGGCCAGAGCGTGCCGCGCAAGGAGGACCGGCGGCTCGTCCAGGGCGAGGGCGTCTTCTTCGACGACGTCAAGCGCCACAACATGGGCTACGTCCACTTCGTCCGCTCGCCGTACGCCCACGCGAAGCTCCGCTCGGTCGACGTCTCGAAGGCGCTCGAGCACCCGGGCGTGCTCGGCACGCTGACCGGCGACGAGGTCGCGCTGCTGACCGATCCGTTCTTCCAGATCTCCTCGCCGCCGGGCGCTCACCTGAAGGACTTCTGCCTGGCCGTCGGCAAGGCGCGCTTCGTCGGCGAAGCGGTTGCCGCCGTCGTGGCGACGACGCGCGAGACCGCGCGCGACGCCTCCGAGCTGGTCGAGGTCGATTACGAGCCGCTGCCCGTTCTGACCGACGCGCGCGAGGCGCTCGGCGACGACGCGCCGATGCTGCACGACGAGGCCGGGACGAACCTGACCTGGGAAGGCGTCTACGAGTGGGGCGACCTCGACCAGGCGTTCGCCGAGGCCGACCGGGTGCTGAAGATCTCCGAGCTCCACTTCGACCGCTTCAACTCGACGCCGCTCGAGTGCAACGGCGCGCTGGTCGAGTTCAACAAGGGCACCGGTCAGTGGACGATCATCACCAACAACCAGTTCCCGGGTTTCGCCGCGATCATGATGGGGCCGGCGATGCGGGTCGGGCTCGACAAGCTCCGCTTCGTCACGCAGGACATCGGCGGCGGCTTCGGCAACAAGATCACCTCGCACCCGCAGCTCGTTGCGTGCTGCCTGCTCGCCCGCAAGCTGAACCGGCCCGTGCAGTGGACGGAGTGGCGGACGGACTTCCACCTCTCGATGTCGCATGGCAACGAGCGCTGGTTCCAGGACACCGAGGTCGCGGTCAAGGAGGACGGCACGCTGCTCGGCTTCCGCACGACCGCGCTCGACGACGCGGGCGCGTGGCTGCGCTACGAGCCGCTCGGCGGCGTGATCTGGGCGCAGGTCACGCCCGGCATGTACCGCTGGCGGCACATCCGGCTCGACTTCAAGCAGGTCGTGACCAACAAGGCGCCCGTCTCGCCGAACCGCGGCTACTCGCGCATGCAGCACCTCTGGTTCACCGAGCGGATCATCGACATCGTCGCCCACGAGCTCGGGCTCGACCCCGTCGAGGTGCGCAAGCGCAACTACATCCGGGCCGAAGACATGCCGTACGAGACGCCGAACGGCTGCGTCTACGACTCGGGTGACTACGCGCAGATGCTCGACACAGCGCTCGAGCTCATCGGTTACGACGAGCTCGAGTCGAAGCGTGCCGACGCCGAGTCGCGCGGGAAGCTGCTCGGCCTCGGGATCGGCTCGACGCTCGACTCCGGCACGAACAACTTCGGGCAGTCGCGCCTGATCAACCCCGAGCTCCAGTTCTCGGGGAACAACGAGGTCGCGACGGTGAAGCTCGACATCTTTGGCGAGATCGTGGTCACGCTCGGCACGACGCCGCAGGGCCAGAGCCACGAGACGACCGCCGCCCAGGTCGTGGCCGACATCCTCGGCTGCTCGGTCGACGACGTGAACGT
>DATIOF010000168.1:0-2607 GCA_035473395.1 Gaiellaceae bacterium
ACGGTCGCCGTCGTCGGCTTTCCGAACGTCGGCAAGTCGACGCTCGTCAACCGGCTGAGCGAGTCGCGGGCGGCCGTCGTGCACGAGACGCCCGGCGTCACGCGCGACCGCAAGGAGGTCGTCGCCGACTGGAACGGGCAGCGCTTCCGGTTGATCGACACGGGCGGCGTGGACATCGCCGACCAGACGCCGATCACCCGCTCGATCGTCGAACAGTCGCGGGCCGCGATCGCCGAGGCCGACCTGGTCCTGTTCGTCGTCGACGCCCGCGCCGGGATCACGCCGGGCGACGAGGAGCTGGCGGCGATCCTGCGGCGCGCCCACAAGCCGGTGCTGTTGCTGGCGAACAAGATCGACGACCCCGACCAGGACGCGCTCGCGTTCGAGTTCCACCGGCTCGGCCTCGGCGACCCGGTGCCGCTCTCGGCGCAGCACGGGCACGGGACCGGCGACCTGCTCGACGCGGTCGTGACGATGCTCCCGGGCTCGGGGCCGCAGGAGATCGGCGAGGAGGCGATCCGCGTGGCGATCCTCGGTCGGCCGAACGTGGGCAAGTCGAGCCTCCTGAACGCGCTGCTGGGCGAGGAGCGCGTGATCGTCTCCGAGGTGCCGGGCACCACGCGCGACGCGATCGACACCGTGCTCGAGCGCGGCGACCGCACCTTCGTGCTCGTCGACACGGCCGGCATCCGGCGCAAGCGGAAGCAGCGCCAGGGAATCGAGTACTACTCGGAGCTGCGCGCGCTCGCGGCCGCGGAGCGAGCCGACGTGGCGCTGGTGCTCGTCGACTCGAGCGAAGGGCTCGTCGACCAGGATCTCTCGGTGGCCGACATCGCGCGCAAGGCGCAGGATTCGACGATCGTCGTGCTCTCCAAATGGGACCTCACCGAGACGGAGCTCGAGGATGTCCGCCCGCGCCTCGAGTCACGGCTGCGCCAGCGGCCCCCCGTGGTCACGATCAGCGCGAAGACGGGCCGCGGCATTTCGCGCCTGCTCGACCGGATCGAGCAGCTCTACGAGAAGCACGCAGCCCGGATCGGCACCGGCGAGCTGAACCGGTTCCTCGCCGAGCTGCGCGAGGCCCGCGAGCCGCCGTCGCGGAACGGGAGGCGGCTGAACCTGCTCTACGGCACGCAGGTGCAGGCACGTCCGCCGCGTTTCCGCTTCTTCGTCAACGATCCCGGCCTGATCACGCGCGACTACGGCTACTGGGTCGAGAACCAGCTGCGCGACCGCTTCGCGCTGCAAGGCGTGCCCGTGTCAATCGATTTCGTCCGCCGATCGTGAAAGCCGTCGTCGTCGGCGCCGGGGCGTGGGGGACGGCCTTCGCGCGTCTGCTCGCCTCGCGCGGGCACGACGTCACGCTCGCGGCGCGCGACCCGGAGCAGGCACGGGCGATCGAGGAAACCGGTCGCAACCCCAGCTACCTGCCGGACATCGACCTTGAGGGAATCGCGGCGACGACGGCCGACGACCCCTCGCTCGCAGGCGCGGACCTGCACGTGGTCGCCGTGCCGAGCAACTCGTTCGCCGAGGTCGTCCGCGCGCTGCCGGGCGCGGCGCCCGTGCTCAGCCTGACCAAGGGCCTCGACCCCGAGAGCGGCGGGCGTCTCTCCGAGCTCGTCGAGCGCCGCGCGGTCGCGGTGCTCTCGGGCCCGAACTTCGCGGAGGAGATCGCCCTTGGACTCCCGGCAGCCGCAGTGATCGCGAGCAAGGACGCGAAGCTCGCCGAGGAGCTGCAGGAGGCGGTCAACTCGATGGCCTTCCGCGTCTATGTCAACGACGACCTCGTCGGCGTCGAGCTCTGTGCTGCGGCGAAGAACGTGATCGCGCTCGCAGCAGGCGGGGTCGACGGCCTCAGCCTGGGCGACAACGCGAAGGCGGCGCTGATCACGCGCGGGCTGGCCGAGATGGCTCGCCTCGGCGAAGCCTGCGGCGGCCGCACCGAGACGTTCTCGGGGCTCGCCGGGATGGGCGACCTGATGGTCACCTGCTGGAGCCGGCAGGGCCGAAACCGCCGGGCGGGCGAGCTGATCGCGCAGGGCGCCTCACCCGACGAGGCCGCGGCGCAAATCGGTACCGTGGAGGGGCTCACGACGGCACCGGTCCTACGCGAGTTGTCGCACCGCGTCGGAATCGAGCTGCCGATCACCGAGGGCGTGTGTCACGTGCTTGACGGGCAGGATTTGCACGACTTAGCTGCAAGATTGATGGGCCGCCAGCCAACCCGGGAGTGACCATGCGCCGCCTGATCCCGTTTCTCGTCCTCGCCGCCGTCCTCGCGGGCTGCGGTAGTGCCCCGAAGACCAGCAGCACGGGCGGCTCCATTCCCGCCGGCGCGAGCCTGGTCCGCGCGGGAACGCTGGCGTTCGTCTCGATCGACAGCGACACCGGCTCGGCTCAGTGGCAGCAGCTGGACAAGCTGGCGCAGAAGTTCCCCGGCCGCGACCAGGCGATCACGAAGTTCAAGCAGCAGCTCTCCCAGCACGGCGTCGACTACGAGCAGGACGTCAAGCCCGCGCTCGGCCCCGAGCTCGACATCGCCGTCGTCGGGGTCAGTGGCACGGGAACGGGCTCATCGCCGACCGCGGTGGCGCTGACCAAGCC
>DATIOF010000169.1:0-18561 GCA_035473395.1 Gaiellaceae bacterium
GGCTTCCTCGGCCGAGACCAGCTCGAGCGGCAGGCCGAAGGTCTTGGCCCAGCCGGCCTGGCGGCGCAGCTCCTCCATCCGCTCCTCGGACGAGGCAAGCCGAAGCGAGCCGACCTCGTGCCAGCCGGTCTCGAGGCCGACCTCCTCGCCGAGTGACCGGTAGAGGTCGACCGACGCCATCATCATCTGCGTGAGCGAGAGCGAGCCACGCAGCTGGCCGACGAGCCCCGCCGAGTGGAAGGTCGAGCCGCTGGTCAGGTCGGCGCGCTCGCAGAGCACGACGTCGTCCCAGCCGAGGCGAGCGAGCCAGTAGGCGACCGAGCAACCCCCGACGCCCCCGCCGATCACGACGGCGCGCGCACGCTCCCTCATGCCAGTGCCTCCTTGAAGCGGGGCTCGGAGGCCGTGCGCTCCAGGCGCTCGAAGTGCTCGTCGGCGTAGGCGGCGAAGTCGAAGTCGAGCTCCGAGATCGCCTGCTGGACGACGCCCCACATCGCCTCGCGGAAATCGGACATGAAGCGCATCAGCGTCAGGGCCTGCACGTCCGCGGAACCGTACGCCTCGAGCAGCGCGGTTTCGCCCTCCTCGTCGAGCCCGTTGTTGACCGCGAAGTTGGCCAGGTCGAAGAACGGGTCGCCCATGCCCGCGTACTCCCAGTCCACGACCCAGACCCGCTCGCCGTCGTCGATGAAGTTGGCGGCGAGCAGGTCGTTGTGGCAGGTGACCCTTGGCGCCGCCGCGCGGAGCGTCTCGATCTGCCGCGCGAGCTCGTGCGCCTCGCCGAAGGCGTCCGGCAGGGAGCGCCCGCGCTCGGCGGCAGCTGCCGCATAGGCCTCGACGACGCGGAACGAGTCGAAGCGCCCGGCGATGGGCGGCGCCTCGTGCAGTCGGCGCAGGATGGCTCCGACGGTGCGGGGATCGGCCCGGCCGACCTCGCCCTCGACGAACCGGGTCACGAGCACGCCGTCTTCAAACCGAACCACCTCCGGCCCGATGCCGAGGCGCGCGGCGGCGAGCGCAGCCTCGTGCTCGTGCTCCCGGTCGATCCCGAGCAAGGCCGTGTCCTTGCCGCCGATCCGCAGCACGAGTACCTCGCCGTCGACAGAGACCTTGAAGTTGTGGTTCGTGATCCCGCCGCCGAGCGCCTCGACGTCTACGTGCTGCCCCGGCCAGAGCCGCCCGACCGCCTGTTCGACGCGCATGCGCGATCCTAGACTCGTGACGGCGCTGCTCTTCGACTTCAACGGGACGCTCTCCGACGACGAGGGCATCCAGTGCGCGATCTTCCGCGAGCTGTTCGCCGAGCAGGGACGCCCGCTGAGCGAGCAGGAGTACTTCGACGAGCTGGCCGGCCGGTCCGACCCGGAGATCGTGGAGCGCTGGCTCGGAACCGGCCATCCGGCGACGGCCGAAGTGCTGAAGCGACGCGTCCAGCTCTTTCGGGAACGAGCCGGCGACGGCTCGACCGTTCCGCCGCACGTGCGCGAAGCCGTACGTGGAGCGGTCGGCCGAGCGCAGCTCGCCGTCGTGTCGGGGGCCATGCGCTCCGAGGTCGAGCTGGTGCTGCAGGCGGCGGCCCTCGACGTCTTCGACGCGATCGTCTCGGCCGAGGACGTGACGCGGGGCAAGCCCGATCCGGAGGGCTACCTGCTCGCGCTCCAGCAGCTCCGGCTAGAGGCAGGCGACGCCGTCGCGATCGAGGACTCGCCGCCGGGGATCGCGGCCGCGAAAGCTGCCGGCCTGACCTGCGTGGCCGTGCTCGGGACCGCTCCGCGTGAGCGGCTCGGCCAGGCCGACGAGATCGTTCCCAGGCTCGACGAAGCGCTCGTCGACCGGCTACTCGATTAGCCCGGCTTGGGCGGGACGAACCGCGTGACCTCTCGGTCGGAGCAGGGGCTAAGATCGCAGACGACGACGAGAGGAGGCACGAATGGCGAACAGCGTTCGCGACGCGATGACCGCGGATCCCCGCTCGATCGGCAAGTCGGTCTCGGTAGTAGAGGCCGCGCGACTGATGCGGGAGCAGGACATCGGCTCGCTCCCCATCACCGACGATGAGCGGCTGGTCGGGATGATCACCGACCGGGACATCACGATGCGAGTGGTCGCCGAGGGTGGAGACCCGCAGGCGACGTCGGTCGAGGATGTCTACTCGCAGGACCTGATCAGCGTCGAGCCCGACAACGATCTCGAAGAGGCGCTCCGCCTCATGGCCCGCCATCAGGTTCGGCGGCTGCCCGTCCTCGAGGGCGGGAGGCTCGTCGGCATCGTCGCCCAGGCCGACATCGCGCGGAGGGCGAACGAGACGATGACCGGCGAGCTCGTCGAGGCGATCTCGGCGCCCTCGGAGGGAGACCGCAGCTAGAACGCGTTCGCCGCCGACCGCCACTCCTTGAGGCGCTGCGCGATGAGCTCGGCACGCTCCTCCTCGCTTCCGCCCTCCAGCACCTGGAGGTCGGAGGGGTCGGCTCGAAGGTAGGTGCCGGAGGTTCGAGCGGTCAGCGCGGGGTCGCGATCCGACCGCGTCGTCCAGTAGCCGGTGGCGCGGTCGGCGGACTCGAGCGTGATCTCGCCGGTGGCCTCGTACTGCGGGGCGTCCGGGTGCCGAGGGCGCTCGCCCTTCCCGAAGTAGAGGATGCCGGCCGGATCCTTCCGCTCCTTCGCAGCCTCGCTCCAGTAGCGGGCCGAAAGGGTGCCGTCCTCCTGCCAGGCCCGGCCGTTCACGTTCAGGCTCCCGTCGCGGTCGCGCGAGATGCGTAGGAGGCCCACCGCGGACGGCTCGAACTCGCTGCGCGCGGTCAGCGAAAGCTGCCACCACAGTCCTTCGATCAGTCCGCGGCGACCCTCGGTCTCGATCGCCTTGCGGAGCTTCTCATTGATCGAGCGAACCTCCGCCGCGCTCGCGGCCGGGTCGTAGCGGACGGCCGTCAGCCCGAGCAGGTCGGTCGGCAGCTTCGAGCCCTCAGCGTGGAGGATGAACGTGCGCCGGATGCCGAGCGCGCCGCCGAAGAGGCCGGCCTCGAACACGACGTTGTCGCGCGGCGACGCCTCGCCGGACTCCGTCGCATCGATCGTGGTCCAGTCGTCCTGCGCGAACACAAACGCGGCGAAATCGACCTCCTGGGAAAGCTCGACAAGCCGGTCGAGCGTCGACCGCCCCGGGTTGAAGGTGGTCGTCCAGGGCTCGACCTCGGCCACGTCCTCGAGCCCGCGCGTGATCGCCTCGAGCAGCTTGGCTTGCTTGCCCGACGACCCGAGGAAGATGCGTGGCTTGTCCATCAGAACGTGGGTGTCGGCCGCCAGCTCTCGGTCGTGAACCAGAACCGGGGCTCGCCCTCGACGCCTGCACGCTGCATGGCACCCCGCAGCGCGTCCGACGAGACGAACGCTCTCGCCAGGTCGGCCGTCTCGAAGTCGTGCCAGATGGTGATGTCGTTCGGGTCGTCCACCGACTGAAACGCCGCGCCGCCGAGAACACCCAGGGCGCCGCGCTCCGCGTAGAACTGGTCGTACGCCTTGCTCCAGGTCTCGTAGTCGGCGACGTTGAGGCGCACAAACAAGCGAACCATCCTCAGCCTCCCATTCGGTTAGGAGCGAGCGTACGGCACTACGAAGCAAAAGACCCCGCAGGGCGGGGCCTTTCGTAGTAGCGGGGGCAGGATTTGAACCTGCGACCTCCGGGTTATGAGCCCGGCGAGCTACCTGACTGCTCCACCCCGCGTCGCGGCCCGAAGTATAGCGACACCTGAAACGAGCAAGAAGCTGAAAGCGCGCGCCTCGGAGGCCTCCTACGTTGGTCGAAACCAGCGTCAGGGAGGTCGAGATGGTCACCAAGGTCAAGTCCTTTTCGCTCGCGCTCGCGGGCCTCGCAGCACTGGCTGCGGCGCTCGCCGTCGGCGCGAGCGGCGCGGGCGGAACGTTCGTCGAGCACGACGTTCGCGTGCTGCACCAGTTCGACTCGAACGGCCCCGCGCCGGCCGGCTCGTACTTCGGCTGGGCGGTCAGCGAGCTCGGCGACGTCAACGGTGACGGCGTCAAGGAAGCGATCGTCGGCGAGCCGCTGAGCGGGCCCGATTCCTCCACGGGCACGACGTACGTGTACTCCGGCCGCACGGGCCGCCTGATCTACCGCTTCGACGGCGCGGCCGGCGACCAGAACGGCTTCTCGATGGCCGACGCGGGCGACACGAACCGCGACCACGTGCACGACATTCTCGTCGGCTCGCCCGCCAACGGCAGTGGCCACGTCGACCTTTACTCCGGCCGAACCGGGCAGCTGCTGCACCGCTTCACGGGCGCCTCGCCCGGCGACTGGTTCGGCTGGAGCGTCTCGAGCGCGGGCGACGTCGACCGCGACCACCACGCCGACGTCCTGGTCGGCGCGACCCAGGCGGGAGGGACGGGCCCGGGCTACGCCACGATCTACTCCGGCCGGACGTACGAGCCGATCCGAACGCTCACCGGCGATGCGGCCCGCAACCAGTTCGGCTCGGGTGCCGGCTGGAGCCGCGACGTCAACCACGACCACGTCGCCGACCAGATCGTCGGCGCCCGCAACGCCGGCCCCGGCCGCCGCGGCCAGGCCTACGTCTACTCGGGCAAGACCGGCGAGAGGCTCTTCACGATCAACGCCTCACCGCAGGGCGGCGAGCTGGGCTCGTTCTTCGTCGCGGGCGTCGGCGACGTGAACGGCGACCGGACGCCGGACTTCTACGTCGGCGACTACGCCGACACGACGAACGGGATGGATGCCACCGGCCAACCAGCCGGCCGCGCGGGTGTCTACTCGGGACGTGACGGGCACGAGCTCCTCGCCTGGCTCGGCGACTCGCCCGAAGCGGGCCTCGGCCCGGGCCGAGGGGCGGGCGACGTCAACGGTGACGGCCGGCCCGACCTGGTCGTCGGCTCGTACACCTCGAACGCCGGAGCGCTCGCGGCCGGAAAGGTGCAGATCTTCTCCGGCGCCGACGGCTCGCTCCTCCGCACGATCACGAGCACGGTCGAGAACGACAACCTCGGCTTCGACGCGGTCGGGCTAGGCGACACGAATCACGACGGGCTTCCGGACGAGCTGCTCTCGGCGGCGAACGGCAACCACGTCTACATCGTGGCCGGGAACAGGATCCGCAAGCACTAGCTCCTCCCTGAGGCGCGGCGCCTTCGTGTCCTCCGAAGGCGCCGCGCTAACCCCATGGCAGACGGCGGAGTCACAGCTGGTGTGGCCAGCGTGACCCCGCTGCTCTCCACCCCGACGCTTTCGGTCGGCGAGTTCCACTGCCCGCCCGGGGACGCCTCGTGGCACGAGACGAACCGGATCGGCGACCGCGCCCACGTCGTCTTTCCCCGCTGTTCTGTGCTGATCCGCCAGCTGGGCCGCGCGCCCGTGCTGGCCACGCCGAACCACGCGATGCTCTACAACGCCGACCAGCACTACCGGCGGGAGCTCCAGCACGAGCTCGGCGACGAGTCGGTGTTCGTCGAGCTGGCCGACGAGACGCTCGAGCAGCTGGCCGGCGACGATCGGCTGCGGGTGACGCACGTCCCGACCGACAGGCAGACCTATTTGCTCCAGCACCTGCTCGTCCGCCATCTGCGCGGCTGCTGCTCCGACGAGCTCGAGGCCGAGGAGCTCGCTTCGAGGCTCGTGCAGTCGGCGCTCGCGCCCCAGGTGGCCAGACGACGCGCGGCCCGCGAGCGGACGAACGCCGAGCACCGCGAGCTCGCGGAGGCGGCCAAGTCGGAGATCGCCGCCGACCTCTCCGCGCGGCGGTCGCTCGGCGAGCTGGCACAGAAGCTCCACACCTCGCCCTTCCACCTCGCGCGCGTCTTCCGCGCCGAGACCGGGTTCACGCTTGCCGGGTACCGGCAGGCGCTCCGGCTGCGCGCTGCGCTCGAGCGGCTGCCAGGGACCGACCGCGACCTGAGCGCGCTGGCGCTCGAGCTCGGCTTCTCGAGCCACAGCCACTTCACGGCGAGCTTCACGCGCGAGTTTGGGGTTCCGCCTTCAGCGGTCAGGGACCCGCGGCGAGTCCGCGCACTGCTCGACGCGGCCTAGCCGGGCTAGCATCGATGGCCGTGCGCGTGGGAGCCGTCGACCTGGGCACCAACTCGACCCGTCTGCTGGTGGCTGACGTCGACGACGGGCGCGTCGAGGAGGTCGCCCGGCAGAGCGAGATCACACGGCTCGGTGAGGGCGTCGACGAGCGCCGCAAGCTGCTGCCGCTGCCGGTCGCGCGGGTGCGGAACGTGCTCTCCGACTACCGCCGCGAGCTCGAGCGGCTCGGCGCCGAGCGCGTACTCGCGATCGGGACGAGCGCCGTCCGCGACGCCGAGAACGGCGAGGCCTTCCTGGGCGAGATCGAGTGGAGCTACGGCTTCACCACGCGGCTCGTCACCGGCGACGAAGAGGCCGGGCTCACGCTCCGCGGCGTCGCCACCAGCAGCGCACTCGACGAGGGAACGCTGGTGCTCGACGTCGGCGGCGGGTCGACCGAGCTGATCACCACCACCGAGCGAACCAGTATCGACGTCGGCTCGGTACGGCTGACGGAGCGCCACCTGCACTCGGATCCGCCAGCGCCGGCAGCCCTGGCCGCGGCCGCGCGCGAGGTGCGCAAGCTGCTGCCACAGCTCGAGCCGACCGGCGCGATTGGCGTGGCCGGCACGATCACGACCCTCGCCGCCCTCGAGCTCGGCGGCTACGACCCTGAGCGCGTCGACGGCTTCCACCTGTCGCGCGCGGCCGCCGAGCAGCAGCTCGAGCGGCTCGCCTCCCTTCCGCTCTCCGAGCGCCGCGAGCTTCCCGGTCTCGAGCCCGAACGAGCGGCGGTAATCGTCGGGGGCGCCGTGATCGTCTGCACCGTGCTCGACCACTACGGGCTCCACGGCATCGAGGTGAGCGAGCGCGACCTGCTGCACGGCGCGGCGCTCGAGGCGGCGGAGCTGCCCGAGCCCGTCGAGGGCGACGCGCCTCCCGGCGCCTACACCTGCTGCTGAGCCTCGAGCTCGGCCGGCGGCTCGTCCTCGGCCAGCCGTCGCTGCAGGACGCTGCGCGAGAGCACGCCGACGAGCCGGCCGCCGTCGACCACGGGCACGCGCTCGGCGTCCCACTCCTCCAACAGGCCGAAGGCCTCGTCGAGCGGCAGCTCCGGGTCGATCGTCCAGTTCGGCGGCTCGGCGAGCTCGCCCACCGGCGTCGAGCGTGGATCGCGGCCGGCAGCGACGACCTTCTCGACCAGCGTCTTGCGCGTCACCACCCCGACGAAGCGCTCGCCGTCGCTGACGTAGACCGCGCGGACGTCGGGCTGCACGAGGTGCTCGCCCGTCTCCTGCGCGGTGGCCGACGCGTCGAGCGCGGCCGGGTCGGGGATCATCGCGTCGCGGACGCGGTTCACGGGTAGATCCCCCGCGAGTTGAGCGCGCCGGCGACCTCGCGGATCCCGGCCACGAGCGCGGCGCTGCGTAGCGACAGGCCCTTCTCCTCGCTCAGCGTCCAGACGCGCTCGAACGCGTCGCCGAGCTGCTCGGCGAGCTTGGCCCGAATCTCCCTGCGATCCCAGAACAGCCGCCCGAGGTCCTGCACCCATTCGAAGTACGAGACGGTCACGCCGCCCGCGTTCGTGAGCACGTCCGGGAGCACTGGGATCCCCCGCTCGGCCAGGATCGCGTCCGCCTCGAGCGAGGTCGGGCCGTTCGCGCCTTCGGCCACCAGGCGGGTCTGCAGCCGGGCCGCGTTGTCGGCGTGGACCTGGTCCTCGCGCGCGGCCAGCACGAGGATGTCGCACGGCAGCTCGAGCAGCTCCTCGTTGGTCAGCCGGTCGCCCTCGGTCCAGTCGGCGAGCGAGCCGTGCTGCTCCGCGAACCGGCGGAGCGCCTCGACGTCGAGGCCGCCCGAGTCGTAGATGCCGCCGGCGACGTCGGACACAGCGATCACGTCCGCGCCAATCGCGTCGAGCTCGCCCGCGGCGATCCCGCCGACGTTGCCGAAGCCCTGGACGACGCAGCGCTGATCAGCCAGCTTCCAGCCGAGCTTCTCGCAGGCGCGCTCGATCACCATCACCACGCCCGCGCCGGTCGCCTCGTGGCGGAAGAGGGAGCCGCCGAGCGAGATCGGCTTGCCAGTCACGATCTCCGGGACGGCGTACCCGATCTCCATCGAGTAGGTGTCCATCATCCAGGCCATCGTCTGCTCGTTGGTGGCCATGTCGGGGGCCGGGATGTCCTTCTGCGGCCCGATGATCGGCAGCAGCTCCGACGTGAAGCGGCGCGTCATCTTCCGCAGCTCGTCGATCGAGAGCTCCTTCGGGTTGCAGCGAACGCCGCCCTTCGCGCCGCCGTACGGCAGGCGCAGCAGCGCGCACTTCCAGGTCATCCACATCGCAAGCGCCGCGCACTCGCCGAGCGACACTTCGGCGTCGTAGCGGACGCCGCCCTTCGTCGGGCCGAGCACGGTCGAGTGCTGGACGCGGTAGCCCGGAAAGACCGTCCACTTGCCCGAGTCGAGCCGGACCGGGACGCTGACGACCAGCGAGCGCTCCGGGTAGCGCAGCCGCTCGGCCACGAACTCCTCGACGTCGGCGTACGGCAGGGCCAGCTCGTACTGGGCGAGCGCCGTGCGGTAGAGCGGGGTTTCCCACTCCAAATGGCCGTGCTCGGGCGAAACCTCCTGCACTTCGCTCACGAATCGGAGTCTAGTGCGGGTTCATGGCTCATCCGATCCGGATGATGCGACGTGAGGGCCGGCGTGCGACCTTGTCTTCATGACCACCACCGAACGACTTCGAGTGGACACGAGAACCGCCACGATGCTGGGGCGAGTGCTGGTCGCCGAGCTCGTGCGGCGCTCGCTCGAGAACGCCGACGTCAGGGACCTGCTCCGGCGGAATCGTGTCTCGCGCCGGCGACGCGTCCTGAAGCTCGGCGCGGTCGCGGCCGGCCTCGCTGCGGCAGGCCTCGTCGCGCGGCGGGCGCGCTCGAGCCCGGCGCCGCCCGTTACCTGAGTGCCGGGGAAGGGACTCGAACCCTTACGTCCCCGGAGGGACACCTGATTTTAAGTCAGGCGCGTATGACCAATTTCGCCACCCCGGCGCCCGAAGGATAGGCGCCTACAGGCCGGCGGGGAACTTGTAGCTCGAGGGGATCTGCTTCGGCGGCTTGCCGATCACGAAGGCGATCTCCTGGTGCTCCTGCAGCCGCAGCGCGGCCGGATTGCCCGTGTAGGGCTGCCCGTTGACGTAGACCTTCCATGGGGTCGCTTGCCCGGCCGGCACGTGCTTGCAGTAGCCGCCCACGCAGTCGGCGTTGAGGCGGACGCCCCACACCCCGAAGAACTGGCCCAGGTCGAAGTTCCGGGCGGTCGGCGACTCGACGTGCATGATCCCCGTCGGGTCGTGGGTGTGGAGCTCGGTCAGGTACTGGCCGTCGTAGATCCCGATCCCCTGTGGCACGGGCTCGTGCTTGCCGTTCACGAAGACGTCGAGGTGCTGGTGAATGTGCAGCACCTGGCCCTCGTTGGTCAGCGCGTTGAGGCCGAGCGGGTCGAGCCGGTCCGACAGCGTGTCGAGGCCGGGGTTCCAGGGAGCCGGCCCGGTCTGGAGCCCCGTGAGGGCGCTCTGGTCGGGCACGTTCGCAGCGGCGACGCCGCCGTTGCCGCCGCGCGTCAGCAGGACGCCGGCGACGATCGCGGCGATCACCGCAACGGCCGCGACCGCCACGAGCAGCCAGAGGCCGCGGCGCTCGGAAAAGCGACTTGGCCCTTTCGGGGCGGAGCGCCGCCGCGGCGCCTGGACCTTGCGCGGCGGTGCCGGCGTGCGGGTTTTCTTGGCCACGGGCGGGCGATGGTACAGGCGCTTGACGCGCGTCCGCCAGGGCGATAGTCTCGTCGAGTCAGATCCGGAGGGCCGCAAGGTTTTCCGGATCTGGCGTTTTTTGTGGCCGCAGCGGGATACACCTATCCGGCAAACCCGCAAGGAGGCTAAGGATGAGTTTCTTGGACAAGATCATGGGTCGCGGCAAGAAGGCCGCCGGCGACCTGACCGGCGACGACTCGATGCGCCGCGACGGCATGCACCAGGAGAAGGAGGGCATGGCCTCGGAGCGCGCCGAGAGCGCGGAAGACCAAGCCCAGGCTGAGCGCGAGCGGGCCGCCGAGCATCACGCGGAGCGCTCGGACACCTAAACCCCGGCGCAACGGTGCCTTTGAGGGCGGCGAGAGCCGCCCTCTCTCGTGCCGTCCGACGGTCCCCCTAGGGTTCGTCGGCTCATGGTGATCGCAATCACGCTCATCGTCCTGCTCGCCGGCGGCATCGCGCTGGCGTTCTGGCTCAGCCGGCGCCTCGGGGAGACCGGCACGGAGACGGCGCGCGTGCTCGACCAGCTCCTCGCGGTGCGCAATCGCGAGGTGGACGGGCGCCTCGAGGCGATCACGGCCACGATGGACCGGCGCCTGGGCGAGCTCGACACAAAGGTCGACCGCCGGCTCGAGCACGCGGCCAAGCAGACGAACGCGATCCACAAGCAGCTCGGCGAGGTCGGGCAAGCGACCGTGCAGATGGCCGAGCAGGCGAAGGGGCTGAGCGAGCTGCAGGAGATCCTGCGCCCGCCCAAGGCCCGCGGCGGCTTCGGGGAGCTGCTGCTCGAGAACCTGCTGCGCGACCGGCTGCCGGCCACGGCCTTCGAGTTCCAGTACGGCTTCGCCGGCGGCGAGCGCGTCGACGCGGTGATCAAGGTCGACCGCATCGTCCCGATCGATTCCAAGTTCCCGCTCGACAACTTCGAGCGGATGCTGCGCGCCGACAACGACATCGAGCGCGGCCAGTTCGAGAAGCTGTTCGCCCGCGACGTGAAGTCGCACGTCGACGCGATCTCGAGCAAGTACATCCGGCCCGACGAGGGCACCTACGACTTCGCCTTCATGTACCTGCCGTCGGAGGCGATCTATTACGAGCTCGCCTGCGGCCGCACCGGCGCGCTGCTCGCGTACGCGCACGAGAAGCGTGTGCTGCCCGTCTCGCCGACCACGCTGACCGCGTACCTGCAGGTGATCGTGCTCGGGCTGAAGGGCCTCCAGATCGAGCAGCACGCGCACGAGGTGATGGCCTACTGCGCGCAGCTGCAGAAGGACTTCGGGCGCTTCAAGGAGGACTTCGAGCTGGTCGGGACGCACCTCGGTCGCGCGCAGAACAAGTTCCTCGACTCCGAGAAGCGGCTCGGCAAGTTCGAGTCGAAGCTCGAGCAGGCCGTCGACTCGGAGCCGGAGCTCGAGCCGGCCGAGACGCACGAGCTTCCGCGCGCGGTCGACGCCGCTTAGAAGCGGAGCAGAGCCCCGATGCCCTCGACGGGCTCGAGGTCCTGGCGCTGCTGGATCGCCAGCACCGTCCCGCCGTGCGCGAGCGTCTGGTGCACGGCCAGGTCGAGACCGTCGTCGCGGTGCTCCATCTGCGTGCCGTCGAGCGGGCAGGCCCCACCCTCGATCCCGACGCGGCCGCACGCCGGGCACTCCCACGCTTCGTGGTCAGCACCTTCCTGGAAGAGAAGCAGGTCGACGCGGCCGTCCGAGGCCGCCTCGAGCGTCGAGTCCCAGCCAGACGAGGCGCGGGCGTTGCGGCCGGCCTCCTCCTGCCAGCGCTCGACCGCCTCGGTCTCCTGCTCGCCACGCCACGACTCGAGCAGCGGCTCGACCAACTCGAGCAGCTCGGCCGGCGTCGCGTGGGCGTCGGCGCTCGTCCAGCCGACGATCGCCTTGCGCGCGTCGTTGGAGAGCGCGCCCTCGAACTCCGCCCTCGTCTCTTCGGAGGCGACGACGACCAGCTTTGGGCCGCGCAGCCGGCGCACCTGCTCGTCGACGTGCTCGGCGACCTCCTTCAGGTGATCGTGGACGAGCTTCTCGATGTGCCGCTGGTAGCGCGCCTGTGACCAGCCACCCTGGTCGTGGCGGCCGGGAGTGTCGTCGGTTTGCTCGACGATCTCCTGGAGCCGGCCCGCGCGCAGCCGGTAGAGATCGCCGCGCTCTCGGCCGACGAAGATCACGAGCGCGCCCTCCCCGCGCCCGACCAGCGAGACGAGCGGCGCGAGGTAGAGGCTGCGGTTGACCTTGACCTTGTCGGGCACGCTCGCGCTCAGCGGCAGCGGCGCCCAGAGGTTGTCGAGCGAGCCGCAGAAGACGGCCAGGCCGAGCGTGCCGTCGCGGTCGAACTCCTGCTCGAAGTACGCGCGCAGGCGGTCGCGGTCGCGGTGGAGGCTCTCGCGCTGCTCGTGCGTCAGCTCGGGCCGGCGCGCCGCGTCCGAGCGCTCGATCGCGTCGATCAGCGCGTTCACGCGCGTGTCGGCCGTGGCGGCGGTCGGCGTGTCGCTCGGGTCGAGATCGAGGTAGAGACTGATCGCGCAGCCGTTCTGCGCCCGAAAAGCCGCGAGGTCGCGCAGGCCGTCCCACGTCACAGTCGAAGCCACGAACGTCCCTTCGCCGGAAGGCGGCGATTCTATGCGCGAGCCGCAACCGGCGCTTTGCGTTTCGGCGGGTGGGTACCTTCGGGCTGATGGCCAACCCGCTCCAGGAGCTTCTGTTCGGGCTGAACGTCCTGCGCGAGCAGGTCCGGCAGGGCGCCGACGCCGACTGGCTCGACCGGCTCGACCCGCGCAGGCCGGCGCCGGACACTCGCAGCCTCGAGGAGCTGCAGGCCGAGCTCGACTCGCTCGTCGGCCTCGAAACGGTCAAGGAGCAGGTGCGCGCGCTGGTCGCGTTCCTGCAGGTTCAGGCTCGCCGCCTCGAGCACGGCCTGCCCGAGGTCGCGACGTCGCAGCACCTGGTCTTCCTCGGCAACCCGGGCACGGGCAAGACCACGGTCGCGCGACTGCTCGCGCATATGTACCGCGCGATGGGCCTGCTCAAGCGCGGCCACCTCGTCGAGGTCGACCGCGCCGCGCTGGTGGGCGAGTACGTCGGCATGACCGCGATCAAGACCGACCGCGCCGTCCGTCGAGCGCTCGACGGCGTGCTCTTCATCGACGAGGCCTATGCCCTCGCCCGCTCCGGGTATCGCGGCCCGGACTTCGGCCAGGAGGCGGTCGAGACGCTGCTGAAGCGAATGGAGGACTACCGCCACCGGCTCGTCGTGATCGTGGCGGGCTACCCGACGCTGATGAACGAGCTGCTCGACTCGAACCCCGGGCTGCGCTCACGCTTCTCGCGCGAGATCACCTTCCCGGACTACTCGAACGACGAGCTCGTCGCGATCACGGAAGGCTTCGCGCGCCAGAACGAGTACCGGGTCGACCCTGCCGGCGCCGAGGAGCTACGGCGGATCTTCGCGCGCGCCGAGCGGGGCGAAGGGTTCGGCAACGCTCGCTTCGCGCGCACGATCTTCGAGCAGGCGCTGAACGCGCACGCGCTGCGGCTCTCCGGCAACGGCGAGAGCAGTCTCGAGCAGCTGATGCGCCTGGAGAGCCCCGATTTCGCCGCCGCCGCGGCCGCTGTCGGTGCGGACGAGCAACCGCCTGGGCGGCGCCGGCTGTGGCCGCGATGAGGGCCGACGCAGGCTGTAGCTTTGCGGGGCGCGCGAGGCCGATTACGGAAGGTTCGACCGCCCCGATGCGTTTACTACTACGGAGGAAGAAATGAACGGGGACACAAGAGAATTGATCATCATCGGCGGCGGGCCGTCGGGTTACACGGCCGCGCTCTACGCCGCGCGCGCCAACCTGCAGCCGCTCGTGATCGAGGGCTTCGCGTGGGGCGGGCAGCTGATGATCACGAGCGATGTCGAGAACTATCCGGGCTATCCCGACGGGGTCATGGGCCCGGCGATGATGCAGGACTTCCGCCGCCAGGCCGAGCGCTTCGGCGCGGAGTTCCTCACCGACGACGTCACCAAGGTCGACTTCACCGAGCACCCGCTGCGCGTCTGGGTCGGCGACAACGAGTACGTCGCCGAGAGCGTGATCATCGCCACCGGCGCGACGGCGCGGCAGCTCGGGCTCGAGTCCGAGCGCACCCTGCAGGGGCGGGGAGTCTCGTACTGCGCGGTCTGCGACGCGGCCTTCTTCCGCGACAAGCAGGTCGTGGTCGTCGGCGGCGGCGACTCGGCGATGGAGGAGGCGGTCTTCCTGACGAAGTTCGCCACCAAGGTCAGCCTCGTCCACCGGCGCAACGACTTCCGCGCCTCGCAGATCATGCTCGACCGCGCCCGCAACAACGACAAGATCGAGTTCGTCACGCCGGCCGTCGTCGAAGAGGTGCTGAGCGAGAACGGCGCCACCAGCGGCGTCGTGATCCGCGATGTCGAGACGAACGAGACCAGCGAGCTGCCGGCGGACGGCGTGTTCGTGGCGGTCGGGCACGACCCCAACACGAAGCTCTTCGTCGACCAGCTCGACCACGACGAGGCCGGCTATTTGGTCACGAAGCCGGGCTCGACGGAGACGAACCGTGAGGGCGTCTTCGCGGCCGGCGACGTCGTCGACCACACGTACCGCCAGGCCGTCACCGCCGCGGGCACCGGCGCGATGGCCGCGCTCGACGCCGAGCGCTGGCTCGCGGCCCGCGAGGGCCACGCGGCGAGCGCGCTCGCCGCGCCGCGCGAGGGCTAGCTCCGACCGACCGCACGCGTACCCTCGGCCGATGGCCGAGTGGATCGACCTGCTCGACCCCGACGCGGAGGGGATCCGCTCCGCTCTCGAGATCGAGGTCCACGACCTTGCCTTCGAGCAACTGCTCGAGCCGACGCGACTGGACGACGAGCCGCGCCCGAGGCTCGAGGGCCACGACCACTACGTGTTCGGCGTCTTCCTCGTCCCAATCGCCCTGCGAGACGAGAACCGCATCTACTACCAGGAGATCGACCTGATCGCGACGCGGGAACGCCTGGTGACCGTGCGCAAGACGCCCGAGAACGGCAAGCCGTTCGACATCACCGCGGCGATGGAGTCGGCAGCGCGGGACGACGACAAGCGGGGTGGCGTGATGGTCTACCGGCTCGTCGACCTGATCGCGGAGTACTTCCTCGACCTCGTCGACGCGCTCGACGAGGAGATCGACGAGCTCGAGGACGGGATCGACGAGTGGCCGGCAGCGCTGGTCCGGCGGCGCATCTCCACCCTGCGACACGACCTCCTGCACGTCCGTCGCGTCGTCTCACCGACGCGCGACGCCATTCGCCGGGTCGTGGACCGGCGGATCGACATCGGCGAGGGCCCCGAGGTGCTCCCGCGTGACGTCGAGCTGGACTTCGCGGACGTCTACGACAAGCTCCTGCGCGCGGTCGACGGGCTCGACTTCTCGCGCGACCTGCTCGCAAGCGCCCGCGACTACCAGCAGGCGAAGATCGCCAACGACCAGAACGAGGTGACGAAGCGCCTGACGGTGATCGCCTCGCTGCTGCTGGTGCCGACCTTCATCGTCGGCGTCTACGGCCAGAACTTCGACAATATGCCGGAGCTGCACTGGAGCTTCGGCTACTGGTGGAGCTGGGGCTGGATCATCGCGACGACGATCCTCCAGCTGCTCTTCTTCCGCTGGCTCGGCTGGATCGGCGGCAAGCCCCTTCGGGTGAAACTGCCGCCGCTGGGGTCGCTCGACCCGCGCTCGCTCGCGGGTCGGCGACGCCGCGCGCCCTAGCTACGATCGCCGCGTGCCGTACTTCATCTGCCCGAACTGCAAGGATCGCTCGATCGACCACGACCGCCGCGAGGGACTGACCAACGAGGCGGTCGCCTGCCACCGCTGCGGCTTCGGCTTTCTGTTCGAGCTGCTCGAGGACTACTACCCGGCCCCGAGCACCGGCTTCGTGGTCTGCGACAACGAGGCCCGCGTGCTGGCCTGCGGGCGCGACATCTTCGAGCTCTCCGGCTACAAGGAGCAGGACCTGATGGGCCGCGACGTGGTCGAGGCGCTCGGGATCACCGGCTACGACGGCGACAGCCCCGCGAAGGTGGCGATCGAGTGGGGCGTGCGGCGCCTGGGGCAGCAGCTCGAGCTGCGCTCGCGCGCCGGCACCGTCAAGCGGGTCATCGGCGACTTCTTCCCCGCGTACGACGACGACGGCGGGCTCTTGGTCGGCCTCACGCCGCGCTGAGCTCCGCCTCCAGCCAGGTCTGAAGCTCCTCGACGGCGTCGAGCACGGCCTCGAGCTCGCGCAGCTCCGCGCCTGTTGCCACCTCGTCGATCCCGCCCAGCACGCCGAGCGCCTCGAGCCGTTCCACGGCGACGGCGGTCAGCTCGGTGCGCGCCCGCTTCTCGATCGCCGCCTGCCGCAGGCGCGAGCGCGCCCGCTCGGCCCTGGCGGCCAGGCTCGACGCCTCGCCCGCGAGTGCGTCCGCGTAGATCGCGAGATCGACCCCGCGCATGGCTCGAGCCTACGCGCGCGCGTGTGCCCTGTCTGTGCCGACTTCGACGCGAGATGCAGGACAGAGATCGTTCAGCACGCAGACCTCGCAGCGCGGCGTCCGGGCGATGCAGACCCGGCGGCCATGCCAGATCAGCAGGTGCGGGAAGACGTTCCAGTACTCGCGCGGCACGAGCCTGACCAGGTCGCGCTCGATCTTGACCGGGTCTTCCTGCCGCGTCAAGCCGAGCCGCTGCGAGAGCCGGCGCACGTGTGTGTCGACGACGATCCCTTCGGCCTGCCCGCGCTCGGCGATCACGACGTTGGCCGTCTTGCGCGCGACGCCGGGAAGCCGCAGCAACTCGTCCATGTGCCGGGGCACCTGGCCGTCGTAGTCCTCGAGCAGCATCGCCATCGTCCCGCGCAGCGCCTTGGCCTTCTGGCGGAAGAAGCCGGTCGCGCGGATGTCGTTCTCGAGCTCCTCGGGCGAGACGGCGAGGTAGTCCTGCGGCGTGCGGTACTTCTCGAACAGCCGCTCGGTGACGCGGTTGACGTTCACGTCCGTCGTCTGCGCCGAGAGCATCACCGAGACGAGCAGCTCGAGGTCGTTGCGATAGTGGAGCGCGATCGTCGCGTCGGGGTGCTCGGCCAGCAGCCGCTCGACGATCGGCCGGATCCGCTCGCGCTTCGGGCCGACGCGGCGCCGCGCCTCGCGGACGAAGCTGCGGGCCATCAGCCGCGGAGCTTCGGGCCCGCGCAGACGAGGTCGAGCGCGGGGCAGTCGCGGCAGACGAACTCGTCGGGCGTCGGGCGGAACTCGTTCGCCTGGATCCGCGCGATTGCTTCGGACAGCTCGGCCTCGAGCGAGGGAACATCGGCGAGCCGGTAGGTCGTGGTCACGACCGCGTCGGGCCGCTCGAGGAAGTGATAGACGACCTCGACCTCCTCGGCGCCGGCGCGGAAGCAGGCCAATGCGTAGACGAGCTTCTGCAGTCCGTAGTCGTGAGCGACGATCTCGTCGGGCGTTCCCTCGGCGAGCGAGTTCGTCTTGTAGTCGAGCACGAGCGCCCGCGGGCCGTCGCGGTGGAGCACGTCGATGCGGCCGTGGAGCAGGACGCCGTCGCGCTCGAACGCGAAGGGCAGCTCGGCGGTCGCGCCTTCGAGCGCGCCGATCCGCGCGGCCAGCTCCGACTCGCAGTACGAGGCGACGAAAGCACGGATCCGTTCCAGCTCCTCCTCGGTGACGGCCGGATAGCGGGCTCGAGTGAGCTCGGCGAGATCCTCGGGCACGGCGGGAGCGCGCAAGTCGACGTGCTCCAGCAGCGCGTGGACCGCGTCGCCGATCTCGGTGGCCGCGAGCCCGGTCTGGCCCGGGACCGTCCCGGACGCATGCGCGGGGCGCAGACCGACGACCCGCTCGGCGAAGTAACGGTACGAGCAGCGCTCGAACAGCGAGAGCGCGCTGTACGAGAGCCGCCGCACGCGATGAAGCGGCGGGGCGGCCAGCTCGGCGAGCGGCGCGAGTTCAGGAGCGTCAGGCGCGGCAGCGCCGTTCTCGGAGACCGCGAACAGCTCGAGCTGCTCCACTCCCCCGGGCTCCGCCGCCACTTCAGGCTCGGGCGCGAAACGGTCGAGCCGAACGAGCACCCGCGCACCGCCGCGCTCGATCTCCAGCGGCCCGGCCGCAGCCTCCTCGAGCTCCCCAGCCTCGAGCCGGTCGAGCACCCAGCCGATCGGCGTGCCCGCATCCGCCCCACGCTCGCCGATCGCGCCGGACACGATCAGCCTGTCGATAGCGCGTGTCATGGCGACGTAGTAGAGGCGCCGGCGCTCGGCCTCCTCCGCGTCCTGCTCGGCCGCCTTGACGCTCTCGTACTCGGCGGTCGTCAACCGCTTGCCGGTCTCGGGATCGGCCACGCGGAAGCCGAGCCGCCCGTCGGGCAGGCAGAGGATCTCGTCCGCGTCGGGTCGGGCACGGTCGCGGCCAGCGTCGGCGACGACCACGACCTTGAACTCGAGCCCCTTGGCCGAGTGGATCGTCAGCAGCCGGATCACGTCCGTGCCTTCTTCTTCGGCCACCGCCTCCAGCTCCGACGCGCCAACTGCGTCCTGCTCCGCGACGAAGCGGACGAAGCCCTGGACGTCGGGCCCGCGCAACTCCTCGTAGGAGCGGGCCATCCGCGCGAGCTTGCGCAGGTTCGCGTAGCGGCGGCGGCCGTCCCACTGCGCGAGGATGGCGAGGTCG
>DATIOF010000170.1:0-12309 GCA_035473395.1 Gaiellaceae bacterium
TGCTGGCCGGCTCTCCCGCCATCAACGCGGGCGAGAACACCTACTGCTCGCTCCGGGCCAACAACCTGGATATCGACGGCCAGCCGCGTTCCGGGGTGTGCGACGCGGGGCCGGATGAGTTCGTCGGTCCCTAGCTCGGCGAGCTAGGACACCAGATACTCGTCGGCTAGTAGGCGCCGCGTTTGCCGAGGACGACCGGAATCGTCTGGCAAAGGATCTTCAGGTCCCACCAGAGCGACCAGTTCGTGACGTACAGGTAGTCGAGCTTCGTCATCTCCTCGAAGGGGATGTCGTTGCGCCCGAGCACCTGCCAGAGCCCGGTCAGCCCAGGCGTCATGTCGAGCCGGCGTGACGCCCAGCCCGTGATCCTGTCGGCCTCATAGATCACGAACGGCCGCGGGCCGACGAGGCTCATCTCGCCCTTGAAGACGTTCCAGAGCTGGGGAAGCTCGTCGAGGCTCGTCCGTCGCAGGAAGGAGCCAATCCGCGTCACGCGCGGATCCTTGCCCTTGATCTTGAACAGCGGCCCGTCGACCTCGTTCATGTGCAGAACCTCTTCGCGGCGCTGCTCGGCGCCGGTGAACATCGTCCGGAACTTGACGATGCGGAAGGTCGAGCCGAGGCGGCCCCGGCGCGGTTGCCAGTAGAGCGCAGGCCCCGGGCTGTCGAGCCGAATCGCCAGCGCGACCGCGCCGAGCACGGGCGCGAGCACGAGTAGCGCAGTCGCCGACACGAGGATGTCCATCGACCGCTTCAGCAGCTGCGCGCTCCGTCCGAGGCGCATGGGCGGCAGCGTGACGACGGGCATGCCTTCGACGTCGTCGAGGATCGCGTGCGAAGTGAAGATCTCGAAGTAACGCGGGACGATCGAGACCTGGACGTTGGGCCGTCGCACTGTGCGCACGAGATCCAGGGTCTCCTCGTGCGAGCCCACCGACGAGGCGAGCAGCACGCGGTCGATGTCGTGCTCGTCGACGACGCGCGCGATCTCGTCGGGACTGCCTAGGACCGGTCCGGGAGGCGGTTGCGCCGCGTCGCCGTCGAGGAAGCCGACGACCTCGAGGCCGTACTCCGGGTGTGCCTTCAGCTTCCGGTACACCAGGTGCGCGTCGTCGCCGCTCCCAACGATGAGTGTGCGCCGAGGCTTCATCACGCGCGGGAAGACCCAGCTTCGGATCGAGCCGCGCGCGACCGGCACCGCGATCAGCGCTGCAGAGAGGAACAGCACGGCCTCGGCCGGTGCGTAGATCCACCAGCCGAAGGCGACCCGCACCGCCTGGGAGACGATCAAATAGCCGAGCGAGCCGGCAAGGATCGCATGGAACAGGTCACGTACCTCGTCGAAGCTCGAGACGGAGATCTTCAGATTGTCGTTCTCGTAGAGGTGGTAGGCGGTGAAAACGCCAGCCCAGACAAGGGGCGCGGTGGCGGCGACGAGCGCCAGGAACCAAGGCGCTGCCGAGACGGGGGGCAGTGGCGCGATGCTCGCCGCGATTGCGTACGAGACCGCGTAGGCGGCGAGGAGTGCTACGGAATCGCCCGCGGCGAGCATCCACGTACGGCCACGATGAAGCCGCGGGCGCGCCACCGCGGCGACGCCGCGTCCCTCTGTGCCGGCAACAGGCCGCAACTCGGTCAGTTCTTCCACCAATGGCTCCCGCATCATCCGCGCGCACGCCAGTCGTGCGCTGTTTTCACTCTAAGAGCGGTGACCCAAAAGCAGTAGGCCAGAAGCCGAAGACCGGACGGTCGACGGGGGGCCCCTAACCGATCGGCGAGGCGCGCGCCTCGCCACGCGAGCGGTCTTTCTCCGGGACCCTTTTTCAGGCGCTCCGACTTTTCTAGGGTCGGTGCATGGGCGCGGTGATGGCAACGACTGGTCTGGGGCCGCGGAACGCTGAAATGGCGAGCAAATGCAGGCCGTCGAGCGCCCATCGACTGATCCTCATCCCGCTGGCGACCTCGGTCGCGAGATCCTGGGCCTGACCGAGACGGAGGAAGCTGACATGAGCGAGGTCGAGGCGCACGTCGAGGTCGACGACCGCAGGCTGCTGTTCAGACAAGCGCTTGAGCTCCACCCACAGCCGGCTCCGTCGCTTGCGCGCTGGTCAGGCTACGGGTTCGGCCTCGTGCTCGAGACACCTGGGCCCTTCCCGGGCCTGCAGCCCGCGACCGCGGCCGGCGAGCGCGTTACGTCTTGGCGCGAGGTATCGGCGGAGGAGGTCGAGACCGCGTGGCGACTCGACGACGGTGAAACGCTCCTCGAGCGACGACATCCGAACGGCCGGCTCTTCCTGCGGATTGACTCCCACGAGCGTGACGGCTTTCGGATCTGGGCGCCCTATTACGGACGGCATCTGATCGCGCTCGACGGCTGCTCGATCGCATCGGCGCTGCCGCGTGTGCCGCCAGTGCGTTGGCAGCGGCTCTTCTTTGCGCAGGTACTGCCGCTCTGTGCCGCTTTGCAGGGGCTCTCGGTCTTTCACGCGAGCGCCGCCGCCGTGCGCGGAAAGGTACTCGCGTTCGTGGGCCCGCCGGGCAGCGGGAAGACCTCGGTAACGGCCCACCTCGTCGCACTGGGGGCATCCTTCTTCACCGACGAGGTGCTCGTTCTCGAAAGCGGCCCTGGGGGCGTGCGTGCGTATCCAGGCCCGGCTCGTCTGAGCCTCGACGAGGCCGAGCTCGGGCAAATCCCCTCCACACAGAAACTGCGGGTTGGGCCGTGCGTCGGTCGTAGCGACAAGTTGATGCTCGAGCCTGAGCCTTGCGCCTCGCCACTGCCACTTGCCTGCCTCTACTTCCTGCGGCCCGACTCGGAGGCGACACGGATTACGATCAACAAGCATGAGGACTCCCCGGGGAAGACGCTGCTCGGCAGCAGCTTCATCAACAACTTGCAGGTGGATGGCTACCTCGAGCACCACCTGGAAATCAACGCCTCCCTCGCTGGGTCGGTGCGCCTTTACGACATTGGCATCCCGCGGAGGTCCCGGGCGCGCGATGTCGCCGCGCGAGTGCTCGCGCACTGCGACGAGCCGCGCGGCGGTACCCCCTGATCGCCGGCTGCCGGCGCGCACGCCGAGCCTGCTGGCCCCAGAAGAAGTGGTCCTAGACGACGTCTCGTACGAGCTGCGCAGCCGTGAGGCGCGCCGTCGAGTACATCCTCAAGCCCTCGGCCGGGAAGTCCACGTCGGCGTGGGCAAAGTTGGCCGCGGCGCAGAAGCTGCCGCACTCTCGCACCTTCGCGGTGGCGGCCTACGGTGGCCGCTCATGTCGCAGGAGCGCTTTGCCGCTCTGGTAGCCGATGGCGCACCAGTGCTGGCGCTTGCTCGAGGAGCCGTCGCTTCCGCAGCTAGCGCGACTAGGCGGGCCTCGCCTTCTGGCTGTACCTGACGCGAGACTGGGTCGAAGGCTGAGGCCGGCGCCTGGGCTGTTTTCCGACGAACGCGAAGCCGGCGAACATCAGCGCGATCCCGAGCAGCTCGCCCGCGTAGACGAGCTGGTACGACCCGGCCCGCGAAAGGCCCGTCGCGAGCGCGACGACCAGCGCGCCGCCGCCGATCCAGAGGTTCGCCCGCACCCGCTGCCGCCGTGCGATCGAGTAGAGCGCGCCGCCGATCAGGAACAGGCTCCCGAACGAGTTGAGCCCGACCGCCCAGAGGAACGCGTGGCCTTCGAGTGCCGTGTTGGCGGGAGGCCGCCCGTGGGCGGTCGCGGCGAGCGTTCCGGCGTGGACGCCGGCGAGCGCCACGCTGACCACGGCCGCCGTCGTCGCGACCGCCAGCCCTCCCACGAGCCAGTCGCGCGCCCGCCTCGACAGCAGCAGCCAGGCCGAGCCGGCGCCGAGGTAGGCGACCGTCAAGACGCCGCCCGCGAGGTAGTAGGTCCGGAAGAGCCCAGGGCTCCAGCCGGACCGCTGCGCGACCGCCTCGCAGGCGGCAGCGACTGCGAACAGGAGGAAGCCGCAGCCCCAGAGCACCTTCTCGCCCGAGCGGCGACGCAGGAACGAACGCAGCAGCATGACGGCGAAGGCGAGCGCGAGCAGCGAGGCGCAGAGCGGCAAGAGCGCGTCCAGCACGGCAGGAGCCGCCGCGTGCGGCCGGGAGCTGATCGCCGTCACGGCGACCGAGGGCGGCACGATGCGGAGATACGCGAAGTCGCGACCTCCGAACATCCCCTCGTGCGTGGCGACGAAGGCGTAGCTGCCCGGCCGCAGCGGCTTGGCGGGAGCGAGCACGAGCTCGCGGGGAGAGGCTTTCGACGCGCTCAGCGGGACGGAGCCGCCGCGGACGAGGTCGTACAGCTGGTACGCCTTGGCCGCGTCGAGGGCCGAGGCCCGGACGACCAGCGAGCGAACGTCGCCGGCGTGGAGCTTCAGCGCATCCGCGGGCGTGGTTGCTTGTGGTGCATTCCAGGCGAAGAGCTTCACCGGGCCACGTTTGGTGCTCACGAACTGGCCGGTCACATCGGGTGTCAGCCTCGGCTCGTACGAGTAGCGCACCGTGCTGCCGCCGACGCCCGCGAGCGCTGGCACGAAGGGAATCGCCACGAGCAGCAGGGCGATCCCGCCGAGAGCCGCGCTGACGCGGGCGCGGTAGCCGCTTGCCCTCGACTGGACGGCCTTCCCACGCGGCGGCCGCCCGTCGAGGCGCGCGCGACGCCGGGCGTGGGCGCGGTAGAGCAGGGCGGACGAGAGCAGTGCCATCACCGGCAGCCAGACGAGCTCGACCTTCCACCCGATATCCCGCAGCGGCCCTTGCCCAAAGGGGCTGAACGCGACCGGGATCACGGCCCACGTCAGCGCGGGGCCGGCCATCAACAGGATCGACGCGGTCAGCGGGAACCCTGCGAAGAGCCAGCCGACTCCCGGGAAGCCCATCAGCCCGAGCGGCAGCTCGTAGCCCGCCATGGCCGCTGGGCTTCGGCGTCTCACGCGTCTCGGGATCGTGCCCGAGTAGACCTGAGGCGTGGCGGCGACCGCGGCACGGCCCTCCGCGCGCTGGCGCGCGCTCATGCGCCACGCGGCCGAGGCGTAGGCGGCAAACCCGGCGAGCACGAGCAGCGCGGCCGGGACGAGCACGAGCGACTGCCATGGCTCGAGCGCGGACACTGCGGAGGCGAACGACCCGCCACCGGCGACGCGATGCGCCGCAATCGCCGAGAAGGTCACACCCGCGGCGTAGTAGACGGCGATCCCGATACCGACGAGACGCACGGTGAGGCGCGCACGCCGCTGCTGCCACTCCGCTCCGAGCGCGTGCAGCGCGACGAGCGACAGCCCGGTCAGCAGGAGCATCAAGCCGCCGAGCATGTTCAGCTGGGCGTGCAGGTTGACGATCACGTCGCCGGCCTCGCCTCCCCGGTCGAGAGCCTCGTTGACGAGCGGCACCGCCTGCACCGGCCCCTGGAGCGTGCCGACCGCCAGCGCCGCGCAGCCTGCGAGCACGAACGGCCGCAGCGGGCCCTCGCTCCGCCAGACCGCCCGGACGATCGTCACGAGCAGCAGCCAGAACGCGGCGAACATCGCGATCCCGGAGCCCATGATCAGGAACGGGTGCAGCGCCGTGGCCTCCTCGGCCTGCTGCGGTGTGAGGCCGTGGTGGACGACGAGCCCACCCTCGTGGAGCCCGAGGTACAGCGTCGAGAAGTAGAAGGCAAGCGAGCCGCCGAGGAGCGCGTAGAAGACCCTGTTCAGCTGCCGAGGCGACGGCTCCACCCCACCCGCCCTGCGGATCAGCGCGAAGAACGCGCCGGCGACGAGCATCGTCAGGCCGGTGACGAGGTTGATGTGCGCGTGGCTGATCGGGTCGATCCATTCGCCGGCATGGCCCGCCTTGTAGAGCCAGTTCGCGTTCGCTGGCTGGACCTGGATCACGCCCTGGACGGTCCCGACCGTCAGCGCCGCGGCGCCCGTGGCGAAGAACTTCCACAGATGCCACTGCGGCTTGGGCACGCGGACGAGGCGCGACTGGAAGATCGTCACGCAGACATTGGTCGCGAAGCACCAGTAGCCGAGGCCCATCACGCCGGCGCCCATCCCGGTCGGGGCCTTGTACCAGTTGCCCATGTGCGCCTTGGCCGCCGGATAGCTCCAGCCATGCTCGATCAGCGAGCCCATCGCGATCCCGTTGCCGATCAGCGAGACGTAGAAGACCGCGAGGCCGACGACTGTGAACCAGAAGGCGCACTGCGCGAGGCCCTCGCTGGCGAGCGGCCGGCCGACGATGCGCGGCAGGGCCAGCCAGCACAGCCCCGTGGCGAGCAGCGTGCCGCCGCCGACGATCATCACGTGCGTGTTCGAGAGGTCGCGGACGAGGTGGCCCGCGTAGCCCGTGCGCGCGAGGTACTCCGAGACCCAGGGCAGGTTCTTCAGCACCATGTGCAGGCTTCCGAGCACGAGGAAGAAGCCGCCGGCGAGGAAGTACTTCGCAGCCTTGCGGTCGTGCGCATGGAGCTCGTCGTCCGGGTAGGGCTCGTCGCGGGTCGGCGGCGTGCGACCAGGCACGAAGAAGAACACCGCCGCGAGCACGGCGGCGAAGAGCCACACGTACGTCAGGAACTGCAGCGAGGTGACGTGCTTGACGTACACGCCGCCTTGTCGCCTAGCGCAGCCCGGGCTCGAGGAAGTAGACCGTCAGGGTCCAGGCGAGGTACAGGACCACCAGGATCGCGAGGATCACCCAGGCTCGGGTCATCGCGTCGCGGGAGTGGCGGACGTCCTCGCCGACGTCCCGGTAGCCCGCGAGTGGTCGCGCGGGGCGCTGGGGCTGCTGGGGCTCTTCCATCAGAACACCTTCTCCATCACGAGGGTGGGCTCGGCCGAGAGGCCGGCGACGTCGTCGAGCATCCGCTCGAACGTGTAGCCACGCTCGAGGAACGCCTCGAGCTGCTCGGGCGTGTCCCAGGTCGTGTAGCAGTGCACGCGATAGTCAGCGCCGGCGGGCGCGACGAAGGCCTCGAGCTTCTGGCAGCCCGGGTACTCCTGCACGTGGCCCTTGAGCGCCTGCATCGAGCCGAACACGAGCGGCCACTGCTCGGCCGGGATCACTGCGACGCTCGACGACGACCAGGCGACGTACGGGAGCGCCGAGGCTTCCTGCAGCGGGGCCTCCATCAGAACTTCTGCCCCCAGACGATGTGGCCCACGACCAGCACGACGGCGAACCCGGTGATCAGCACCGTCAGGATCAGGAAGAACGCGGTGGCCGGGCCGGCAAGCTCCGTCGTGTAGCCGCCGAAGCTGTCCACCGGATAGATGTTCGCCTTCTGCCGGGTCGAGCGGTACTGCCAGACCCAGAGCAGCAGGATCACCGAGAGGGCGATCACGAAGCCCCAGAGCCAGGCGAGGTCGAGCCAGCGCACCTCCCAGGTCGCAGGACGCTGCATCGTGAGCTGGTGTGCGTTCAGGTAGTGGTAGTACGCCTGCGCCTTGGCAGGCGAGTCACCGCTAGGCATCCCCATCGAGCCACTCCTCTTCGTCGAGCGCCCAGTCGGGCGTGTAGTAGTCCTCTTCTTCCACGAGCAGCGGCAGGCTTCCTTGCCGGTCGAGCTCCTGGAAGTGCCCGGCCTTCCAGGCCGCCACGAACGCGAGCACCGCGAGGCCCGAGAAGATGAAGAAGGTGTCCATCATCCAATCGGCCATCACCCAGCGCGACTGGCTCGACTCCGGCTGGTCGTGCGCGAACGCCGCCGCCGGCAGGCTGAGCGCAGAGACCGCAACCACCGTGACCGCTAGCGCAAGGCGTCTCATTGCTGGCCCGGCACCTCCGGCGGGATCGCCTTTTGCGCCGGGTTGGGCAGCTTCTCGCCTCTAGCCTGAGCGTCGCTCCAGGCCCGGTCGAGCATGTCCTGGTACAGCGCCTTGATGCCTGCGGCTGCCGTCTGGAGCGAGAGCGGTGTGTGGGCCTGGTCGTTCAGCGTCAGCTTGTCGCCCGGAGCCAGGCCGGGGAAGACCCGCATCGCCTCCTGCATGTACGGGTCCCCGACGAGTCGCTTCTGGAAATCCGCGCTGCCGGTCAGCGGCTGCTGTGCCTTCAACCAGGCCAGCAGCTCCGCCGAGGGCTGCCAGACGATGTAGTCCCTCGGCTCGGGGATGCGGTTCGGCTTGAGCGTGCCGTTCGGGATCGTCTTGATGAACAGCACCACGCGCCAGATGTCGTTCACGGAGAGCCGGTCACCGAAGTTCTCCATCGCCGTGCCCGTCCACCCTCGGAGGATGCGGTAGTAGAAGTCACCCGGCCCGGTGTCGCCGCCACAGCACGCGTCGTCGGCGCTGGTGAAGTCGGCCGGCGGCGGCGAAAGGAAGCGCGCGCCCGGGCCCTTGCCGTCCCCGGCCAGGCCGTGGCAGCCGACGCAGCGGTCGAGGAAGACCTCCTTGCCGCGCATCAGGTTCTGCTGGGTGACCGGCAACGGGTTGCCGGAGAGCCAGTAGCCGCGTTCGATCTGCGAGAGGTTGGGTGCCTCCTGGAGCTGGTTGCCCTTCGGGGTGAGCTTGCTGTCGGGCAGCGCCTCGACGATCGGCTTGTGCGCGCCCTGGAAACCCCTGTAGGGCACCGGAAAGCCCTGATTGGCGAGCACGACGTGCTTGGCGTACAGCTGGCCCGCGTACCGCAGCAGGCCGGACTTGCCGCTCCGCTGCTCCACGAACGCCACCAGCTGCCCCACCTGGCGGTCGTCGAAGAGCGACTTCATGTCGGGCATCAGGGACTTCGGGTCCATGTAGCGCGGGTCGTAGAAGTGCGCGACCTGCCAGTCGTATGGGTGCCACCCCGACTCCTGCGAGAGGTCCGGGCCGGTGCGCTCGGTGCCGAGGAGGTTGGGCGACTGGTCGGTGCCCCAGAAGTCGCCCGGCTGCGAGACCTTCGGGTAGAGGAAGTACAGCGCCTCGCGCACGTCCTGCGGGCGCGAGTAGCCGGAGTGACAGACGTAGCAGCCGTTCGAGGCGAACAGGTTGCGGCCCGCGAGCGCGGCATTCGAGAGCGGCGTCCAGTCGTACGACGGCGGTGGGTCGAAGGTGTGGATCGGCAGCCAGACCACGACGAAGACGACCGCAAAGAACGCGATCAGGCCGCCGAGCCCGGCCATCAGCGGCGTGATCAGCATTCGCTCTCGCGGATGGCGCTGCCACCCGCGCGGGATGGGCCGGCCCTGCGGGGTCTCGGGCTCGTCGGCCATCAGTTCGCCACCGGCGGCGGCGCGATCGCCTCGGCGACCTTGAGCGTCTCACGGCGCCGGCGCTCGGCCGTGTTGGTGAAGATCGTCATCCCGATGTTCACGATCTGCACGATCCCGGAGAGGACGATCATCGCTCCGAAGATCCCGCGGGCCACGTAGTACGCGTGCAGCTGCGGCAGCACGTTGACCTCCGGGATCCCGTCCTGCCAGCTGAAGCCCTGCTGGAAGCCGGCCAGCGTGAGCACGCTGAAGAAGCCCGTGAAGCCGACGGTCACCAGCCAGTACTGCCACTCCGACAGGCTCCGGCTCCAGAGGGGTTTCGCGAAGATCTGGGCGACGATGTAGTCGATCACGCCCATGCCGAGGATCGTGAAGGCGCCGAGCAGCGCCAGGTGTGCGTGCGCGACGACGAAGTTCGTGAAGTGCGTCAGCTTGTTGAACGGCTGGATCGCCTCGAACGCTCCCTGGATGTTGACCAGGAAGTAGAAGAAGAAGGCCGTCATGGTGAAGCGCAGGGGTAAGTTCGTGAAGAACCGGTCCCAGTTGCCCTTCATCGTCCCGAGGATGTTGATCGTGAAGGCGAAGACCGGCACGAGCAGCATCCACGACGAGACCTCGGCGATCGTCTTCAGCCAGGCGGGCGTGGGCGACTGGAGGATGTGGTGGTCGCCGACGCCGGTGTAGAAGAACGCCATTCCCCAGAAGCTGATCAGCGAGAGCGTGTAGCTGTAGAGCGGCGTGTTGGTGACCCGCGGGACGATGTAGTACGTCAGCGCGAGCAGCATCGGGGTCAGCCAGAGCCCGAACAGGTTGTGCGCGTACCACCAGTTCAGCATCGCGTCCGAGAGGCTCTGACTGAGCGCGCCCGACGGAGCGCCCCAGATATGGCCCGGATGCCAGATCACGTTGCCGATCGCGTAGTCGACCGCCAGCCAGAGCGGGCTCGCGATGAAGAACCAGACGGAGACGTAGATCGGCCGGATCGTCCGGATCGCAACGGTCGCCAGGATGTTCACGACGTTCGCCGACCAGATGACCAGGAGGGCGATGTCGATCGGCCAGATGAACTCGCCGTACTCCCGGCCCTGGCTGTGACCGGTCAGCAACCCGATGATCCCGAGCAGGTACATCAGGTTCCAGGCCCAGGCGCAGACGATGCCCAGCCGCTCGCTCCACATCCCGCGCGTACCGACGAGCCGCGGCAGCATGTAGAAGAGCGCGCCGAAGTACATCATCGTCAGCCAGGCGAGGATCACGCCGTTCACGTGGGCTGGCCGAATCCGGCTGAAGCTCAGCCACGAGATCCCGCCGAAGGCCTCCGGGCTGACGAACTCGGTCGCGAGCACTAGGCCGAACAGGTCGACGACCGTCAGCCAGATGATCGACGAGAGCAGCCAGTGCTTCGCCGCTCCGTCGGGGAAGAGCGAGCGGGTCGAGCGCGCCTCGTCTGTCAGCGGCGCAGGGGCTTCGGCGGGGTATCCCGCCGGGCTCTGCGGACGCTCACCTTCGATCCGCTCCCCCATCTCGCGCGACCATAGGAAGCGGCGGCCCCGCTGTCGCGGAACATGACGCGATTGTCATTTGGGTGTCATTTTCAGGTCATGTTGCTTAGGGTCCGCGACGGATACCGATGCGAATCCTGGTGATCGAGGACGAGCCCAGAATCCTGGCCTTCGTCTCACGCGGGCTCGAGGCGGAAGGATTCACGGTCGATGCTGCCGGCGACGGCCCGGACGGCCTTCGCCAGGCCGTGCTCGAGGAGTACGACCTGGTCGTGCTCGACCTACTCCTTCCCCGGCTCGACGGCCTGACCGTCCTGCGGGAGCTGCAGCGGCGTCGCCCCGAGCTGCCGGTGGTGATCGTGTCGGCGCGCGCCGACCTCGAGACCAAGCTCCGCGGCTTCGGGCTCGGCGCGTGCGACTACGTCGCCAAGCCGTTCTCGTTCGACGAGCTCCTCGCACGCATCCGGGCGCAGCTGCGGCGCGGCCAGTGGGGCGGCGACGGCACCGTCCTCTCCGCCGGGGCTCTGACCCTCGATCTGGCGCGGCGGCAGGCTCGGCTCGGCGAGGTGGTTGCGGACCTCTCCGATCGCGAGTTCCGGCTGCTGCATCACCTCGTGCAGCATCAGGGCGAAGTCGTGAGTCGCGAGCGCCTGCTCTCCGACGTCTGGGGCTACCACTTCGATCCCCATTCGAACGTTGTCGACGTCTGCGTGCGGCGGCTGCGGAAGAAGCTCGGCTCCTCGGCGCCGATCGAGACGGTGCGGCATGGCGGATATCGGGTTACCGCGGCGTAACGGCGTCGAGCTCGCATGGGGCGCGTTCGCCGTAGCGAACCTCGTGGCGATGGGGCTCGTTCCGAGCTGGGAGACGATCCCGTTCCACTTCATCTGGATCAGCCTGACCCTCGTCTACGGCTTCCGGGTCTGGTCGCCGGGCAACACCGGCCTCGTGCTCGGCCTCGTGATCCTGGCGACCGGCGGGTTGATCCTGAGCGATGCCTTCAAGGGCGAGCAGCTCTGGGGCGAGCTGTTCGAGGTGCCGCTCATGTCGGCGATGTTCCTGGCGATGGTCTGGCATGCGCGCCGCCGCCAGGACGCGGTCAGGGAGCTGCAGGACGAAGCGGCCGAGCGCGCCGAGCTGCTGGCCCAGCAGAAGGGCTTCCTCCACGACGTCTCACACGAGCTGCGCACGCCCGTGACGATCGCGCGCGGGCATCTCGAGCTGCTGCAGCGCGCGAACGGCTCCGGCGGCCAGGAAGTCGAGATCGCGCTCGACGAGCTCACGCGGATCGAGAACATCGTCGAGCGTTTGCTGCTCCTGGCCAAGTCGAACCAGCCTGACTTCGTCGTTCCGGCCGAGATCGACGTCGAGCCTTTCCTCGAGGACATCTTCCTGCGCTGGTCCGAGGTCGTCCCGCGAGCCTGGAGGCTCGGTGGCCTCGCGCCGGGAATCGTTCTCGCCGACCCCGAGGCGCTGCGGATCTCCCTCGACGCCCTGCTCGAGAACGCCGTCAAGCACACCGAGCCCGCCGACGCGATCTGCCTCTCGTGCCGGGCGGAAGGCGGCGACCTCGTGATCGAGGTGGAGGACGAGGGTCCCGGCATCCCGCCCGATGCCCTCGAGCGGATCTTCG